>CAYTPO010000226.1:0-42329 GCA_964439815.1 uncultured Thiotrichales bacterium
CTGGTGGGATATTTCAATAATCCTTCAGTACAGCTCGGCCTCTTCTATAGTGATGTGGAGGATGCCATCAGTCGGGTGTATAACGCCCGGGGTATTGGCAAGTCCATCAATATCGAGGGTGCGCTGATCCAGGGTATCGAATGGGATCTGCGCAGTGATCTTGGCCGTCGGACACATCTGCAAATCAAGGGTACCTTTCAGGATACCGAAAACCGCAGTTTCATTCCGGCCTTCAGAGGCAAGCAACTACCTGGCCAGGCGCAAACCACGCTCAATCTCTATTTCGACTATCGATGGCGCAAGGCACGCTTCTATTACCAATATGCCGGCAAATATGATGCCTGGTATGACACTGCAAATCTTTTGCCTGCCAGGGATCAGTCCGTACATACGGCTGGCTTGAAATACCCTCTGCAGCAATTTGAACTGGCCATCGAGCTGGCCAATTTTACTGATGATATTTATGAAGATTTCAATGGCTACCCCAAACCGGGTAGAGCCTTTTATTTGACAATGTCCTACCCAGGAGAAAAAAGAGAATGAAGATGATGAATTGCGGTTTAATCAGAACCACCCTGCTTGCCACAAGTATACTTTTGGCGCTGACTGCTTGTAATGATGACAATACGGATGGATCGGATAGCACTGATACCGGCAAGGCGCAGAAAGCAGTCATTGCAACAGTGGCAGCTGACTTTTCTGCCGGTGCCCATGCGGTATTTTCCACGGAGGCACCTTTTTCCGGGGTAACGCAACAGAGCCCGACGGTTTCCGATATTACCGTCAATTGTGATGGGGAATATTTTTACCGCATCGAGCGCTTCAGCGGCGAGAATGTCACTCGCTTTCATATTACCAGGCCGGCTGAGGCATTGGCGCAACTCTCTACCAGGGATAGCAGTGGACAGGAGACTGCCAGCAGCAATCCGCAGGGTCTGGTATTTGTCAGCGACACCAGGGCCTATTTATTGCGCCATGGCAGCAGCAAGGCATGGATTGTCAACCCTGCAGCCAAAACCGATGCCGAGTTCAAGGTGGGGGAGCTGGATCTGAGCGCCTATAATGTGGATGGTTCACCCAATATGATTTCCGGGGTGGCAGTGGATGGCAAGTTGTATATTGCCATGCAGCGTCTGAAAACAGCTGATTTCAGCTATGCACCCCAGGATGCCTATGTGGCAGTCATTGATATTGCGACCAATACTGAAATCGATACTGCGCCGGGCAAGGAGGGATTGAAAGGCATTTTGCTACCTGTAAAAAATCCGGGTGAGCTGGAATATGATGCAGCGACAGGCCTGATCTTTGTGCAGGGAACAGGGCGATATGCCAGTTTTGATGGTAGCCGAGCGCCCGAATATACTGGTGGTATCGCAACCATCGATCCGCAGAACAACTATGCCACGCGGGTGGTGCTGGATGATGGTGATGCCACCACTCATCCGGTCGGATTGATCACCGGCATGGAAATCACTTCTGCCACCAGGGGTTACATCGTTGGCTATGCCGGCTTCAAGGACAATGGCCTGTACAGTTTTGATCCTGCCACTGGAAAACTGGATGTGGATGCTGCCGGAAAACCTGTTGTGGTTGCTGATATCAAGGGTGTAGGTATCGGTGGGTTGGCGCATGATAATCAAGGTCGGCTCTGGGTCAGTGTCGCTGATGATGCCGCGCCGGGAATAAAGGTGCTGGATGGTAAAGATGGCAAGGTCATCCGGGAGCGTATTGCAACCACACTCAATCCGACGGCCATCACTTTTTGTAATGCCCCGGAAAAATAGTTGCATCAGTCTGCCGGGATTTATCATCGGCAGACGCTCCAATTGGAATAAATAAATGATACGAGAATATTTTCTGCCATTCGTGCTGCTTTTGTTCATGGCGGTTACGCGTTATCACCATTTTGGTTCGGCCCTGCATTTGCCGGATGCATCCTGGGCCATTTTCTTTGCGGCTGGGTTCTATCTATCGCGCCTGCGATGGCTGGCTGTTTTTCTCGCCGGGGCGGGGCTGATTGATTATCTTGCCATTACGCAGGGGGGTAGTAATGGATATTGTATTTCGGCAGCCTACCCTTTCCTGATTCCCGCTTATGGATCACTGTGGCTGGGTGGGCGCTGGCTGCAAAGGTATCAGGGATTTGCGCCTGCCACGCTGATGTATCTTGCAATGTCCGCTCTGGTGGCGGTGACACTTTGTTTTGTCATTTCCAATGGGGCTTTCTATCTTTTCTCCGGTCGTTTTGGTGAGCTGAGTTTCGCTGAATATGGCGTGCGGTTTTTCAAGTACTATCCAATGTTCCTGAAGACCACGTTGGGATACCTGGCGATATTTGCGCTGTTGCATGTTCTCGCTCATAAAATGAAAGGCAGTCCCCGGATGGTGAAATCATGAAACCGGCAGAGGAGAAGGCGCAGCGTTATCGTGAGCGGATGCGGCGCAAGAAGGCGGTCATCGATGCCAACATCGACAGGGCGACCGAAGAACGAGGTATTGTCATTGTGCTGACGGGTAATGGCAAGGGCAAGAGCAGTTCCGGTTTCGGCATGGTGGCACGTGCGTTGGGGCACGACATGAAAGTGGCTGTCGTGCAATTCATCAAGGGGAGTTTTTCCACTGGTGAGGAGGCTTTCTTCAGGCGTTTTCCCGATGAGGTGGAATATCACGTTATGGGTGAGGGCTTTACTTGGGAAACACAGGACAAGTCACGTGATATTGCCACCGCCGGAAAGGCGTGGGAAAAGGCGCTGCAGTTTCTGCGCAACAGGCACTTCGATATGGTCTTGCTCGACGAGCTGAATATCGTTATCAAGCTGGGATATCTTCCGCTCGAAGAGGTGATCGAAGCGCTGCAGCAACGCCCGGAAATGCAGCATGTCATTGTAACCGGTCGTGGTGCAGACAGGGCGTTGATCGAAGTGGCTGATACCGTTACCGAAATGCGGGATATCAAACATGCCTACCGGGCAGGTATCAAGGCACAAAAAGGCGTCGAATTGTAGTCCCGACAGGACATCCCCTCTCCAGGAGGAGGCTTTCATGGTGGTTTCGTATGGAGTTTACACACGCTTTTTTTCTGCTTGTTGCTGCGCTGTTGCTGGATTGGTTTTTTGGCGAGCCGAAGCGATGGCATCCGCTGGTGGGGTTTGGTCGTGGGGTGCAATGGCTGGAGCAACGTCTTTACAGGCCCACCGTGATGCGTGGGCTGCTGTTGCTGTTATTGCTGGTTATCCCTCCCGTGGTCGTGGTGGCCTGGTTCGATTCCCCTTTTCCTGCCATCGTCGTGCTCTATTTCACGCTCGGAGCGTGCAGTCTGACAGAACATGCTGGTCGTGTTGATGAGGCATTGCGGCTGGATGATCTCGGGCTGGCTCGCCGGCAGGTTGGCATGATGGTCAGCCGCAATACTGCCGGGATGACTGTCGAGGATGTCAGTCGAGCTACCATCGAATCGGTGCTGGAGAATGGCAATGATGCCATTTTTGGGGCGATATTCTGGTTTCTTGTTGCCGGGCCGGCAGGTGCGCTGCTGTATCGGCTTGTCAACACGCTCGATGCAATGTGGGGTTACAGGACGCCGCGTTATCAGGCATTCGGGTCTGCCGCCGCCAGGTTCGATGACTTGCTGAATCTGATTCCGGCGCGGCTGACGGCCTTCTCCTATGCGTTGCTCGGGAATGTCCATGATGGCCTGGCAAGTTGGCGTAGCCAGGGGATGCAGTGGGAAAGCCCCAATGCCGGACCGGTGATGGCGGCTGGCGCGGGTGCACTACAGCTTGTGCTCGGTGGTTCGGCCCGGTATCACGGTCAGTGGCGACAGCGCCCGACACTGGGTTGTGGCAACACGCCAACGCCTGCCGATATTCCGCGGGCAATGGCTCTGGTGCAGCGCGGCATCGTGTTGTGGTTGTTGGCCATTGCGTTGATTGAAGGGGGGCGATATCTTGCTTGAGCATGGGGGCAGGCTGCATGAGGCGGCAAGACAGTACTCCACTCCGTTGTCCCAATGGCTGGATCTCTCTACCGGTATCAATCCGCAGGGTTGGCCTGTGCCCGATATTCCGCCCCGTTGCTGGCAGCGTCTGCCGGAATCCGGAGATGGTCTGTTGCAAGCTGCGCGGCGCTACTATGGTGCACCTTCCCTGCTGGCAGTGGCCGGTAGCCAGCAGGCGATCCAGGCGCTGCCGCGTCTGCGTCCAACCAGCCGTGTTGGCATGATCTTTCCTGCCTATGCCGAGCATGCGCTTGCCTGGCGACAGGAAGGGCATGGCGTGGTTCCCCTGCGGCCCGGTCAGATTGACGCAATGCTGTCGCAGCTCGATGTGCTGGTGCTGGTTCACCCCAACAATCCCACCGGGCAACGCTATGATCCGGCAGAGTTGCTGGGTTGGCATCAACAGCTTGCCGCCAGAGGTGGCTGGCTGGTGATTGATGAAGCCTTCATGGATTGCTGTCCGGAGCAAAGTCTGGCAGCGCAATCGGGGCGACAGGGGCTGATTGTCCTGAGATCGCTGGGTAAATTCTTCGGTCTTGCGGGTGCACGGGTCGGGTTTGTACTGGCAGAGCAAGCTCTGCTGCAGCGCTTGGAAGGGCTGCTGGGACCGTGGACCGTCAGCCATCCCTCGCGCTGGGTGGCTGCGAGGGCGCTGGAGGATACTGACTGGCATCAGCAAGCCCGGTTGCAATTACGCTGCAATGGCGAGCGGTTGCGGGCATTGCTGGATTCCTGTGCGTTTGAGCCTGCAGGGGGTTGTGAGTTGTTTCAGTGGGTTCTTGCACCGGATGCTGCGGCGATTCACCATGCGTTGGCCGGCAAGGGTATTCTGGTGCGTCGGTTTGACAATCCCGCCAGTCTCCGTTTCGGCTTGCCGGGTGATGAGGTGGGTTGGTCGCGGCTGGCCTCTGCGCTTCGGGGGCTGCCACAATGAACCGGCAGACGCTGATGGTGCAAGGCACGACCTCCGATGCCGGCAAGAGTACGCTGGTGACAGCGTTGTGCCGGATCCATCATCGTCGGGGAGTTCGTGTCGTACCGTTCAAGCCGCAGAATATGGCACTCAACAGCGCCGTAACGGCGGATGGCGGAGAGATTGGCCGTGCCCAGGCGGTACAGGCCCAGGCGGCCGGGCTGGAGCCGCATACGGATATGAATCCGGTACTGCTCAAACCCAACAGTGATACCGGGTCGCAGGTGATCATTCATGGCAGGGCCATCGATTCGATGGAGGCGCAGCGCTATCACGACTACAAGAAGGTGGCGATGCAGGCGGTGCTGGAATCGCACCAGCGTCTTTCCCGACGGCATGATCGGATCATTGTCGAAGGGGCTGGCAGTCCGGCGGAGATCAATCTGCGTGAAGGTGATATCGCCAATATGGGTTTTGCCGAAGCGGTGGATTGCCCGGTGATTCTGATAGCCGATATCGACAAGGGGGGTGTCTTTGCGCATCTGGTCGGTACGCTTGCGCTATTGAGCGAAAGTGAGCAGGCGCGTATCCGCGGGTTTGTCATCAACCGGTTTCGGGGGGATATCAAGTTGCTGGAGCCGGGACTGCGCTGGCTGGAAGAACATACCGGCAAGCCTGTGCTGGGCGTACTGCCCTACTTGCAGGATTTTCACCTGGAAGCCGAAGATGCAATCGCCGTTCAGCAACCACAGAGCGCACATGGGGAGACGCTTCGGGTTATCGTTCCGGTGTTGCCACGTATCAGCAACCATACCGATTTCGATCCGCTACGCCTGCATCCTCGTGTCGACCTGCAATATATTCCGCCCGCAGCCCCTGTTCCGGCGGCGGACCTGATTATCCTGCCGGGCAGCAAGAGTGTCAGGGCCGATCTCGCCTGCTTGCAGCGCGCTGGTTGGGCCGAGGCCATCAGGCGCCACCTGCGCTACGGTGGCCGGGTGCTGGGCATATGTGGTGGATTCCAGATGTTGGGGAGAGAGATCGAAGACCCACTGGGTATCGAATCGTCACCGGGAACAAGCAAGGCGCTGGGGTTGCTGGATTTTCGTACCGAGTTGGCGGGTGAGAAACAGCTTGTGCGTCGTAGCGGCAGGCTGTTCCGGGGAAATGTCATCGCCCGGGGTTACGAGATTCATGCAGGATGCAGTACCGGACCTGCGCTGGAGCTGCCGGTACTCGGTTTTGAAGATGGTGCCGACGGCGCGGTGTCTGCCGATGGGCAGATTGCGGGCACCTACCTGCATGGGCTGTTCGATGAGCGGCAGGCCTGTGATGCGTTATTGCAGTGGGCCGGGTTGCATGATCCCTGCAGCCCCGACTATATTGCGCGCCGTGATGCAGATATCGAGCGACTGGCGGATGTGGTGGAGGATTGCCTGGATCTGTCCCGAATCGAGCAACTGTTTGCCCCGGCATGCCATCAAACCTGATCTGATGGCGCGCCGGCTTCTTGAAGGAATCCATTGAATGAAACTGATCTCGCAACCAATCCCCACCAATATCATTACCGGCTTTCTGGGTGCCGGCAAGACCACGGCCATTCTGTCGCTGTTGCGGCAAAAACCCGAAAGCGAACGCTGGGCCATATTGGTCAACGAGTTTGGTGAAATTGGCATTGATGCAGGGCTCATTGCTGGCGAGGCGGGTAACGGGCAGCAAGTCTTCCTTCGTGAAGTACCGGGTGGTTGCATGTGCTGTGCGGCTGGCTTGCCCATGCAGGTGGCGCTGAATCAGCTGATTACTCGAGCCAGACCCGACAGGTTGCTGATCGAACCCACCGGGTTGGGTCATCCAAGGGAAGTGATCAACGCGCTGTTGCAACCGGAGTATCGGGCGACCATAGCACTGCAAACCATAGTGACACTGGTCGATGCCCGCAAGATTGCCGATGCCCGCTATACCGGCCATTCGACCTTCAGGCAACAGCTCGAGGTGGCCGATTGCATTGTCGCCAACAAGCGGGATCTCTATGGTGGGGATGACATAGCTGTGCTGAAGACCTTTTTGCAGACCTTGAACCTGGGTGATACGCCACTGCATGTGGTATCGCAAGGCCGGCTGCAACCTGAGTGGCTGGAAACGACCCGCCATTACGCCGATGTTGCTCCTTCATCGTCGAGTGGGAAAGCGCTGCGCATGGAAAGCATCCATGCCGACGCTAGCCCTGTCCCGCAAATCGGCTTCTTGCGAAAAAGCCATGAAGATGATGGTTTTTTCAGCATTGGCTGGAAATTCAGGCGAGAATGGTTGTTCGATCATGACAAGCTGTACCTGTTACTCGGCGGGCTGGACGCTGAACGCATCAAGGCTGTGATGAGGACCAGCAACGGTGTGATTGGTTTCAACAGGGCGGATGGTGTCTTGAGCAGTATCCCCCTGGAAGATGCGCCCGATAGCAGAATTGAAATCATCATGGATTCACAGCCTGAGGCGGATGCGCTGGAAAAAATGCTATTGGAGTCCGTGGTAGAAACCCGCTCGAAACAAGAGCAATCCGGAATCGACAGACAATCTTTCTGACCTGATCGTTGCAGCCTGGTCAGGCCAATATTTCAAGGAAACCCCTCAATGAAAAAATACTTACTGCTGGTGCTGTTCTCGCTGGTTCCTGCCGCACAGGCACTGACCCCCAACGAAACCTGCAAGACGTGTCATCCGCTGATCTACAGCGAATTCCATGATTCCGCGCATCGCAAATCCTCCATTCACGAGGACGAGATACATAACGCAGTCTGGAAAATGCATCCGCATTCCGGTATGGAGAAATACAGCTGCGCCGATTGCCATACGCCTGCTGATGAAAAGCTGCTGACGGCATTGAAGGCGGGTCAGCCGGCGCTACCGGAAAAATCCCCGGCCCAGGTCGAGGAGGCGATTTCCTGCAGTTATTGCCACTCCATCAAGGATATCGAGGTGCATGCCGACTCCTACAATCGGAATATTCTCTCCGATGATCCCAAGATGTTTTTCTCCGCCGATAGCGTTAATCGAGGCAAGAAGATCATCTTCAAGGAGGAAAAATCCTTTTTCGGGATGATGACCACAACCACCGGATCGCCCTATCACAATATCGACTATACCAACCCCGGATTCTATACCGGCAAGGTTTGCATGGGTTGTCATGCGCATTTCGAGAACAAGCAGGGGCAGAATGTTTGCAGCGCCGAACTGGAGGCTGACGAGAGTGAGGAGAAGAATTGCATCACCTGCCATATGCCGAAGGTTTCCGGTACGGCCACGACCATCAGGATTACGCAGACACACACCTCCCATGATTTTGCCGGCGCGAGAAACAGGCCGGATATGCTGGCGCAATACATATTGCTGAATGCCAGGCGGGATGATTCCGGATTTGCTGTAACAATCGAAAACAAGGCGACGCATAAACTGCTGCTGCAACCACTGCGCATGGCGATTCTGAAGGTTGTGGTTAAAAGCGGTGGTAAAAGTCAGGTGCTGAAACCGGTGCCTTTTTTCAGGATTCTGGGCAAGGATGGCAAGCCGGCCATGCCCTGGGTTGCAGATTCGATCTTCAAGGACAACATGATCAATGCCGGAGAAACGCGATCCATACCATTTTCGCAACCGGTGCAGCCGGGGGATATCGTGGAAATGGAGTTTGGGTATTATCTGGTCAATCCGAAGCTGCTTGAAAAACTTGACCTGACAGACAGTCGCGAAGCCAGGAAATTCAGAATACTGAAAAAAGCGAAGGTCACGATTGAATAATCGCACGTTGTGTTTCTGCCGGAGTTGAGGTGATGAAGCAACTGATTCTTGGTGGTGCCCGTTCCGGAAAGAGCGCACTTGCCGAAACACTGGCGGAGAAGTCCGGATTGCAGGTCGTCTATATTGCAACCGCCACGGCTGGGGATGCCGAAATGATGGCGAGGATCGAGCAGCACAAGGCCCGCCGCCCGAAAGCCTGGGAGCTGGTGGAATCGCCCGTCGAGCTGGCTGCCGTGCTGGAAGAGAAGGCTGCAGACGGGAATTGCCTGCTTGTCGATTGTCTGACCCTGTGGCTGACGAATTTGCTGTTGCTGGATGATCCCCGGCGCTTCGAGCGGGAGCGATCCACGCTGCTTGCCACGTTGTCGGCGTCACCGGGGGAAATTATCCTGGTCAGCAATGAAACCGGCTCTGGTGTTGTACCGATGGGGGAATTGTCGCGCCGCTTTGTCGATGAGGCGGGGTGGTTGCATCAGGAGGTTGCGCGGCGTTGTGATCGTGTGGTGCTCACTATTGCCGGGCTGCCACAGATCTTGAAGGGAGAGGCGCTATGACATTGGCGTGGATTGATCATGCCATCAGGCAACCCGATACGGCTTCCATGGAGGCTGCAACCGAGCGTCAGGCGATGCTGACCAAGCCTCCCGGTGCATTGGGGCGCCTCGAAGCATTGGCCGTCAGGTTGGCCGGATTGCTTGGGACTGAGCGCCCCGATATTGCCAAGATGGCGATTTGTGTGTTTGCCGGTGATCATGGAGTTGCCGCTCGGGGCGTTTCGGCTTTTCCGCAGGCAGTCACTGCGGAAATGGTGAAGAATTTTGCCCGTGGCGGCGCAGCGATCAGCGTGTTGGCGGCTCTTCATGGCGCGCGGCTGGAGATCGTCAATCTGGGGACACTGGGAGACACGAGCGGCGTTCCGGGTGTGAGGAATCTCGATCTGGGCAAAGGCACCCGCGATTTTACCGCCGAACCTGCGATGACGGCCGGGCAGCTTGCCTTGGCACTCGAAGCGGGACGGGATGCTGTCGGCAATGTCGATCTCTTTATCGGCGGGGAGATGGGGATAGGTAACACCACGTCAGCAACAGCGCTGGCCTGCGCCCTGCTGAATCTCCCTGCATCAGTGCTTGCCGGACCGGGAACCGGACTGGATGGGGACGGCGTGGTGCGCAAGATTCAGGTGATCCGGCAAGCGCTTGATTTTCACCCGCAGGTTGCCGATGAGCCCCTGGAGGTGCTGCGCCGATTGGGTGGGTTTGAGATTGCGGCGCTGGTAGGCGCCTATATCCACTGTGGTCAGCGTGGTGTCCCGGTACTCGTCGATGGCTTTATCAGCACGGTGGCAGCGTTGCTGGCGACCCGATTGCAGCCTGTGCTGGCCGACTGGTTACTGTATGCCCACCGCTCCGCAGAACCCGGCCATCGTCGTGTACTGGACGCATTACAGGCCGAACCGCTACTGGATCTCGATATGCGTCTGGGAGAAGGCAGCGGGGCCGCCGTTGCGCTGCCCATCCTGCAGCAGGCTTGTGCATTGCACAACGGCATGGCGACCTTTGCCGAAGCGGCGGTCTCGTCGGTCAGTGAATAGACAGCTGTCGGCCCTGTTGGTTGCGGTACAGTTTCTCACCCGTGTTCCCGTACCACGGATCAATGGTTACAGCGATGAAGCACAGGCGCGCTCTCTGTGCTACTACCCTTTGGTTGGGGCGCTGCTGGGGCTGTTGTTGTGGCTGGCCCCCCTCCCCCGTGACAGCGTGATCCTGAGTGCGGCGCTGCTTCTGCTGTTGTGGGTCGTGATAACAGGGGGGCTGCACCTGGATGGGCTGGCGGATAGTGCGGATGCCTGGGCGGGTGGCCAGGGGGATGCAGCGAGAACCCTGGCCATCATGAAGGATCCTGCCAGTGGCCCGCTGGGTGTTGCGGCAATCTGCCTGCTCCTGCTGGTCAAGTTTGCGGCCATTCAGGAGTTGCTGCGGCGGGATCAGGCCTGGTTGCTGATGTTTCCGCCGATTCTGGGTCGGGCTTCGATATTGGCGCTGCTGCTGACGACACCATATGTACGTGTGGGAGGGCTGGCCAGCGCCATGTCTGCCGGATTGCCTCGGCTTGCCTTGTGGATGGTATTGGCGGCAGTGGTTGCTGGGATCTGGATCGGGCTGGGGATGCCTGGAGGGTGGCTGCTGGCGGGCGCGGTACTTTGCGGGAGTGCGCTACGTTGGTTGATGGTTGTGCGTATCGGAGGGATTACGGGGGATACACTGGGGGCCAGTGTGGAAATAATCGAAATGGTAGCACTGGTGCTGCTTGTCTGGAGTGTGGCCTGATGTCCGCGCCAGACGGTATTGATGGTCGTTCGGAGACGTAGCGCTGCAATCATTCTATAATCATTGCAGGATTTTTCAGATGCTACTGCCTGATGAGCAGTGCATATCTTCAGCAACCACTTGGGAGTGCCCATGATCCGCTTGAAACCCGCTCAGGAATTCACTATCGCCCTGCTGCTCATGGCCTTGATGGTCGCAACACGCTTTCACCACTTCGGTTCGGTAACCCATTTGCCCGATGCTTCCTGGGCCATCTTTATCGCAGGTGGTTTCTTTCTGCGTCGCATGAGTCTGTTTCTGGTCTTCATGGGGCTGGCCGTGCTGATTGATTTTCTGGCCATTACCCGGTTTGGCGTCAGCAGCTTCTGCATATCACCGGCCTATGGTTTTCTGCTGCCTGCCTATGCCGCATTGTGGCTGGGTGGTCGCTGGCTGCAGGCGCATTATCAGCCAGAATGGAAGATGCTGTTCCAGCTCACGGCAATGGTAATTGTCTCCGCGGCAGCGGCCTTTCTCATCTCCAGTGGCAGTTTCTATCTCCTGTCGGGCAATATTGGCGAAACCAGTATCACTGGTTTCATGGCTCAGACGGTGAAATATTTCCCCGGATTCCTGCTGACGACGGCTGGATATGTTGCCGCCATGACGGCAACTTTCATACTTGTCAGGCTGGCCAGCGGCGCTGGCGATCAGCATCACCCAACGCACCATGCCTGAGTGAAGACGTTGAAATCCAGCGGGGAATCGATGCCTCCGGCAGATCGCTTTATCGATTTGCTGCGTCATGGTGAGGTCCAGGGGGGGGATGTTCTGCGGGGTGTGACCGATGATCCGCTGTCCCTGAAAGGGAATACCCGTATGTGGCAGTCGCTGGGTGTGGCCAGGCCGTGGGACAAGGTGGTCACCTCTCCGCTACGGCGTTGCCATCGGTTTGCCAGATCGCTGGCGGATTTGAGCGAGATCCCGCTGATGCAGGAACCGAGCCTACAGGAGATTGATTTCGGTCGCTGGGAAGGTCTGGAAATCGAGTCGATCTGGGAAAATGAAGCGGAATTGGCTTCCTCATTCTGGAACAATCCGTTTGCCGTTGCTCCGCCGGGTGGCGAAGACCCGCAAGCGATGAAGGCACGTGTCTTGCAGGCCTGGAAGGCGCTGCTGAATGAGCAAATGGGCAGCCATTTGCTGGTCGTTACACATGGCGGACCCATCCGCATCATTCTGGGCGACGTCCTTGGCATGGCTGATGCAGCACTCAACAAGATCGAAGTGCCGCACGCCAGTCTGAGCCGTATCCGGATTCCGGCCGGTGGCTGGCCGCCATCATTGCTATTCCATCGTGGCGTGTAGCGCCTGTCAGCTGATATCCGAAACCGTCGCTGTCGATGATGTGCCGGATGCTGAATTCAGCAGTCCCGATTCGCGAACATACTGATTGAAGAACTCGATGGTATAGGGTTCCGAGCAGCGTTCTTTCGCAAACTTCAGCCCATTGGCAGCAATGGTGTCGCGCAGACCAGTGTCTTCGTAAAGACGGGTAATCTGCTCCTTCAGCGCCGTGGCATCCTGCGCTGGATACTCCAGCACGTTCTCACCAGCGAAGGCGTAACCGTTCATTGCCTGGGAGGTGGTAACGATGGTGGCTTTCTCCAGATAGAACTGGGACACGATACTGCCGTGCCCACAGGGGATGGTTTCCGAAACCAGCGGCAGGACCAGGAAGTCGGCATGTGCCGCGATATTCATGGCATCGCCAAACGGGATGTTGGAAAACAGCGTTACGTTGTCGGGAATGTCCAGGCCCTCCACGCTCTTGGGAGATGCAACCACGGCGAGCTTGCGCTCCGGCAGCATTTCCATTGCCTTGAACAGTGTTGCATAGTCCCTGCCCTCGCCACCGATGGCGGCGATGTACTCGCCTTCGATCATGGGGGCTGCGTTCTTGTCCACATTGGCGCCGTCAGCGCTCCAGGGGATCATTCTGAATCGCTTGGCATCGACGCCAAGCAGAGGGGGATAGGTTCGAGTCTCGATCTCCGAGAACATGACCAGCTGGTCGACGTGCTTCATGCCGAAGCGCAGCAGCATCTTGCGGACAGCGCCATAACCGTCATAGTCCGGCATGGTGAATGACCAGGCGAGGTGACGAGCCCTGGCGCCGAACAGGCGCATGAAGATACCGGTCCAGATGGCCATTGGTTCGCCATGGGTTACGATGAGGTCGCAGTTGCGTGCCTTCCAGGCTGCACGCAGCGTGGTCAGATAGCGCGCCAGATAGGGTTTTTGTATCTTGTTGAGATTGGGTGTCTGGATGGTGGTGATGGTTTCCCACTCTATGCCGTCGAGTGTCTTTGGTGTAATCCAGTGCCATACCACGCCACTCTTGTCATAGAGTGCGTTTTCTTCATACACATTGAGTGCTTTCATGGTTGTTCCAATAGCTTGTCGGTCGTATAGGGTGGATGTAGCCAGCTCGTTTCGGGACTCGGGGCCATCTACGCTCGGATCGGCATTAATCCTGGCAAATCAAACGCCTATCCCCTCCAGGGATTTGCATCCCAAGGGCACTTCCTGTGGGCGCGGCCAAACAGTGTTAACTCGGACAGACTCCTAGTCATCCACCGCCTTGTAGAATTCAATCGGGGCTCTGGGGCCCGCATGACGATTGCGGCGAACCTTCTTCAGGATAATCGAAAAGTGATCCAGCGTATCGTACATATTGGTGGATCGTCCCAGCGCATCAAGCCCGACAAAGCTTACTGCGCCGCTGGAAAAAAAGGTTACCGCAGTAAGTCGCAGAGGTGCACTCTCGGCAAATTCACCCAGCGTGATACCCAGATCATAGTCCTCACCCACGCGCTGTTCATAGCTGGAGATGATGGACTTGACCTCCTTCTGACGTTCGCTGATCTGATAGTCAGACAATGCTGCCGTTGGTAGAAGGTGTTGCCTGAGCTGGGAGGTATCCGGTACCAGGTGGGCCACGGTCTCCCCTTGCAAGCCGGTACAGTCGTCACCAGCGACAATCGCCAGTATCCTCTCCCTGCTCGAGGCCAGTTCGGCCTCGATCAATGCAGCAATATCCGTCCTGTTTTTGTCTTTATGTGCCTTTGACAAATTATCCTACCCCAAGATATGCAGAGGGCCCCGGCGAACCGGCAGGCCCGGGGCGGGACATATGTTATTCGTCGTAGAATCCATCGATATCGTCAGTATTCACTCCGAACTGGTCCGGGAAGCCGCCACTACGTCTGTTGATATCCACATTCAGTTCGTCGACTTCGGGGACGTCGCCCTTGAGTTTCATATCCAGCACTTCGGTGCTCGGAATGATCTCTGATTCGACATCGAAAACACCGACATCATCGAATTCGTCCATATTGTCGAACTGGAATTCGATCTCGGTCATTGACAATTCCAAAGTATTTTCCATCACTTATTTCTCCCTTTTTTTGGTGTCCCCTTTTCCGTCAGGGGTGTGTCTGATGGGCTCGGGCAATATGCCGGAACCCGCAAATCGTGTTGGCTGATTATCCTTTCAAGCGCTCATCCTCGCATCGGTGAGTATTTGCTGCATTCCCGGAAGGGCAATGTCCATGGCCACGGGCAGATGGTCCGAATGATTGACGTAAAGCACCTGTTGGTCTTCGATGGAGATCTCTGGCGTTGCCAGAATGTGATCGTAGGCCATACGCGGGCGCCAGCTGGGATAGGTCAGATGGTGGTGTCCCGGGTAGTGCAGACTGGTGTTGGTGAAGAAGGCCTGCATCTCCGGGCTGTCCAGAGGACTGTTCAGGTCGCCCATGACAACAGCGTTGCGATGGTGGTTGACCAGCCCGGCGATATACTTCAGTTGGCGGGCTCGTCCACGAGCGGACAGTGAAAGATGTGCCAGTACGACGACAAGCGCTTCCTTGCCTTCGCCAAAGTGTACTTCCAGCGCTCCCCTGCCCGGGATGGTGCTGGGGAGTCGGTGCTCCTTGACAAAGCTGGCCTCGAATCGGCTCAGTAGCGCGAAACTGTGCTGGGCGACAATACCCAGGTCGCGATTGACCTGGTGATAGCAATAGGGAAGCCCGGCTTTCTGTGCCACATATTCGGGCTGGTGGATGAATTCACTGCGTACGCTGCCGGCATCCAGTTCCAGCAGGCCGACAATATCAAATTCCGAAATGGCAGCCGCGATGCTATCGAGGTTATTGGTGCGCTTGGGAAATGGCAGTACGTGTTTCCACGAGTTGGTGAAATAGTGTCGATACTTGCTCGACGGTATGCCTACCTGCACGTTG
The DNA here is from genome assembly GCA_964439815.1 of uncultured Thiotrichales bacterium. GTDB lineage: Bacteria > Pseudomonadota > Gammaproteobacteria > UWMA-0217 > UWMA-0217 > JALSHZ01. The sequence continues at coordinate 15,313 of CAYTPO010000226.1, forward strand.
TAACTCAACAACTTGATGCGGCTATAGTCGGTTTTTGCGTTTATCCGTTGCACAATTCTTCCTTCATCAATTGAAAACGAGCTTATAACCGACGGAGGCCTTGCCGAGGTGCATGGTTCTCACTCTTCGCGTCTAGCAGTCAGATCAATTCCTAGGAGCCTGTCGGACTTAACACTGTTTGGCTGCAAATGCGTGGATGGCGATCAAATGAGCTTATCCGCTTCGTCAAATAGCGCGGCTATTCTCCTTAGCCGATAAGCTCATTTGATTCTCCCCCACGCATTTTCGCTTCAAACGGTTAAGCCCGACAGACTCCTAGCTGCCCTTTTTCAGGCGTAAACGTTCCTTTTCCACCAGAAAGTCCACAATCTGAAACATTTCATCGTATCCCGTGATGGCTTTGTTCAGAACCCGGTAACGTCCTGCCACGATAAGTGCAGGCACACCGGTCAGACCATATTTTTCGGTCAGCTTGATAGCGTGGCGGGTTTTTGTGTCGACAGCCAGAGAGGACATCGCCTCGCGGAATTTCTGCTCGTCGACACCTTGAGAGGCGACAAAACGCGCCAGGGCATCGATAGAGTTCAGCCTGCGGCCCTGTTCGTGAATGGCAGCAAAGACCTTATCATGAACCTGGCCGACCTTGCCCAGCGCCTCGAGGGCGTAAAAGGCGCGGGCATGAAGCGCCCAGTGTGGGTTGGGTCTGCCGCTCTGATCCTTGAAAACACCTGGTATCTGGACCAGCTCCACGTCCTTTGCCAGTGAATGCTTCCACTTGTTCAGCTCCGGCTCCATCTGGTAGCAATGAGGGCAGCTGTACCAGAACATTTCCACGACCTCGATCTTGCCGGCAGGAACCGAGGTTGGTACTGGGTCGAACAGCTCGACATAGTGAACACTCTCCTCGAATTTCCTCGGTGCGGTGGGTGATGGCTTTGCAGCAGGTGGGGGTGCTGAAGGGTTGGCAACTGCCTGGGCTACCTCGACAGGCTGTTCCTTGGCCGGCAATGGTGCGGTGGTGTTCTGATCGGCATCAGCGCAGGCAAGTAGTGGTGTAACGGAGACTACCAGAAAAGCAGCTCTCAGCCAGTTCATGTCAAATCTCATCTTCCCCTCCAGGGATGGTTAAACTTTAAGACAACCTCGGTCAATCGAGGCTGCCGTACCCGTAATCTATCTGCTTGAGCAGTCTCTGAAACCGAGGCTTGAAAGCGGTGCCTGGTACAAGTGCCTGGTTCCAGGCAGGTTAAAAAATACCGTTCGGCCCTGTGGGCGAAACCGGTATCCTGGATCATTTCTCCACGTTCAAGCCTCGGATTCAGGTCGTCGTGAAACAATCATTATCCGACTATAGGGCCGATTATGCGAATAACCAGCGCCAGGCGATGAATCCGTATTGACAAATTATACAGATCCCGACTGCCTCTTCAGAAATCCAGGGCAAAAAAAAGGTGGCTAAATAGCCACCTCTGTTTCGTACGCATGAAAGCGTTTTATGGTTGCAGTCCCTGAATGAACTGGGCAACTGCATTGATTTCGGCATTGGTCATCCGCATGGCGATATTGCGCATCATCTTGCCGGCATCGTTTGCCCGTTCGCCGGACTGGAACCATCTCAGCTGCTTGGATACATAGGTTGCATGCTGTCCCGCCAGGTTGGGGAATTTTGCGGCGGGGTTGCCCGCTCCGGCCGGGCCATGACAGGCCGCACAGGCGGGTACGCCGGTGGCCTTGTTGCCAGCGCGGTAGATCGACTCACCCAGTGCGACGACCTTTTCGTCACCGATGGCGGGTTTGCGTGCCTGGTTAGAGAAATAGGTGGCAAGCTTTTCCATCTCGCTCTCGGTCAGGGGGGCAGCCTGCTTGTTCATGTCCTTGTCGATGCGTTCCTTGGCCTTGAAAGCCTTCAGTTGCTTGATGATGTAGGACTTGTGCTGTCCCGCCAGCTTGGCTCGCTTGGGATTCTTGCTGTTGCCATCCTTGCCGTGGCAACCGGAACATTTCTTGAGCCAGGGTACACCATAGAGTGATTCGTCTTTTTTAGCCTCTGGGTTGTCTCCTGCAGCCAGTACAGGCAAACTCAGACCTAGTGCCAGACCGGCGGCGATTACCATTGCAACTTTCTTCATCTAATATCTCCCAGAAACCTTTCTGTTCATCGGCGGGCATGTAATATGCCAAAAACGGCGCGCATTTATACCACATTCACACAATTAAGTTAAGCCAAATGCACATACCCTATCAATCAGCGACATTTGTCATCAGTTGCGCATCGGCTGCGCAGTTCCCCGAACCTACCGGTCCGGAGGTGGCATTCGCAGGCCGTTCGAATGCCGGGAAATCCAGTACTCTCAATCGGTTATGTCAGCGTAAGCAACTTGCTCATGTCAGCAAGACGCCGGGGCGTACGCAGATGATCAATTTCTTTGCGCTCGACAATGGTGCTCAGGTGGTGGATTTGCCGGGCTATGGTTTTGCCAAGGTGCCTGAACGCGAAAAGCGCAAATGGGGTCAGCTGATCGAGCAGTACCTCGGGGGGCGCAGTGTGCTGCAGGGGCTTGTGATCGTGATGGATATTCGTCATCCGCTGACCGAGCATGACTGGCAGATGCTCGGTTGGTGCCGGCATCGAAATCTGCCGGTACATATTCTGCTCAACAAGACAGACAAGCTCAAACGCAATGCAATGCACAAGGCGCTGATGTCTGTCGAGAAACAGCTCAAGGCGAATCATGAGCGTGCCACGGTTCAGGTTTTCTCCGCCAGTAGCGGACTTGGGCTCGACAAGCTCCATCAGCGGATTGACAGTTGGCTTGCGCCGGAGCTGCAGGAATAGTTGGTAGTGGGATAAAAAATCCCCGGCCAAAGCGGATAAGGCCGGGGTAATTTTACGGCTCGACTTGGGGTTTCGAGCCTACCCCCGCTCAGGGAGGATAGCGGGGAAGCGCTGGGCTTAAGCGCTTATTAACGTAGATAAGTCTATCACAGAATCCAGATCCCACAACTTAATAATTGTAAAATTCAAGGAACCACGTCACATTTATGATGTAGATCCACAAATTCGGTTAAGGGAAACCCCTGGCAAATCGACTGGGTCTGGCAAGTTTCAAAGGGTTGTGTGGCAAGTGCAAATAGCTGCCCGCCGCGTCGCTGTAAATGAGGAGCAATGGCTTGTCTTCAGTGCGCTTCGTCCCAGTTTTTTCCAATGCCGGCCTCTGCCACCAGGGGTACGCTGAGTTCCGCGCTGGACTCCATGATCTGCGAGATCTGTTTGGCCATCGCCTCTTCATGGCCGGAATCCACCTCGAAAACCAGTTCGTCATGGACCTGCATGATCATCATTGCCGGAGGCCTCGATGTTTGCAGCCAATCATCCACCCGGATCATGGCGATCTTGATGATATCGGCTGCGGTACCCTGCATCGGGGCGTTGATGGCGGTGCGTTCGGCGTACTGGCGGCGTTGCCCGTTGCGCGAATTGATGTCCGGGAGATAGAGGCGGCGACCGAAAACCGTTTCGACGTAGCCCTGCTCGCGTGCCTGCTCGCGGGTCGATTCCATATATTGCCTGACGCCGGGGTAGCGGGCAAAATAGCGGTCGATATATTCCTGTGCTTCATTGCGCTGGATACCCAGTTGTCGGGCAAGGCCAAAGGCCGACATGCCGTAGATCAGACCAAAGTTGATGGCCTTGGCGGCACGTCTGTCTTCGGCCTTGACCTCTTCCACCGAACCACCAAATACCTCGGCTGCGGTGGCTGCATGAATGTCCCTCCCTTCGGCGAAAGCCTGCAGCAGCCCCTCATCGCCGGAGAGATGGGCCATGATGCGCAGTTCGATCTGTGAATAGTCCACCGCCAGAATCAGCTTGCCCTGTGGGGCGGCGAAAGCCTGTCGGATCCGTCGCCCCGCCTCGGTGCGAATCGGGATGTTCTGCAGGTTGGGGTCGGTTGATGACAGTCGCCCAGTCGATGCCACGGCCTGATGGTAGGAGGTGTGTACGCGGCCGGTGCGGGGATTGATCTGCTTTGGCAGCTTGTCGGTATAGGTTGATTTGAGCTTGGCCAGCCCGCGATGCTCCAGTATCAGTTTGGGCAGGTCATAGGTCAGTGCCAGCTCCTGCAGCACATCCTCTGCGGTCGAGGGCTGCCCCTTGGGAGTCTTGCGAATGACGGGTAGCCCCTGCTCCTCGAAGAACACGGTCTGCAATTGTTTGGGCGAACCGAGATTGAAGGGATGGCCGGCTGCTTCGTGGACTGCCTGTTCGATCTCGTGCATGCGCTCGGCCAACTCCTGGCTCTGCTGCCGCAGTGCGGTAGCGTCCACATAGACTCCGTTACGCTCGATATTCGACAGGACCGGAACCAGTGGGATTTCGATCTGCTGGTAAAGCTTCTGCAGTGCAGGTTCCTGCCCCAGTCGCGGCCAGAAATGGTTATGCAGCTGCAGGCAGATATCGACATCTTCAGCGGCGTAGGGAATCGCCAATGCCAGATCGACCTGATTGAAAGTGAGCTGTTTTTTACCTTTACCGGCCACATCCTCGAAATGGATGTTCTCATGTCCCAGATGTTTTTCGGCGAGGGTATCCAGGTCATGGCGGCTGGAGGTCGAATTGAGGACATAGGATTCCAGCATCGTGTCGTGGCGAATGCCGTTCAGTACAATGCCGTGGTTGGCCAGCACATTCCTGTCATATTTGAGATTATGGCCGATCTTGGCGATGTTCCGGTCTTCCAGCAGTGCTCCCAGTCGCGCCAGCACCCAATCCCGATCCAGTTGCTGCGGGGCATCCGGGTAGTCGTGGGTCATTGGCAGATAGACCGCTGTGCCGGGTTCGATGGCAAAAGACATGCCGACGACTTCGGCGTTCATGTATTCGAGGCTGGTGGTTTCGGTATCGAACGCAATGAGTTCTGCCTGCTTCAGCCGACCGAGCAGTGTGTCGAAATCCTCTTCCGTCAGTATCGCCTGATAATCCCCGGCGGAATCGGTCTGGCCGGCATCAGGGCCATCGTTCAACTCCTTCAGCCAAGTGAGGAATTCCAGATCCCGGTATTGTTTGCGCAATGCCTCCTCATCAGGTTCGCTGATCTTCAGATCCTCGATTGTTTCGTGCAGAGGCACATCGAGGCGGATGGTGACCAGATCTCGTGACAGGGGGAGATGATCCAGGGCGCTGCGCAGATTCTCTCCCACCTTGCCCTTCATCGAGTCCGCGTTGTCCATCACACCCTTGAGTGATCCCCAGTTATCGAGCCACTTGACGGCGGTCTTGGGGCCCACCTTGTCGACGCCGGGAACGTTATCGGACTTGTCTCCCACCAGGGCGAGGTAGTCGATGATCCTGTCCGGGGCCACACCGAATTTCTCGACAACCCCCTGTGGATCCATGACCCGGTTGGTCATGGTGTCGATCAGCGTGACCTTGTCGTCCACCAGCTGGGCCATGTCCTTGTCGCCGGTGGAGATCAGTACGTCGTAACCCTGCTGCCTGGCCTGTTCGGCCAGCGTGCCGATGACATCGTCGGCTTCGACACCCTCCTCGACGATGATTGGCAGCCCCATGGCCCGGATCAGGTCGTGCAATGCTTCGATCTGTTGTCTGAGTTCGTCCGGCATGGGGGGGCGGGTTGCCTTGTATTCGGGGTAGAGATCATCGCGAAAGGTCTTGCCCTTGGCATCGAACACCACGGCCATGTGCGTAGGTTGATACTCACGGAGGAGTTTCTTGAGCATGCTCACGACGCCGCGTACTGCCCCGGTGGGGCGTCCATCGGCTGTGGTCAGTGCTGGCAGGGCATGAAACGCCCGATAGAGGTAGGATGAGCCGTCAACCAGTATCAACGGTGGGTGATTCGAGTTGGCCATAGTGATCTCTGATGATTGGATTGAGCTGAGTAGTTGCCTGCTTCAATTGAATCGGGTTTGAGCGGGGGCTGGTAGACACGTTAGAATGCCCGCTCCACAGATCACGGACAATCCCCCTCTGCGTCGGACGCTCCCGATACTAACACTTAAGGAATCAACTGCTGCGATGAATCACGAACAACGCAAGGTTCACCCGGGAATGCTGCCTGTCGATGACAGTGAGCTGACCCATGAAAGCTGGAAGATCTTTCAGATCATGGGCGAATTCGTCGAGGGGTTCGAGCGCCTGGCGCGAATCAAGCCGTCGGTCAGCATCTTCGGTTCGGCGCGCACGCCAGAGGATCACCCCGATTACCAGTTGGCCGAGGAGATTGCCTTTCAGTTGTCCGATGCCGGTTTTGCCATCGTCAGTGGTGGCGGTCCGGGAATCATGGAAGCCGCCAACAAGGGCGGTCAGAGAGGCAAATCACCCAGTATCGGGCTGAACATCAAACTGCCATCCGAGCAGGTAGGGAACGAGTATCAGGATATAGCGCTCTCCTTCAGGCATTTCTTTTCGCGCAAGGTCATGTTCGTCAAATACGCCTCGGCCTATGTCGTCCTTCCGGGCGGTTTCGGTACGCTGGATGAGCTGGCGGAAATGCTGACCCTGGTACAGACCGGGAAGTCGCGACGCATCCCGATCATTCTGGTCAATAGCCAGTTCTGGAGCGGTCTGCTGCAGTGGTTCGAGCAGACGCTGGTTGCTGAGGGGACGATTTCGTCGGAGGACATGGCGCTGTTCAAGGTCGTCGACTCTCCGGAAGATGTGGTCAATGCGGTCTTCGACCATTACCAGACGCGCGGCTTTGAGCCAACGAGTCTTGAAAAACAGAAGCTGCGGGAGCTGTAGGCAATATCCATGGCCGATCAGGAACCGACACGTCTCGAAACCACCCGCAAGGTCACGCTGGTTGGTGCCGGGGTCAATGCGTTGCTGGCTCTGGCGCAACTGCTGGGTGGGGTCTTTACCCATTCCCAGGGATTGATTGCCGATGGTATTCATACCCTTGCAGATCTTGCCAGTGACTTCATTGTGCTGCTGGCTGCACACGAAGCGCATCGCGAAGCGGATGACGAGCATCCCTACGGCCACGGGCGGATCGAGACGCTGGCAACCAGTCTGCTGGGCATGGGACTGATCATTGTCGGTTTGGGTATTGGGTATGATGCGGGTAATCGCCTGCTGCATCCGGAAAGGCTGTTGCATCCGACACCGCTGGCCCTGCTCTTCGCAGCGCTGGCCGTGTTCTCCAAGGAAGGTCTGTACCACTATACGCGCCGGGTCGCCAGATCCATACGCTCCTCGATGCTCGAAGCCAACGCCTGGCATCATCGCTCCGATGCCATCTCCTCGCTGCTGGTCATTGTCGGCATCAGCGGCAGTCTGATGGGCTTCAAGGGTTTTGATGCCTATGCCGCCATTGCAGTTGCGCTGTTCATCATCCATATCGGTGGGCAGCTGCTATGGCAGAGCAGTCAGGAACTCATCGATGCCAGTCTCGATGACGAAGTGCTCAAACAGACCGAAGCGGTGATTCAGAACGTTGACGGCGTCGTCAACATGCACCTGCTGCGTACCCGCAAGAGTGGCGGCGATGCCTTTGCCGATGTCCATATTCAGGTGCCGGCCAAGATCAGTGTGTCGGAGGGTCACCAGATTGCCGAGAGCGTGCGCAAGGCCATCGTCACCAATATCGATGAGATCACCGATGTTACCGTCCATACCGATCCCGAGGATGATGCCGCCAACAAGCCCTGTGCGCATCTGCCATTGCGGGATGAGATCGTGGGCCGACTGCGGCGGTTGTGGGTGCCGCTGGAACTCTATACCGATATCGACAAGATCAATCTGCATTATCTGGATGGTCAGATCGATATCGATGTCTATCTGCCCGTAAAGTGGGCCGGTAACCCGGATGGTGTGCTCGACAAGCTGGAATCGCTGGCAAAGTCGCTGCCGGAAATCCGCAAGGTCAGCATCTACTTTACTCGCGAGGATGCACCATAGCGGTGCGCACCAATGTGGTAGTGCACCATTGTGGTGCGTCATGTGCCAAGGGCAACTCCAATCGACATCTTATCCAACCTTGCGGCCTGTGTGATTTGTTGGCATCCTTGCGGTCGCGCATTGATTCGTGATCCTGGTCTCATTTGGCAGGGATTTTGCTTCAACCCGTTTCATATCCCGATTCTTGAATTTGTGATTCCTGAATTGCCTTAACTACTCTCTCTGAAATTGGAGGAACAACATGTCAGCAAGTGACGTACTAAACATGATGAAGGAAAACGACGTTAAATATGTCGATCTTCGTTTTACCGATACCATTGGAAAGGAACAGCACGTTTCCATCCCGGCGCGTGAAGTCAACGAAGGTTTCTTCGAGGATGGAAAGATGTTTGACGGTTCCTCCATCGCCGGCTGGAAAGGTATCAACGAGTCAGACATGATCCTGATGCCTGATCCTTCCACTGCTGTCATGGATCCCTTCTTCCAGGATGCCACAATGATCGTTCGCTGCGATGTGGTCGAGCCCAATGACATGCAGGGCTATGATCGTGATCCCCGCTCCGTCGCCAAGCGCGCTGAAGAGTATCTGAAGTCTACCGGTATCGGTGATACTGCCTATTTTGGTCCCGAGCCTGAATTCTTCATCTTTGACGATGTTCGCTGGGGCGCTGATATGAGTGGCTCCTTCTGCAAGATCGATTCTGACGAAGCGGGCTGGAACTCCGAGAAAGTTTACGAAGACGGCAACATCGGACACCGTCCCGGCGTCAAGGGTGGCTACTTCCCCGTTCCTCCGGTTGATTCCCTGCAGGATCTGCGTGCCACCATGTGTGAAGTCATGGAAGAGATGGGCGTCGAAGTCGAAGTGCATCACCACGAAGTTGCGACTGCCGGCCAGTGCGAGATCGGTACCGCGTTCAACACGCTGGTCAAGCGCGCCGACCAGAACCAGATTCTCAAGTATTGTGTGCACAACGTGGCGCATAATTATGGCAAGACCGCTACCTTCATGCCCAAGCCCATCGTGGGTGACAACGGCAATGGCATGCACGTACACATGTCACTGGCCAAAGACGGCGACAACCTGTTTGCCGGCGACGAATACGGTGGTCTGAGCGAGACAGCGCTGTACTACATTGGTGGCATCATCAAGCATGCACGTGCGCTGAATGCATTTACCAATGCATCAACCAACAGCTACAAGCGTCTGGTTCCCGGTTTTGAAGCACCTGTCATGCTGGCCTACTCGGCGCGCAACCGTTCGGCTTCCATCCGGATTCCTTATGTCAGCAATCCCAAGGGGCGTCGTGTTGAAGTTCGCTTCCCTGATCCGACAGCCAACTCCTACCTCGCTTTTGCCGCCATGCTGATGGCGGGTCTGGACGGTATCCAGAACAAGATTCATCCCGGCGAAGCGATGGACAAGGATCTGTATGACCTGCCAGCCGAGGAAGAAGCAAAGATTCCGACAGTTGCCTACACACTCGACCAGGCGCTGGATGCGCTGGATGCAGATCGTGAATTCCTGACTGCTGGTGGTGTCTTTACCGATGACATGATTGACGCCTACATCGACCTGAAAATGGAAGAAGTCACTCGGGTTCGCATGACGACCACGCCTGCCGAGTTCGACATGTACTACTCCTGCTAGGAGGCTGTGAGGCTGTCGGACTTAACCGTTTGAAGCGAAAATCACTGGGGGTGAATTAAGTCAGCTTATCGTGTGATGAGAATAGCAGCGTTATTTGACGAACAGGATAAGCTGAGTTAATCGCTATCCAGAGATTTGCACCCCAAGAGCACTTCCTGCGGGCGCAGCCAAACAGCGTTAAGTCTGACAGGCTCCTAGGAGCCTGTCCGAGAATAGGAGTCGTAGCGAGGGAAAGCCATATTAGGCCATTTTTTTCACTGATTTGAGGAGAATATTGGTTATATTTGACGAAAATCAGGGGGAAAAAGGGGCAAAATAGCTTTTCCGCAGTAGGCTCCCTATTCTCTGACAGGCTCCTAGATCGAGCAGTATGAAGAAGCCCCCGATTTCGGGGGCTTTTTTGCGTAACCCCGTCTTATTCATGGTGGATCGCGGATCCTGGCGCTGGACTGGTGCGTCTGGGCGCCGCTCTGAAGCGCAATAGCTACAACTTGAGTGAGGAGCAAGCGCAGGCGTGTCAGAACAAGCCAGGGCCGTGATAGGCTGAAGCCTCTCACCATTTGGGTGAAACGGGCCTGTCAAGGGTTTATCACGGCTTTCATTTACTTATCATCGGCTTTAGCCGCGACCATGAATAAGACGGGGTAACTACTCAGCTCACCTCTGAAATCCATTGTTTCTACGTTAAGAAATGGTCATTTACGCTTGTAAACTCATATTTTTCGCCTTGATCTGAAGGATTTCAAAGGCAATCCGAGCAGCTACTGCTCATGAGGGCTACTTGCTGAATGGTTATTTTTTTGCCTGAAAACCGCTTTCACGTTAGATTAATAACCTATGAATCCTGTTTTGCTGATATTGCTGTTGTTTGTGCCACTGGCTGGCTCGGCCGAGATTTATCGTTGGGTGGACAAGGACGGCCAACTGCATTTTTCCGACCAGAAACCTCCCAATCTCTCCACAGTCGAAGAGGTGACGATCAGCAATCCCAATGTGGTTTCGCCACCGGGTAGCAGCGCATCCGGATCGGTAGGCAGCAAGACACCAAATCGTGCAGCGACTGCTGCGACGGCACCGCCGCGTTACAAGAATCTCGTGCTCGTTTCTCCCGGGAATGATGAGGCAATACGTGCCAACTCCGGGCAGGTTTCAGTCAACTGCTCGCTCGAACCCGCGCTTGGCACCAAGGCGGGGCATCAGATCACCGTGGTCATCGATGGTCGCAGGATAACGGGCCTGACCTCCTGTGGTACAACGCTCAGGCAGCTTGATCGTGGCACCCACACAATTCACGTTGAAGTGGTGGATTCCCTTGGCAAGCTATTGATTTCTTCTCCAAAACACACTTTTCATATCCTGCGAACCTCCAGATTGTAATTCCGGCATCAAAGTTGCTTTAATATCTTGCATGCAGCAACCCGACTACAAGCAACTCCTCGACAGCATGGATTCCGCGATGATCCAGCTCAATCCCGAGCTGGAGTTTGTCTATCTCAATCCGGCGGCCGAAATGCTGCTGGCTACCAGCAACAAGCAGTTGCAGGGGCGCACTGTCGAGGACTATTGTGGCAAGGAGTGCGAGCTGCAATCGCTGGCACGGCAAACGTTGCACAGTGGACAGACCATCACACGCCGCGAGTTGAATATCACCATGGCGGGTGAGCGCGAGGCCACTGTCAATCTGACCATGTCGGCCTTGGGTGGCAATCGCGGCGTGTTGCTCGAAATACATCCGATTGGCCGGCTCTATTCGATTGCCCAGGAAACCGTACGTCAGGAGGAGTACGCGGCGACACGCTCGCTGCTGCGGGGTCTGGCGCATGAAATCAAGAATCCGCTGGGAGGCATCCGTGGAGCGGCACAGCTGCTTGAAGGCGAGTTCAGTGATCCCGAGCTGAAGTCCTATACGGAAATCATCATCAATGAAACGGATCGGCTCAAACGGCTCATCGATCGCATGATCGGTCCTCGCCACGTCCCGGACGACTGCCGCATCAATATCCATGAAATCAGTGAGCGGGTAGTCCAGTTGATCACTGCAGAGGCGGGTAGCGGCATCAGCGTTGTTCGCAACTATGATCCCAGTATTCCGGATCTCCGGGGGGATGCGGACCAGCTGATTCAGGCGACGCTCAATATAGCTCGCAATGCACTCGAAGCCCTCACCGAGGCCGGAAAGGGCGGCGAAATCAGATTTGTTACCCGGATACTGCGGAACTACACCATTGGCGGCAAGCAGCAGAATCTCGTGGTGCGGCTGAGTATCAGGGATAATGGGCCGGGCATTCCCAAGAAACTGAAAAATCAGGTGTTTTTCCCGCTGATTTCCAGCAAGGCCAGCGGTACCGGATTGGGCCTGTCTGTCGCCCAGGCCATCATTACTTCTCATGGTGGTCTGATCAAATTCGAATCAACAGAGGAAGAGACATCCTTTGATATCCTGTTACCGTTATGAATAGCCTGACCGATGTCGTCTGGATCGTCGATGATGATGATTCGATCCGCTGGGTGCTCGACAAGGCCATGCAAAAGGCCGGCATCAAGACACGTACCTTCAGCACGGGCGATGAGGTGTTCACCGCATTGCAGCAGGAGATACCGGCGGCCCTGATTACCGACATCAAGATGCCCGGCATGGACGGCCTGGCATTGCTTGAGAAGGTACAGGAGATTGACGCCGAGCTGCCCGTTATCGTGATCACCGCGCATTCCGATCTTGACAGCACGGTATCCGCCTACAAGGGTGGGGCTTTCGAATACCTGCCCAAGCCTTTCGATATCCAGGAAGCGGTTACCCTGGTGAAGCGCGCGTTTGCGGCGCGTCATGAACAGGCGGGACATCCTGCCAATGGCATTGCGCCTTCGCAGGATTTTCTTGGAGAATCCCCGGCCATGCAGGAGGTGTTCCGCATCATTGGTCGGCTGAGCGTATCGCCCATCAATGTGCTGGTGACCGGGGAATCCGGTACTGGAAAGGAGCTGGTTGCTCAGGCATTGCACAAGCATGGGCCGCGAGCCAACAACCCTTTCATCGCAATCAATACCGCCGCCATTCCACGTGATCTTCTGGAATCCGAGTTGTTTGGCCATGAAAAAGGTGCGTTCACCGGCGCTCAGGCCTTGCGTCAGGGGCGATTCGAGCAGGCCAATGGCGGTACGCTCTTTCTTGATGAAATCGGGGATATGCCGGCGGAATTGCAGACCCGGTTACTGCGAGTGCTGGCCGATGGCACCTTCTATCGCGTGGGCGGCAGAGACCCGGTCAAGGTGGATGTCCGTATCGTGGCGGCTACCCACCAGAATCTGGAAGACCTGGTTGCTCAGGGCAAATTTCGCGAAGACCTGTTTCATCGTCTCAATGTCATCCGTATCCAGATACCCAGCCTGCGGGAACGGCGTGAGGACATCCCCGCGCTGATTCAGCATTTCCTGAAAAAGGCGGCGGCTGAAACAGGGGAAGAACCCAAGTTCATACGGCTGGAGGTCATTGACTGCCTGACCGGGCTTGATTGGCCAGGTAATGTCCGTCAACTGGAAAACACCTGCCGCTGGCTGGCTGTCATGGCTGCAGGCAAGGAAATCCGGCTCAGTGATCTGCCGCCGGATCTGCAAAAAACCTCTCCGGGTGAGCCTGTACAAACTCTGTCGCAGGAGTGGCAGTCCCGGCTGGCGGCCTGGGCGACGCTGGAACTCGAGCAGGGAGCAGATCATCTGCTGGTCGATACCGTGGCGCAGGTGGAGGAGATACTCATCCGTGCGGCGCTGGCACATACCGGAGGCTACAAGAAGGAAGCCGCCAAACTGCTTGGCTGGGGACGAAACACGCTGACGCGCAAGATCAAGGAGCTGGGCCTCGCCGAGTTTGAAAGCGCGTAACGGGGTTCGGTCTGGCTCCGGTATTCGCTCATTGAGTAGATGCAGTGGCAGCCGGGTTACTGAGCTTCTACCGGCAGGCCGGCCAGTTTCCACTCGGGCAGTCCACCTTCGAGGCGGTGGGCATTGAATCCCCTTTCCCGCAGCCTTGCCACGGCGTCGAAAGCCAGTACGCAGTGAGGCCCGCGGCAGTAGGCGACCACCTCCTGTTCCTGATTGATTTCGTCCAGATGTTTTTCCAGCTCGTCCAGGGGGATGTTGATTGCGCCTGGAAGGTGCCCGGCGGCAAATTCCTCGGGAGGTCGTACATCCAGTACGGATACCAGCCCGGCCCGAACCCGCTCCAGCAATTTGCCGGCAGGTATCGCTTCCAGGCTGTCCTTTACCTTCAGAAAGTCGTTGACCAGGCGATCCACATCGGCGATATGGCGCTCTGCAACCTCGCGCAGTGTTGCCAGCAGGGCTGACACGTCCTGTCCGCTGAGGCGGTAGATTACCTTGTGTCCCTCCTTGCGATTGGTGACCAGGCCGGCTTGCTTCAATTGTTGCAAGTGCTGGGAGGTGTTGGCTACCGTCAGCCCGGAGACCTTGGACAATGCGTCGACACTGCGTTCACCCTGAGCGAGAAACTCCAGCAATTCCAGCCGATAGCCGTTGCTCATCGCCTTGGCGACACGGGCGAACTGGTTGAACAGCTCATGTTTGAAGTTTTGTGTTGACATCTCATCCGGCCTGATCTTTACTATATTCAATGAATCTATTGAATATGTGACGATACAGAGTATAACACCTGAATCCGAGGTTTTGGCCCGTCTTGTTGATGCTGGATTGCAGGCGTTCCGGAACAAGCCAGGAGCCTGTCCGAGAATAGGAGTCGTAGCGAGGGAAAGCCATTTGAGGGCATTTTTTCACTGATTTGAGGAGAATATTGGTTATATTTGACGAAAATCAGGGGGAAAAGGGCCAAAATGGCTTTTCCGCAGTAGGCTCCCTATACTCCGACAGGCTCCTGGGGCCACCACCAAGAACAAGACCAGTTAATGAGGATGGATGGTGCCAGCGCTTGCGCCAGTCGCCATGTTCGAGCCTCGGGTTCAGGCAACAGATATCAGGGTGATACAGGATGAATTGGGAAAGAATAATTCTCGAGCATGAGCTGTTTGTGCGGCTCGGGTTCTTCTTCGGCATCTTTGCCATCATGGCGGTGTGGGAGGTGCGCGCGCCGCGTCGGGCGTTAACGGTTTCCAAAACCCTGCGCTGGGTGAGTAATGTTGGTCTGGTGTTTCTCAACAGCTTCATTCTTCGTCTGTTGTTTCCGGCCGCCGCGACCGGCGTGGCCATTGTGGCGCAGCAGCAGGGTTGGGGTATCCTCAACTATTATCAGGTAGCATTCGGCCCGGCCGTTCTGCTTGCCGTTATTGCCATGGATCTGGTCATCTATCTGCAGCATGTCATGGTGCATGCCATCCCTGTGTTGTGGCGTTTGCATCGTGTCCATCATGCCGATCTCGACTACGACGTCACTACCGGTGCACGCTTTCACCCGCTGGAAATTATCCTCTCCATGCTGATCAAATTTGCCACGATCATGGTGTTGGGTCCACCCGTCGTAGCCGTGGTGATCTTTGAAGTCGTTCTCAATGCCACCGCCATGTTCAATCATGGCAATGTTGGCCTGCCGCACAGCCTGGATCGTGTGTTGCGCTGGTTTCTGGTCACCCCCGACATGCATCGTGTCCACCATTCCGTCGAGGACAATGAAACCAACAGCAATTTCGGTTTCAGCCTGACTTGGTGGGATCGGTTGTTCGGCACCTATCGTGCCGAACCTCGTGACGGCCAGTTGGGCATGACGATCGGTATTCATGGCTACCGTGATCCCGGGCAGGTTGACCGGCTGCCCGGCATGCTGGTACTGCCTTTTGTCGGCGAGATTACCGGTTATGCAATCAATCGGCGAGAGTGGAGCAAGCCGGAGGATTCAACAGGCGGAGAGGCAGGTAAATAGCCGAAACTCAAGTAAACCACATCGGGTGAAACTGCTTGGCGGTGAGCCGAGTAGCGACCGTCACGGTTTGTGCGTTACCTTGTAGTCATCAAAAAATACCACGCTGTCTGCCTTCGTCCAGATACCAACCTTGCCAGCTACCGGGGCGGGCAACTTGTGCGCCAGATACTGCTTTCCATTGACGTAACCCTTGACGACATTACCCTTGACCTTCAACGTCAGGTTGTGCCACTGGCGTGAAGGTGTCCTTACGTTTCTCACCCAGCTGACCGAGCTTCGTCTGCCGTGCTTGAATCGCCACAGCACCAGGTTGTTTTCCAGAGGATTGGCGCGCAATGCATAGTAGTCGCCATTGGGTTTCAGGTCGAAGAGAATGCCGGCGCCCTGATCGATCCTCCCGGCAATCGCCTTGAACCGCATCGAGATGATGCCGTTGGAAAAGCTATCCACCCGTTTGAAGACTGCGAACGGGTAGTAGGCATAGGCTTTTACATTATCCAGAAATTCGGCGTAGCGTTCTCCGTAGAGGGCGCGAGCCTTGTCGGCCAGGCCTGCCGAGGCCTGACCCCGACGCCATTTGCGGCCATCGACGACGAGTACCCTGTTTTCCTTGTCGACGCCGATTATCCAGTTGCCTACTGCTGGTGTGAAAGAAACGGGGGGTGCGCCAACGGTCTCTTTCGAGAAATCTTCTGTGACTGTGGTTACGATTGCAGTTGCGGGATTGCCTTCTGCGGAGGCGCTCTCTGCGGCCATGAATGAAAAGGTCAGTATGGCCATGGCCGTCAGGGTGAAAAATGTCTTGTCAGCCTTCATTTGATTTACCTCCTGAGAGATGGAAAGAAGCTGGTGAGTGTTGGAATACCCAGGCCAGTAGCAGGAAAAACAGGGGTAGTACCAGATAAAACCACCATTGACTCGATGATGCACTGGCCACCAGTGGGTGTCCGGAGTAGCTGAATTGAGGGTTGGTTGCTACCTTCTGGCCCGCCAACGCGTGAATCAGAGGCAGTATTTCCAGCGCGCTGGTGGAATAGCTCTCATCATGCTTGTCCTGATAATCGTATTCGATCAGGCCGTAGTTGTCGCTTTCCGGCGAGCCGAACAGCCCCGTTGCCGGGGATTCGGCATAGATGATCTGCAGTCGCGGCAGCACCCGACGCAGTTTTGACAGCACCGAGTGTTCGAGGTCATACAGCCGGCCATCCTCGCGCGACAGATGAATCGTGATTTTCAATGGTGCCTGCATTGCCTCAAGCGCCTGTGTCTCTGCAGGGTTGAAGGAGTGCCGATGATTCTCAGTCATGTCCAGATACAGGGGATTCTGCATAACCAGCCAGTTGAGCGTGACCAGAGCTCCGAAGAGCCAGGCCAGCGACTGCAATTTACTCCCCAATTTGCGACCGGGATGAAGAAGGATCGAAGCAGAGAGGAAGAACAGCAATGACAGGGAGAGAAATCCGCTCATGGCTGTCGAGGACAGCAGGCCACTTTCGAATTGTCGCAACAGGGTTGTCAGGGAGCCTTGGCTCAGCCATGCCATCCAGCCGCCACCACTGGCCGCAAAATCCAGTACCCAGGAGCCCAGTGTTGCCGCAAGGCAAATCATTGCGGCGGTCGCCAGGGTGGTGGAAATCACGGCTGCAAACATGGCGATGCAGGCAATGGTCAGGGTGTAGAGCGCATGGCCCGGAATCAGGGCAAGCAGCTCGGGATAATGGACGTTACCGCCCAGAAAATGCCAGATGGCCAGTGCAGATAGGCCGGGAACAAGGAGAAGCAGACCGGCTATTGCCAGCGCCGCCAGTTTGATGCTGTTCAAGGTGAGTGGTGACAGTGGCAATTGCAGCAATAGCTTCTGCGTGCCTGTCTGTTTGTCCTGCCCCACCAGGCGGATGACCACAAAGGGAAAAAGGAGGGTCTCGACCAGATAGTAGGCGCCACAGGTGGGTACGAAAATGCCCTCCATGGGATTCATGCCGCTGGCCAGTTCCGGGTAGGCAAGCGCTGTCTTGCTGGCCTGGCTGAAAAGGTCAACCGCCTGGATGAAACTGTAGCCAACCAGCAATGACAGGATCACCAGCAGGATCCACAGGGAGGGGGATAGAAGCAAGGCACGCACCTCCTGTAGCAGAAGCAGTTGTATGAGGCGACTCCTATTCTCGGACGGTCTCCTAGACAATTGCAAGAAACACCTCCTCCAGACCCCCGGCAGTCAGGCCTGCCTGCTGGCGCAGTTCATCCAGGTTGCCTGTAGCCGCCACGGTTCCTTCATTGAGCAGCAGAAAGCGATCGCAGATTTTCTCGGCCTCTGACAACTGGTGGATCGATAGCAGCAGGGTTCGCCCTGCCAGTGTTTCCCGCAGTAATGCCATGACGCCCAGTGTCTGGCGTAGATCGAAACCGTCGAAGGGTTCATCGAGCATCAGCAAGGGTTGGGGGGAAAGCAGGCCGATGGTGAGTAGCAGGCGTCGGCGATAGCCCTTGGAGAGTGCGTGTACCCGCTTGGCGAGAACCCCATCCAGGTTCAGGCGTTTGATGAGTAACCGGTATCGGGAGTCTTCTGCACCATAGATTTGGTGAAAGAAACCGAGAACGGAACCAACCCTGTGATCCGCATAGGGCAGGATGCCATCAGGAAGGTAGTAGAGAACCCGGCTGCTTTGTTGTGGTGACAGTGGTTGATCCTTCCAGCACATCGATCCGGAGTCACAAGGCAGCAATCCGGTCATGCACTCCATCAAGGTGGTCTTGCCCGCGCCATTGGGGCCAATGATGCCAAGGATCTCGCCGGGATATACAGCGAAACCAATGTTTGCAAGAACCTGGATGTCGCCAAAGCGCTTGGAAATATCTTCGCATCGCAATATTGCGGAGTCTGTCAATGCCAGGTTCGTCATCGTCGGAGAAAAGACTGTTTCCAGTCCTGGACAGGATTGTTTGCCCACTATACTACTACTCCACCAAACCTGGCTCGATGGCGTACTACGCTGCTGTGATTGCCGCCCGGTTGGGCAATGCCGGGTATCTGATCTTTTTAGTGTGCTAACAGCCTTTTGGGTCGCGATGGATCTTGTATTTCCTTCCGGATGCGAAGGATTTCCCCGGCTGATGTTCACCTGAATCCAAGGTTCAAACGGGGATGGATGATTCAAGATACCGGGTAACTGCTTATGTGAACTGCTCGCGGAATGGTTGTGATACCGGTTTCATGGTGGTTTAAAAAAATCCAGGAGTCTGTCGGACTTAACCGTCTGAAGTGAAAATCACTGGGGGTTAAGTCAGTTTATCGTGTGAGGAGAATAGCAGCGCTATTTGGCGAACAGGATAAGCTGACTTAATCGCCATCCAGAGATTTGCACCCCAAGGGCACTTCCTGCGGGCGCAGCCAAACAGCGTTAAGTCCGACAGGCTCCCAGGCTTCATCCTTTGGTTAAGCAGGTACTACTGATCAACCCAGTCCAGCTCAGTCTTGTAGATTCTGTGCCAGGTCTCTCTGCCATTGAAGTAGATGTACCCCTGCTCATCCTGAAACCCCGGAATCCATTGAACATATTTTGAGAGTGGCCCTTTTGACCGGGCTGCAAATGAAATCAGCTCCTGAACATCGACCGTGCCATCCGGCCGCTCCTTGATGCCAAAAACACGGCCTCGATCATCTCTCATCTTTCCTTCAGCTGATGAGGACATCAATACAATATCGGAACCGCTCCTGTCCTTCACCCACATATGGTACCAATGGGAGCCGTTGGCGAGTTCGGCTATGACTTCATCGTATCGGTATTGTGGGTCATCGATGGCGATAACGGGATGATTGCGTTTTATCTTACGGTCGTGATCTTCCCTCGTTATCCTGCCTGTTTTCAGGTGGTAGTAGGTTATCCCCTTTCTCGTCTTTCCCGATTTCAGTAAGGGCGTCAGTGCCGGCCAGCCGGATGTGTTGGTGTAATGCTTTCTGGATATACGGGAAATCACCTGCTTTTCCGATTCCGAATCCGTATTCCAGTACACATATCCCTTTGTAAACCAGATGGAGAGTGTGCGGAAAGTCTGGGAGCCCATCGCTACCAAGTGAAACGTCTTGCCCCTATCCCGGGAGTAATACAGCCTGGCATGTTCGTTCCGGTCACCGGTTCCAACCCATATATGGCCGGTATAGGGGTCGACGGTTACAACATGAATATGGCGTACGGCGTTGATCAGCTTCCCGTTCTTTTCCCAATTGGTCTTGGAGTCAAAGGTTTTTACCTCTTCCCATTGTCCGGCCCCACCGGAAGTGAACTTTCCTCTGACCACGGAATGACGGTTGGTTGCGTCAACCGAATACTCACCGCTGTAAAGGTAGAGTGTCTGTGATGCCTCATCATATTCATAGTCAAACATGTGCACCAATCCACCCAGTTTGGTGGTCTTTATCTCGGTCCAGTTCACCATGTCTGCTGAGCGATAGATCTTGTTTCCAGTCCTGGCAAAATGTCCCATGGGGGTGTTCAGCACAATGGGCTTGTCGGGTTGCTCGGGGAAGCTGCCGGCGAGATTGGAGGTCCGCATCCCATCAGTGGAATAGTAGGATTTGGGACCTGCTGTGTGGTAAAGCCTGTTGCCTTGCCTGGTGAGCAGAAACCCGGTGGAAGGCGTAGCTGCCACTGTCAGGCTGGAGCGGTTTGCCACCCAATTGACGATGGTGATTTCACAAAAGTCGCTTGCGCCACCGGTTTTGGCAGTTGCGGTGATCCGCGCTCTCCCCTTTACGCCCATGAAATCCTTTTTTGCCAATATTGTTCCCTTGCTGTCTACCGTGACGTTGGGATTGTCCGATTTCCAGCTAACCGGATAGTTGTCGGTTACGGTCAATCGATATGGTTTGCCGACAGGTAGCGAAAGGTGTTTGCAGCTGACAACAAAGGGTTGCTGTCTGGTGGCACTGTTACCGATTTCCGGTGTGGGATCGCTGAAGAAGACCTTTCTTTCACCCCCATCCGGATAGCGCCCGTAGGATTGACCTGCCGGTATGATCAGCTTGTCGAGCTGATCGAAAAGCGTCTTGCCATCGACACTGATCAGTTCGACCCTGTGTGCCGCGTGAAGGGGAAAGCTGGTGTGAAGATTGGCGACTGCTGCCGTGCGATTCTTTCCCGATCCCCAGATCCGCAGGAAGTTGCCTGGCCTGACCGATACTGCTGGAAACTGCCATACGCGTTTTGGGTCACCATCCATCCTGAGGGCATAGGTCGACATGTCAACTGGTGTGTCGCCTCTGTTATAGATCTCTACCCAGGGATAGCGATCGTTGTCTTCGGCAAAGTATTTCTTCTTATCCGAATTGATGGTGAGCATCAATTCATTGATCACTATCGAAGAGCGGGAAACCGCCAACCTGATGGTCTCTGGAGTGGTGTTGGTTGTCGGTATCGAGTCGGTTTCCGGTTCCGCTTCTTTGGCTGTATTGCCTGGAATCGAGAATGTGGAATCGAGATTGGTTATGGCATCCTGGGGTGGTGTAACAGGATTGTGGCCCTCGGTTATCGATTCACTGGTTGAACTCTTGCTGCATGCGGCCATCGCCAGCAAAACGGCAAGTAGAAGAGTTGGCAGTAATGCCTGCCGGAAAATTAAAGCCATCTTGAACCCCAAGAGTGGATGGCCATCAGTCGGTATCAACCCGATGGCACAGAAAAATAGGGGGCAGAGCTGGTCAAGCCAGGAGTGGTTACTGAATGATAAAGTCCGTTAGCAGATGAATAATCTGATCAATCGTGTATTGGGTGTAACCAGAATTCGAGGCTTGAACACGGTGTCAGGCACCAGCGCCTGATTCCTCGGTGGCTTGAAAATTCCGGCTTCGTTCATGGGGGAAGCGAGAATTTTCTGAAACCATCGTGAAACCGGTATCTGGTACCATCTATTCCTGTATGCGCCCCGGATTCGGGTAATACCTCTGAGCTTGGTAATAGCAGCGTTGCCTGGATATTGGTTTTTTCAAGTAGCAACGACCCCTCTTATCTGTATTATGCTACGGTTCGTCTCCTTTCGGAATCAAGTGAAGATGGTCTTGAATGGTCGGTTTCTGGTTGTAAATGTGAAGTGGTTGGCACTTTGTAATCTTGACACAATGATTTTCAACGGTATTTGCATTGTGCTGGTGGCAGTGCAGGAGCGCATGAAACTCGAAGAGTTGGTCAGTCTTCACCGAAAAACTGCTGTTGCCGCCAGGCTTCGTAACTGATGATGGCGGCTGCGTTGGCGAGATTGAGGCTGCGGCTGCCGGCCTTCATTGGTATTCTGATGCGGTGTTTCGCCTCAAAGGTGTTGAGGATGGTGTCGGGCAGGCCTGATGTTTCGGGGCCGAATAGCAGCACATCGCCCGACTGGTAGCGGATCTTGTCGTACGATGTGCTGCCTTTTGTCGTGCAGGCGAAGATTCTATGGCCTTCCATGGTCTCTCTGAAAGAGCGGTAGTCTGGGTGCCGGGTGACGTTGGTGAGGTCGTGATAGTCCAGCCCGGCGCGGCGAAGCTGTTTGTCTTCGAGCTGGAATCCCAGGGGTTCGATCAGGTGGAGTTGACAGCCATTGTTGGCGGCCAGCCGAATGATATTGCCAGTGTTGGGGGCAATGCGGGGTTCGTGGAGTGCAATATGGAACATGGCGTTTGCTGCTGTGCCCGGACTCTGTTGTTCAGTATTCGGCTTTCAGGCTGCGATTCAGCAGTGCCTGTACGGCGGCTTCCGGCGCAAGATCCTCGTAGAGAATCCTGTAGACAAGGGTGCAGATGGGCATTTCGACCTCGGCTGAGGCCATCAGCTTCATCACGCTTCTGGCGGTGATGGCACCTTCGACGACCTGGCCGATTTCAGCCTTGGCTGCTTCGGCATTATGGCCTCTACCCAGTGCCAGCCCAAAACGGCGATTGCGGGATTGGTTGTCGGTGCAGGTCAGAATCAGGTCTCCCAGACCGGCAAGCCCCATCAATGTCTCCTGATGGGCACCCATGACTTCTCCCAGGCGGATGATCTCGGCCAGTCCGCGAGTAATCAGTGCGGCGCGGGCGTTGGCGCCGTAGTGCAATCCATCGGAGATGCCGGCAGCAATGGCGAGCACATTCTTGACTGCGCCACCCAGTTCCACGCCTATGACATCGCTGCTGGTGTACATCCGCAGGTTCTTGCCGTGGAACAAGGCTGCGACATCTCGTTGCAGTACGCTGTCTTCTGCTGCAACAGACATGGCGGTAGGCATGCCCCGGGCCACCTCCCCTGCAAAGGTTGGACCGGAAATGATGGCATAGGGCATGTCTTCTCCCAGCTCCTCCTCGATCACTTCGTGCAGCAGGCTGCCGCTTTGGTGTTCGATACCCTTGGTGGCCCAGATGATGCGACAGACTTGGGGCAGATGGGATTGCAGGCGGCTGAGAAACTCGCGGAAGTGTTCGCTGGGGATAACGATAAGGTGGTAGAAGGAAGCCTGGGCCACGGCCTCCAGGTCGTCTTCGGGGTGCAGTTGTGGCGGCAGTGCGACGCCGGGCAGGTATTTCTCGTTGCTGCGGGTTTGTCGCATGGCCGCCATCTGCTCGCGGTTGCGTCCCCAGAGATGAACGTCATGACCGATACGGGCAAGATGAATGGCCAGCGCAGTTCCCCAGGAGCCCGCGCCGTACACTGAAATCGACTGCCCCATTACCGGTGCCATCGGATCAGTGCTTTACGTCTTCGGAGGATGTCTCTTCGGCCGGTGCTGCCTCTGCCGAGGCAGCTTCGGTATCGGTACCTTGCTGGTTTTCCTGCAGGTGCTGGGCATAGAGCGCATCGAAGTTGATGGGCGCCAGCAGTTGTTGCGGGAAACCGCCTCTGACAGCCATCTCGCTGATCAGCTCGCGGGCAAACGGGTAGATGATATTGGGGCAGTAACTTGCCAGCAGATGGGCCAGTTGCTCGTCCGGATAGCCGGCTGCCACAAAGATTCCTGCCTGTTTGACCTCGACCAGATAGGCCATCTCACCTTCCGATTTGACGGTCAGCGTAATATTCAGCTCAACCTCGTAGACGCCTTCAGACAGCGAGCGGTGTGCGGTGTTCAACTCGACACCTACCTCGGGATTGAAGGCCTTGGTGAATACGGCAGGCGCGCTGGGTGACTCGAATGAGAGGTCCTTGATGTAGATTCTCTGTATCTCGAATTGCTGTTGTGGCTGGTTGGCTTGTTCTTCGGCCATGATGGTGTTGTTCCTTTAGAGTTGTTTGTTGATCCAGGTATCGAGCTGTTTCTGCTTGATCGCGCCAGTCAGGCGATCCAGCTCCTTGCCCCGCTTGAACAGGATCAGGGTGGGGACGGCCCGGATACGATGGGTCTTGATGGTTGAGGGATATTCCTGCGTGTTGACTTTAACAAACCGCAAGGTATTGAGGTATCGCTTTGCCGCCTGATCGAGCAGTGGCATCATCATTTTGCATGGGCGGCATCCGGGTGCCCAGAAGTCAGCCAGTAATGGAATCTGGTCATGGCGGATGTTGCGCTTCAGGCGCTCATCGGAGAGGGCTGCGACCTGGCCGGTAAACAACCGTTTGTGACAATGGCTGCAGTGTGGAGTGTCGGTCTTGATGAGTGATGTGGGTATGCTGGCGGTTTTCTGGCAGTGAGGGCAGACCGTGCGGATTACATCAGCCATTTGCCTCGGCGCTCTGCTCAAGCAGCGGATCGAGACGGCCTTCCCGATCAAGCGCGGCCATGTCGTCATAACCGCCAATATGATGTTCGCCAATGAAGATCTGCGGCACCGTGATCAGGCCGCCGCTGCGTTCGACCATGATATCGGCCTGACTTGGCTCCTGGTCGATGCGGATTTCATGAATCTCGACGTTCTGTTTTTGCCCCAGCAATCGCTTGGCCCACATGCAATAAGGGCAGAATGCGGAGGTATAGAGGGTGACCTTGGCAGCCTGGCTCATTTCTTTGCAAGAGGAAGATTGGCCGATTCCCAGGCGACAATGCCCCCTTTCAGGTTGGCAACCTCGGCAAAGCCCCGGGATTTCAGTTGCTTGCAGACACTGATCGAGCGCTGTCCAGAGCGGCAGTAGACCAGTGTCTTGCCATCCTTAAACTTATCGAGCTCGCTTGCCCGCCGGCCAAAATCGCTCAGCGGTATGTGTTTTGCACCGTTGATCCTGCCCCCGGTCATCTCGCTGTTTTCGCGGATATCGAGTATCAGAGGATCGTCGTGATTGATCAGCTGAACGGCTTCCTGCGGCGAGATATCGCCGAAGTCGCGGGTGAGGCGCTGAATTTCGGTCCAGATGACGAGGCCGAGCGTGATGATGAATGCGCCAACCAGCAGGGGGTGGCGCTGGACAAAGTCCAGTATTTCAGACATGGCGGAAACTTGTTGTAGTTTGATTCAATTCAAGGGTTGACGGGCGATGTCAGGAGCAAAAGACTTCCTGCATCATGTCAATCAGGCGCAGGGTTCTTGAATCACCAACCCGGTAATAGACCCGGTTGGCGTCCTTGCGCGATGCAAGAATACCCTTATCCCGAAGGATCGCCAAGTGTTGCGAGATATTGCTTTGGGAGGTGCCAACGCATTCGACAATTTCCTGGACACTGACTTCCTGTTCACCCAGAGTACACAGTATCCTCAGCCTCAACGGGTGAGACATGGCTTTCAGTGAACGAGAGGCCCTTTCGATATCTTCTTCTCTTTTCAAGAGTTCGGATGCGGTAATACTTCCACACAGATCAGCAGACTGAGACAATATTTCGCCCTCTCTTTCGTTAAGCGTTATGGTTTTATATTACCGCTAAATAGGTAAATAATGAAATACTAAACTGCTGATATACATTAAATAACCACATGTTCCTGCGAAAAAACCGCCATAAACAGCAATTAAGGGAAATTTTCCCGGCCAGGACAGTCGTCTGGCTGCTGCTATTCCTTTGCCAATTGATAGTAGTGAACGTCAGCAGCGCCGAAAGTTCATCGGATTCGGTCAAGAAGGAACTGGATCTCATCAACAGCAAGATTCAGGCCCTGAACAGGAAGAAGCTGGAGCAGGAGGGGGAAGTCGGCAAGCTGCAGCTGAAGATCAAGATGCTGGACAAGCAGGTTGCCAGTAACCTGCGCAGCCTGAAGAAGCTCAACAAGCGTATTCGTGTCACCAGCGACAAGCTTGGCAAGTTGAATGAGCGATTGCAGGCCGAGTCCGCCGAACTGCAGCATCACAGGGAATTGCTTGCCAACCATATCAGAGCGCTGTATCACGCGCCGGCCCAGGCTCGCATGCAGACATTGTTGCGCCCCGATGGTGCTTTGCTGCAACAGCGCAATCAGGTCTACTTCGGATACCTGCATGATGCCCGTATGGCGCAACTGAAGATCCTCGGTAGCCGTTTGCAGAAGCTCGAGTCGACCAACCAGGATCTGTCCGGAGAGTTGAAGAAGCTGCGGCAGCTGAAGAAGAAGGCGGAGATTACGCGTCAGGCCCTGAAAAAGGATCGCAGGACGCGTAGTGCCACGATTGCCAAGTTGAACAAACGCCTGAAATCCTCGCAGAACAAACTGAAGGATCTTGCGGCAAATCGCGAACAGCTCAATGAACTGCTGGAAAGGCTGCGCTTTGCGGCTGCAAATCCGGCCTTGCTGGACAAGGGCAAGGCCGGATTTGCGGGATTGCGGGGCAGCCTGAGCTGGCCCCTGAAGGGGACGGTGAAGAAAACCGGGTTGGCTCCCGGGGTTACCATCATGGCGCCAGCAGGTGAAAAGGTACACGCCATCAGTAATGGTACCGTGGTGTTCGCCGACTGGATGCGAGGGTTCGGATTACTGATCATCATAGATCACGGGGGGGGCTACATGAGCCTCTATGGTCGGAATCAAAGCCTGTTCAGGGCGCCGGGAGATCAGGTGAAACTGGGTTCGGTCATTGCCACGGCGGGGAAAAGTGGCGGCTACTCCCAGCCGGGTATCTATTTCGAGATTCGCAAGGACGCCAAGCCGCTCGATCCCCGCAAATGGTGCAAGGGGTCATAAAAATGCATCTTAACGCCAATATAATTGGGTATATGCAACCACGCTTTGTTGTTTGTCGTTATACTATCGGCATTGAATTCATGGTGTAACTAACCGGCTTTCCCCTGAAACCCGTCATCTCTGCGTTGGGAAATGCTCTTTACGATTGTAAACTCGCATTTCCCGCCGTGATTTGCCGGATTTCAGTGGCAATCCGGGCAGTTACACTTGTTTTGACTACTCACCGAGTAGTTACTTTATGGTTAGGAGTACTGAATGAAGTCCAGATCTAGAATTGGTTTCGGTCTGTTGCTTGGAATCTCACTGGGATTGCCTCTGGGTACGGTATACAACGTTGTTGCCGATAAGAGCACACAGATTCAACCGCTCTCACTGGAAGAATTGCGGGCATTCTCTGATGTCTATGCGCGAATCAAGAATGACTACGTCGAAACTGTCGATGACAAGACACTGATTCAAAACGCCATTCGTGGCATGTTGTCCGGGCTTGATCCTCACTCCAGCTATCTCGATCAGGAAGAGTTCCGTGACCTGCAGATCGGTA
>CAYTPO010000227.1:0-5036 GCA_964439815.1 uncultured Thiotrichales bacterium
GTAGCGAGGGAAAGCTATTTTAGGCCATTTTTTTCACTGATTTGAGGAGAATATTGGCTATATTTGACGAAAATCAGGGGGAAAAAGGGCCAAAATAGCTTTTCCGCAGTAGGCTCCCTATTCTCGGACAGGCTCCTAGCCTCATTCTGCTGTGACAGGTCCGCAGGCAGCGGGCCTGTCGATGACGCTACCTGTCACTGGATGTTATGGCCAGCACGCTGTCCAGCTCTTCTTCGCTCAGCAGTTCCTCGGCAATGGGAAACAGCTCCCGCTCTTCAAGCCGGGTGTGATCCTTCAGCAGTTGGCCAAAATCTTCCAGTATTGTGGTGTTTCCTGCAGCCAGCTCCCTGGCCATAGCCCGCATCTGATCGTGTTGTCGCCGCAACTCCATGAGCAGTTGTATCGGGCCGTCGGTGTGGTTCTCCAGTAATGGGAAAACCGTTGCTTCCTCGTTGCTGAAGTGCGTTTCCCAACGCTCGGGGAAGTCTTCGGCAATCTCCTGACTGAGACGTGCAATGGCATCCTGGTCTCCGGAGCGGGCGGCTTTGACGGCCTTGTTGCCCAGCGACAGGGATAGATGGTGTTCCATTGACAGGGGGTAAAGCTGTTTGCTGCGTTTCATGGTCTTGATCTCGTTCAAGGATTTGTGTCTGTGGTCACTATAACATGTAGATGATATATACGTTATGTGTGATTTTCGATTCGGCCAGGTGCTACCGTTGCGCAGTTGCTGGAATGCTGCCGCTCTACTGGATATCGCAAGCCGGATGCCAGCCAGCGGCAATGCCGGGAATGACTTTGCATTGCCCCCAAGTCATGAGGTACCGCCATGCGCTCCATGCCCAATCCTGTCCTTATTGTTCTGACGATTGCAACCGTCGTTTACGGAACTATCCTGATGCTGCCCGCGAGGGAGATCCGCTACCTGCCTGATGCCGAACTGCGCGACTATGCGCTGGATCATGGCATGTACCCTGTACCGATCGATTTTGCCGAGGTGCTGAAGCTTGTCAACACGCCGGAAAACCCGGTGACACCCGCCAGGGTTGCGTTGGGTGAGCAGCTCTTCAACGATCCCATCCTGTCGCGAGAAAACACCGTGAGCTGTGCCAGCTGCCACATGCTCGATCAGGGGGGAGATGACAATCTGCCGACAGCCGTGGGCTACCATGGGCTGAAGAATCCCAGCCATCTCAATTCCCCGACGGTACTCAATGCCGCGCTGGCTCGGAGCCAGTTCTGGGATGGCCGCGCCAGGGATGTTGAAGAGCAGGCGGCGGGCCCGATCCAGGCGCCGTTCGAAATGAATTTGACGCCTGATGAAGCGGTAAGGAAGGTATCGGCAGTTCCTGCCTATGTTAAGGCGTTCAGCGAGGTATTTGGTGCGGACGGGGATAGCGTGCGTTTCGGGAATATTCAAAAAGCCATCGGTGCGTATGAACGCACGTTGCTGACCCGCGGGGATTACGACAGATTTCTGCTGGGTGATGATACGGCCCTGACGGCTAGCGCCAAGCGCGGCATGAATCTGTTCATGCAGAAAGGCTGCAAGGGATGTCACACCGGCACGAGCCTGGGTGGGCAGAGCATACAGCGGTTCCCGCTGCACAATCCACCAACCGAAGTATTCAGAACCGAGCCTTTTCCCTTTCCCAATGAGGGCGGATTTCTGGGCAAGGATGACCGCAAGTTCTTTCGCGTTCCGATTCTCAGAAACATCACCAGGACAGCGCCCTATTTTCATAATGGCATGGTGGAAGAGCTGGAGGAAGCTATCCGCATCATGAGTAAATATCAGTTGGGCAAGGAATTCACGCCGGAGCAAATCAAGGATGTTGTCGAATTCTTCAAGAGCCTGGAAGGCGAGATTGTGTTGTATGAAACCTGAATAACCGAGCTGATCACTGGTTGGGAGTTGCATGACGCTGGAGAAATTCCAGCATCCGGCCATAGGCCAGCGCCTCATTGGAGAAGCGCATGAAGCCATGCCCCTCGTCTTCATAGACATAATACTCTACGGCCAGACCAGCGGACTTCATGCGCTCTACCAGCAGATCGGTCTGCTTTTTTGCCACCCGGAAATCATTCTTCCCCTGGTGGATCTGCACCGGAATGCGGATTCGATCCACGTGATACCAGGGGGAAATGGCCCGGTTTCTCTCCTTGTCCAGGCGGGGGTCGAAGCCCATCTGTGCAATCAGGTACTTGTCGACATAACGGGGCAGGTTTTCGAGAAACGATGCCAGTTCACTGATGCCAAAGAATACAATGGCGCCGCTGAAGGTATCGGGATATTGCGTGATGGCTGAAAGTACGCTGAACCCCCCGAAGCTTTCCCCGAATACGAATAATCTGTCACCATCGACAAAATCCAGCTGTGAAAGATAGCGGGCCACGGCGATGGAATCCCGCACATGACCTCCACCCCAGTCACCATTGTCCAGCATTGCATAGCGTTTCCCAAAGCCATTGCTGCCACGGACATTGGGCGCCGCGACAATGAACCCATGATTGGCAAGGAACTGGAAATAGCTGTTGAAGTCGGGATCGATATACTCTTCCGGTCCACCATGAATCCATAGCAGCAGAGGCTTGGGTGATTGTGTGGAAGTACCGTTGGGTATGAAGAGATGTACCGGAATCGGCAGGCCGTCGAAACTCCTGACGGTCAATGATCGGGATTCGGCAAACTGTTCGGGAGTGATGCCGGATTCGTTGGCATCGTAGATCAGCTTGAGACCATTGGCATTGTGCAGATAATAGCGCTCCGGCTGGGTCGCATCGGCCGTAATGAAAATGGCGATCTCTGGATCAGTCTCGCTGAAAATGGCATCGACCAGATTTTCTTCCGGGAGCTGGTAGCTGACTCGGTTGCGGGAGCGATCAACGAAAATGGCGGTTTTGGTGGTCAGATTGGCACGATAGTAAAAGACAGCCAGTCGGGCATCGCTTTGCAGGGAGAAGGATTGCAGTGGAAAGGGCAGGGGATTTCCGGCAGCTGACAAACTGCCGGAATCGATGTCGTATTGCCAAATGTAAAAGTTGTCCGACCCCATGGCATTCATGAAATACAGCCGGTGACCCGCAAAGGTGGCATTGAAATTATTCACCTGCTGCTGGCGAAAGATATAGCGTTGTTGATTGGCCGCCAGATCCACCAGTCCCAGATACCGCTCGTTGTTTTCGATAAATTCGTAGAAAACCAGAAAACGGCCATCAGGGCTGACTTCGCCGCATTCGAGCAGACGCCCCTGTGATGACAGGATAATCTTCCTCTCCCCGGTGGCGGTATCCAGTTGCCACAAGTCGGAGCGGGAGCGCCCCCCGGTAGACTGGCCGTAATACAGCCTGGAACCATCCTGCGACAGATCGCAGATATAGGCCATGTCATTCCTGGCTGCGTGGGTGAGTTGAGTGACCCTGCCGGTTTGCAATGCATAGCGATAAATATTGTATTGTTCGTTCCCGCCCTTGTCCTGGATGTAGAAAAGCGCGATCCCCTTGCGTCCTGCCAGCAGGCTCTGCACCGGCTCTTTGAAGTGGGTGACCTGCCGCATTGCTCCGCTACGCAAGTCGATGGCAAATATATTGTCGACCTCATCATCATTGCGAATGAAATAGAGCGTCTGGTTGTCCGGAGAAAACCCCAGATCGGAAATCGGACGAATCTGGAAGAATCGCTTGAAAGGCCATTCGGGAGGAACCGGGCGGGAAGGGATGTCACCCAGTTCGATCGGTGAAGCGGGGGAGACAGCGCCCCATGCCAGAGCGGCATGGGTGATCGCCAATATTAACAGGGCTGAAAGAAGGGTTCTCGACATGTTTGTGGTTACCGTCACCAACTGCCACCTGAAATCGCGGTTAAGTCTCGGATTCACGGGTACTCCATCCAATTGGGTTTGATGGAGTACCCGGTGGCGGGTGACGGGTTAACCGCGCTCAAGCTGTGTTTTGTGGCTGCGCTTTAAACCGCCTGAATCGGTATCACTTTCTTTGCTGCGTCCTGGTAGCTTTCTATTTCGTTGAAGTTGAGGTAGCGATAGACATCCGCCGCCATCGTATCGATCTTGGCTGCGTAGTCCATGTATTCCTCGACGCTGGGGATCTTGCCAAGGATGGCGGCAACAGCAGCGAGTTCGGCGGAGGAGAGATAGACATTGGCGCCATCACCAAGCCGGTTGGGAAAGTTGCGGGTGGAAGTGGAGACAACGGTGCTCTTGGGCGCAACGCGGGCCTGGTTGCCCATGCACAGCGAACAGCCGGGGATTTCGGTGCGGGCGCCGGAGCGGCCGAAGATGCTGTAGTAACCCTCTTCGATGAGTTGCTGCTCGTCCATCTTGGTGGGCGGGACGATCCACAGCCGGGTCGGGACGGCACCTTCGGTCTTTTCCAGCAGTTTGCCGGCGGCACGGAAGTGGCCGATATTGGTCATGCAGGAGCCGATGAAGACTTCATCGACCTGCGTGCCCGCCACTTCGGACAGCGGCTTGATATCGTCCGGGTCGTTGGGGCAGGCCAGCAGAGGCTCTTTGATCTTGCTCATGTCGATCTCGATCACCTCGGCATATTCGGCGTCGGCATCGGCTTCCATCAGCTCGGGGTTGGCGATCCAGGCCTCCATGTTGTCGATGCGGCGCTGGATGGTGCGGGCATCGCCGTAGCCGCTGGCCAGCATCCACTTCAGCATGACGATATTGGAGTTCAGATACTCGATGATTGGCGCCTTGTCGAGCTTGATGGTGCAGCCGGCGGCGGAGCGCTCGGCCGAAGCGTCGGACAGCTCGAAAGCCTGCTCCACCTTCAGATCGGGCAATCCCTCGATCTCCAGAATGCGCCCGGAGAAGACGTTTTTCTTGCCCGCCTTGGCCACCGTGAGCAGACCGGACTGGAGGGCGGCATGGGGGATGGCGTTGACCAGATCGCGCAATGTGATGCCCGGCTGCATTTCACCCTTGAAGCGCACCAGGACGGATTCGGGCATGTCCAGCGGCATGACGCCGGTGGCGGCGGCGAAGGCTACCAGCCCGGAGCCGGCC
>CAYTPO010000228.1:0-13400 GCA_964439815.1 uncultured Thiotrichales bacterium
TTACTCCCTTTCCCATGCGTTTGGTGCGGTACTTGATAATCCCGATTTGCTGGCGCTGTGCGTGGTTGGTGATGGCGAGGCCGAAACCGGCCCACTGGCAACCGCATGGCATGGCAATAAATTCATCAACCCGGCACGTGATGGCGTTGTACTGCCGGTGTTACACCTCAACGGCTACAAGATAGCCAATCCGACCGTATTGGCGCGCATCGATGAATATAGCCTGACAAGCCTGTTTGAGGGCTACGGCTACAAACCCTATCTTGTCGAAGGCAGCGACCCTGTCGTTGTCCATCAGCGTCTTGCTGCAACCTTCGATGCAGTCATTCGGGAGATCAAGGAAATTCAGCAAAATGCCCGTGAGGAGGGTGAGATAATGTTGCCCCGGTGGCCCATGATTATTCTCCGAACCCCCAAGGGCTGGACTGGTCCGAAGGAGGTGGATGGTCTGAAGATCGAGGATTCCTGGCGGGCGCATCAGGTCCCCATTCCCGCGGTAACTACCCCGGATCATATGAAGATTCTGGAAGACTGGATGAAAAGCTATCATCCAGATGAGTTGTTCTCTGAAGCAGGTTGGCTGAAACCCGAAATTGCAGCACTGGCGCCAAAAGGAAACAGGCGTATGGGTGCAAACCCACATGCCAATGGTGGTCTACTGCTCAGACCTCTGCACCTCCCGGATTATGAAAAATATGCGGTTGATGTCCTGCAACCTGGCGCCAGCCTGGGTGAGGCGACCCGAAGAATGGGTGAATACCTGCGTGATGTCATGACACTCAACAAGGAGGCCGCCAATTTCCGTGTCGTGGGCCCTGATGAAACAGCCTCAAACAGGCTCTCGGCGCTGTTCGAAGTCACCAATCGTGTCTGGATGGCTGAGGCTTTTAGCTTCGATGAGCACCTGGCCCCTGATGGCAGGGTCATGGAAATCCTGTCGGAACACACCTGCCAGGGTTGGCTGGAGGGCTATCTGCTCACCGGTCGGCATGGCCTGTTTTCCTGCTATGAAGCCTTTATCCATATCGTCGATTCGATGTTCAACCAGCATGCCAAATGGCTCAAGGTGTGTAATGAAATCCCCTGGCGGGCCGATATTGCCTCACTCAATATCCTGCTCACCTCCCACGTCTGGCGGCAGGATCACAACGGTTTTTCACACCAGGATCCGGGGTTCATTGACCATGTCGTCAATAAAAAGGCCGACATCATGCGTGTCTATCTACCACCTGATGCAAACACGCTGCTCTGTGTTGTCCATGAATGTCTGAATTCCAGAAACCTTGTCAATGTCATTGTCGCTGGCAAACAACCCGAACCACAGTGGCTCGATATGGATTCTGCCATCAAGCATTGCAGTACCGGGATTGGTATATGGGAGTGGGCAAGCAATGACCAGGATGAAAAACCTGATGTGATCATGGCCTGTTGTGGTGATGTCCCCACCATAGAAACACTTGCCGCAGTGGATCTATTGCATGACTATGCGCCCAAGCTTCGAATTAGGGTCGTCAATATTGTCGATCTCATGACCTTGCAGCCCCACAATGAGCATCCTCACGGACTCTCTGATGACAATTTCAATGCGCTTTTTGGCACGGATATTCCGGTTATCTTTGCCTTTCATGGTTATCCATGGCTCATTCACCGCCTCACTTACCGGCGGAAATTCCATGATTGTCTCCATGTCCGTGGCTACAAGGAAGAAGGTACGACAACAACACCCTTCGATATGGTTGTACGCAATGATCTCGACCGCTTTCATCTTGTGATGGACGTTGCTACCCGCGTCCCCCAACTGCGTGACCGCGCTGGCCATATCCATCAGGCCATGCATGATCGATTGGTGGAGCACCGCGAATACATCACCCGATACGGAGAAGATCTACCGGAAATTCGTGACTGGAAATGGTCGAAGTCCTGAAGTGCTTTGCACTCCGCCCCGTTGGTAAGGGGGCGGAGGAGGGCGTTGCAGAAAAGCTTACCACCAGGCCGCTCGTGGTTTTAACCTGAAAGAGAACCAGCGTCGATCACTGAGTGGGCATCCTGCAGGTCATTGGGTTGTGATCATGTTTGGCCAGTCCTACTTGGCAATAGCTGCGGCTGCTTCCATCATTGCTATCGGGTTGTGTGCACCGACATATACGGGGATCGGTTTTTTTCCGCAGTCGAAAAACCCGTAAACAGCTTCCTGGGCGCAGCGAACCGAGTATTCAACAGTAAACACACAGTCGTCATCGACCTCGGAAAATTGCCCGAGAAACGCAAAATTACTGGATCCCCGAGGAATTACAAGGGGTCGGTCCCCTGAGGATCGTGGCATGAACAGGCTGTCTATAAAAGGCATGGCAGTGGGTATGCAGTTGACAACCTTTCCCGATTCCATGACCGGCTTCATCAAGTCCTGTATTTTGAGGTGGTACCAGAGTTCTTCTAGAATTTCCGCACCCGTGCATTCACTCATCTTCTTTTTAACATGGTTACCAACACGATCCGGGAATAGCACATAACCCCAGAAGATCTTGATATTTTCAGGCTGGTCCGGAAAGTGGGGTTGTCTGGCAATTACTATCGACATCAGCCAGTTAGAGTCTGTCATGGTAACCAGGCCGCCGGTACCATCCGTGTTGCCGGAAAAGTTTTCCATGTAGTCGTGAAACGTATTGTCGTTGAGTGTGACGCTGAACGAATACCACTTCTGCAAATCTATGTTATCGCAGAAGACGTCTGGATTGCCGAAGGCAGAGTCCTTTTCCGCCACTTTCTTCCACAGTTGCCATGCACCGGATTCATCTAAGCCCTTTAGAACCGGCGCATGATCGAGATCCCCATTGTCGGTGCTTTCCGTGATGGATCCGTTGGTGAAGAATACGTAGTCACCCTGGCCAATCGTAATGACATCCGAGTCTCCTTGTGTTTCGATCTGAAGCCCCGTGACCGTTTTATGGGTCTCTGTCAGCTCAAACTCCATATCAACGACACGTGTTTCCAGTGCAAAGTTTACTCCTTTGTCGCGGAGATAGTTTTCCATCGGTAGCACTACAGAATGGTATTGATTGTACTTTGTCCGCAAGATGCCGCCGATGTATTTTAAACCGGGAACCAAGTGCATGAAGCGCTTCATATATCGTCGCATTTCTGCTACCGAACTCCAGCGCTGAAAGGCAAACATCGTTGTGAAGATCATCCAGAAATTCGTGCTGAAAAATTCAAGGTGAAACCAGTCCTCTATTCTCAGCCCATCCAAAGCGATTTCCGGTACAAACAATAGTTCCATCATGCGAAACTGTTCGCGAGTACTCAGTCCATAAGAGGAAAGATCGATCTTTTTTCCCTTCATGAGTAGTCTGGCCTGTGCGTGAGAGACAAAACGCTCATTGAATTCCATGGTTTCGTCGGTCACATTGACATTCGGGTCATCATAAGAGGGTATGTGAGATAGCACGTCCCAGTAACACTGATACTTTTTTTCATGCATCCTCCCACCACGAATGACATAACCTGTCTCGGGATTACCCGAGCCATCGAGGGCCCCCCCTGTTACACTGTTTTGCTCTAGTATCGTGATTTTCTCCGGATTGATACCGGCATCCAATATCAGGTACACCGCACTCGAAAGGCAGGCAATGCCACTGCCAATCAGGTAGATGGTAGTGTTTTCATCAGCTTTTACTTGCATTGTTACACTCCTTATTTCAGATT
Organism: uncultured Thiotrichales bacterium; assembly: GCA_964439815.1. Taxonomy (GTDB): domain Bacteria; phylum Pseudomonadota; class Gammaproteobacteria; order UWMA-0217; family UWMA-0217; genus JALSHZ01. The sequence goes on from CAYTPO010000228.1 coordinate 3,703, forward strand.
GTAACTACCCACTATACGCCGTCCGGGTTTGAATGGAACAACTCCATCTCCTCAATCAACTCGCGGTGTTTATCCGATGTTTACCGCGTGGCATGGAGGCTCGCTGCATCCGTAAATAAAAATACCTGGCAGTCAGTCTGGGAAATACCGGAAATTCGCGTATCAGGTGCGAAAAAAATAATCCCGTCTTATTCAAGGTGGCGGCTAAATCCAGTGATAAGTAAGTGAAAACAATGACAAACCCTTGGCAGTCCCGTTTCACCCAAATGGTGAGAGGCTTCAGCCTGTCACGGCCCTGGCTTGTTCTGGGACGCCTGCGCTTGCGCTTCACTCAAGTTGTAGCTATTGCTACAAATTTCGCTCCAGAGCGGCGTCCAGACGCAACAGTCCAGCGCCAGGATCAGCGATCCACCATGAATAAGGCGGGATAATGTGATTCCTCGAGTGGTATTTCGTACCCTCTGCAGATAATCTATAACGATAATTATTGTATGAAAAATTACTTTTGGCGGGTTCGGGTATGGGAGGCTGTCCGAGAATATCCTCTATATTTTCCACAAGGATCTTCTGCTGTATTTCACGTTTCTGCAGCTCAGCCTTATTCTTGTCTTTATCGACAAAGGGCAGAATGTTTATATTCCTCTTATGGGATAAAAGCAAACGGAGAATCCATTCGATTTATCTCGGCTACTGCACCTTGCATTTGCAACATCACTCAAAGTGTTGGTGTCACCAGGCTGCTACTGTTAAAAACGCGATCGGGTATCGCAATGCCACTGACTATCGGACTTTCAGGGCAATGAGTTTGACGTGGCTGGTTATCCACAATGCTGAAGCCTTCCTCGGTCAGCATCTCCGCGATCGTTTGGTCTTTTTCGGTAAATGGATTGTAGGCGGCGGGTAGTACCACCTTTTTTCCTTGCGGGTCATTGAGGAAGTAGCTGGTGATTTCATCGGCACCAATTCGTATGTTGTCCATACAGACACCGGCTTTCTGTTCGAACAGGGATACGAAGTAATCAACGCAGTCGGTGCCATTTCTGCGTCCGTCTTCGTGCAGTATAATTTCCTTGGTAAAGGCGGTCATCAATGTGACTTTGAAGGGGAGCTGGAAGGGGAATCCTGTTGCCAGATCCTCTCTGACTGTCGTCATCAGTGTGTTTTCATGGAACATGAGTCGGGCTTTCAGGTCTGGCGTCAATGTCTTGCCCCAGAGGTAGTCATAGCGCTCGATACCAAAAAAGTAGAGGTCGGCAGGGCAGGGTTTTGCGCCATAGTCGCTGCCGAGGCAGTAAAGGTACAGTTGGCCGCCAACCTGCAACCCGTTTAGCCCTATCGAGTAGGTTGCATCCATGTCGGTATTCATTTCAATGCCATAGGCGAAACCGTTGGCGTCCTTGCCGATATAGGCGAGCATATGGGTGTAGGTACCGGGAATGACGTGTTCGTACGTGGAGCCGGAGTGGGTGTCGTAGCCAGTGAAGATGAGGTCGAATCTTCGCATCGGCAGATAGGTTGTCGTCTGGTCACCGGCCTGATGTGCAGGAAAGTGCCAGACATCGTCGCTGAGCAGCTCGATTTGATTCTCAAGCACAATTTTCTTCTGCAGATCAATAGCATCCATCTCCTCTGGGGACTGGCAGCCCAGAAGGAGCAATGTCAGTAACAGAGCTGTCTGCTTTGAGAACATGGTTTCCAGCGTTGCTATGCCTACGTTAATAATAGCCCTTTGGATTGCAGGGGATGAGAGGCGCGTTCGGTTTTGACCAAAAGCCCTTGCAGGGTTGTTTGCAGATGGGTTGTTGGGGGATCTGCTGCCACAAATTTCGCACTGCCGATGACAGAGAATCTTTACAAAATACTTTTAATCTCATGAAGATTGGTAGATAATCCCCCCCTCTTGATTTTCGGGGCTTCCCATACCCCGGTCTCGACAGAGCGCCCGTAGCTCAGCTGGATAGAGTACCTGGCTACGAACCAGGTGGTCGGAGGTTCGAATCCTTCCGGGCGCGCCATTATTCAGAGAAAGCCCCGCAGAGCAATCTGCGGGGCTTTTTCGTTCATGATCCAGGCTGTTTTCTGCCGCCGTCACTCTCCCAGTACACTCAGTTCCACCTTATCCACGTTGCCCCCGCCATCCACAGCGATGATCTGATAATTGCCTGCCTGGGTGAATGCGTGGGAGATGACCGTCTGTGTACCGGTGTGGTATTGGTGCCTGCCATTGATATACCAGTCGATCCAGCCTGTGCCACCCTGGGCTTTCAGGTTGATGGCAGGCCATTGCCCGGGTCGGGGGGAGCGTAGCTGGCTGTCCTGTTGTATGCCGAGTATTTTCAATCGAGCCTGGGGTTGTGTCAGTGGGCCAGGACAGGTTGGATCTGTTGCCGGCAGCAGGGTGGCGGTCCGTTGTGAACGGGGTAGCCAGGGTTGGAGTTCCGCAGGCCATAGCGCGATGCTTTGGTGGAGGGGGGTATCCACAAGGCAACGAGCATCTACCCGCAGGCCGGTGGCGGGATTGATCCAGTACGAGACCGGGTTGCTCAGATAGGGGGCGTTTCGGTCGGCCAGTGTTGGAGGGATCTGTTGTCCGAGCACCCAGGCTTCCCGTTTTTGCCGGCAATGCTGTGGCGGTTGCAGCGCAGCAGCTGTGCCGAGTGGCCAGCAGATAGTGATTTTTACCACGCTGTCGGGTTGGCTTGCGTGTTGGATGCCTGCACCACCAAGCGATTGAAACAGTTGAAACATCAGCGGGGCGGCGGTCTTGCCCCCCCAGAATCCAGGCATCGGTGTACCATCCGGGCGTCCTACCCAGATGCCGATGGTGTAGTCCCCGTTAGTGCCGATGGCCCAGCTATCGCGAAAGCCGTAGCTGGTGCCGGTCTTCCAGGCGATATCCTGCTGCTGATCGACAATGGCGTGGCGCAGCCTACCGGGTTGTGGTGTCTTGCGCAGAATATCACTGATGATCCAAGCGGCTCCCGGTGAAAGCAGTTTGTGTTTCTCGGCGGGTTGATCGTGCAATAGCCGGGGTCTGCTGGCAAACCCCTGTTGCGAGAAGGCCATGTAGCCGGATACCAGTGATTCCAGCGAGATCCCCGCGCCGCCAAGAATTACTGACAGATTGGCCTGCGCACCAGCGGGCAGTTTCAGTGTCAGGCCGGCATTGTGCAGTCGAGCAACAAACTGGTGCGGGCCGTAGTGCTCCAGCAAATTGACAGCGGGGATATTCAGCGACTGCTGCAAGGCGTAGCTGACGCTGACGGGACCGCTGAAGCCCTGCTCGAAGTTGCTCGGGCGATAGGCCTTGCCGCTGCGTGGCACATCGCCGAGCAGTGATTCCGAGTGAATCAGACCCGCATCGAGCGCGAGGCCGTAGAGGAAAGGCTTGAGCGTGGAGCCGGGGGATCGCCGCGCCTGCACCATATCAACCTGACCGTAGCGCGTGGCGTCGAGGAAGTCGACCGAGCCGGCGTAGGCAAGCACTTCGCTGGTTTTGTTATCGACGATCAGCGCTGCGGCCGAACTCTGCAGAGGCAACCGCTGCAGGTAGTTGCGGAGGATATTCCGCGTGTTGGCCTGTATCCTGCTGTCGATGGTGGTCTTGATAATGCGCTGATCGGGGAGCTGCTGAACCAGCCGCCGAGCCAACAGCGGCGCCAGCATCGGCTGCTGAATGGCATAGCCTGCCACGGTTTCGCGTCGCGCCTCACGGAGGGTTTCGGCGGGCCAGGTGCCCAGTGTTTCGAGTCGCTTCAGCACCTTGTCACGCGCCTTCTGTGCCCGGAATGGATGCCGGTCAGGCCGCAGCCGGGAAGGAGCCTGAGGCAATACGGCCAGCAGCGCAGCCTCGGCATGTGTCAGTGCCTGGGGGGACTTTTGCAGCCAGGCGTGGCTAGCTGCGGCAACGCCCTCGATCGTGCCGCCAAATGGCGCGTGGTTGAGATAGAGTTGCAGGATTTCAGCCTTGTCGAGATGCCACTCCAGCTGCATCGCACGCAAAATCTGCGTCAGCTTGCCAACGACACTCCGCTTGTGCGGATAGAGCAGACGCGCCACCTGCATCGTCAATGTTGAACCACCGGAAACAATCCGCCCGCTGGAAAAATTCAGCCAGGCTGCGCGCAGTAGCGCCACCGGATTGAAACCGGGATGGTAATAAAACCAGCGATCCTCGTACCCCAGCAACGCCTGCAGATACAGCGGTGATACCTCATCGACACCGACCGGATAGCGCCAGACACCCTGTGCATCGGCAAAAGCCCGCAGTGGCAGGCCATCGCGATCCAGTACAACACGGGCGAAATCTCCCGCTTCATCCGGTAACCGGGGAGGGTAGTGTTGATCCAGTGCCCACAACAGTACCGCCAGCAGAAAAGCCAGGAAAAATGTCGGAAATACAAACTTCTTTTGGCTGAGCCGGTACATAAAATCCAACCATAGATCCGAGCAAGATATGTTGCCGACACACGAGCGTCAATGCCGGGAATGCGCTGCTTATCCCGGCCTACTTGTTTATGGTCATTTTTCCGGTGCTTTCTCCCACGGCGCGTTTCTGTGGCTGGTACATATCCTCTACCATCACGGGTGGTATTTTGTAGGTGCCGGGTGTGACGGCGCGGGCGAGGTAGAAAATATGGCTTTGTTGTTGGTATAAGCCGTGATCCAGGGCGGCTATGTAGCGGTCGTCGCGGTATTCCTGGTGGATGATTCGGGTATCACCTTGCAGCTCGGGGAGGGTTTTGCCGTCGATGCGGAATTGCTCCAGTTTGATGCTGTGTTCCAGGTTCTGGTTTTCCAGCTCCAGTCCGGCGGGGAGGAGGTCGGTCACGAGGGTGTCCTGCATGCGTTTCGTGGCGGTAATGGCCAGGTGTACCAGCACCAGATCACCCACCTTGAGCTGGCTGATGTCGAGTGGTTTGCCTTCACGGTTGTAGTAGTCGCGTTTGATCTCGTAGCCGTTGCTGACGGGTGCGGGTGCTTGCCGGGGATAGCCTTCGATGTTGAGCGTGCTCCACAACAGGGCGTCGTTCTGGTTGGTGATGGCAATGCCTTCTTTCAGTGCAGCCATGTCGAGGTCGGCAAGGTAGCGCGCCTGCTGTTTGAGTTGCCGGGTCTCGAGTCCCTGCTGCAATATGGCTTGCCACTCTTCTCCACCCTGCTGCTGCAGTGCAATGTCTGCCAGGAACAGGGCGTTGCGCTCCTGCGTGCTCAGATAGCGTGTTTCGGCAATGGCATCGGCCAGTGATAGCAGTTTCTCTTTCAGTTGATCCCCAAACCGTGGCTTGTCAGCCAGCAGACGCAGGATGACGGCATCATCGCGGATGCGGGAGCCATAGTCGGCCAGATACTGCTCCTCGTCGCGCTGCTTTGTCAGCCCCATGGCAATGGCGCGATGGCCGCGTTGCCTGTCGCCCTGTTGCAGCATTGCAAGCCCCAGATGTACCAGCGGCAAACCGGCTTTGGCGTCGTTGCGCTGGTGGTCGAACAGACTGCGCATCTGACCCAGATTGGCGCGGTTTACCCGTGACAGGACGTACGCTGCGTAGCTGCGATAGGCAAAGCGGTAGTGGTCGCCATTTTCACTGAAGCGGCTGAAGCCCATATTGGTTTGTCGCAGATAGGCTTCGAGCCGTTTCAGTGCGGCGTCCCGGATGGCCTGCTGGATTGGAAAACCCTGTGCCTCTGCGTCCAGCAGCATGTCGGTAACATAGGCGGTCAGCCAGTGTTCCTCGGCGGAGTGGTTATCCCACAGTCCAAAACCGCCATTGCCGAGCTGCATGGCCTCGATTTTTCGCCACGCCTCCTCGACCGCTTCCAGCCGCTTCTTCGCCGAAGCCTCTGGTAGCTTCAGGCGTTTGATGTTTTTACTGTTGGCATAGAGCCACGGCCATGCGCTGCTGCTGACCTGCTCCAGACAGCCGTAGGGGTATTGCAGCAAAGCCTCCATTTGCCGTGCTGCGCCCAGGTCGGGCTGATTGGAGATGCTGAGCTGGCCACGAATACTCTGTGGCAGCAGTTCGTCGAGCATGGTGAGTTGATAGTGTGCGGTTTCACCCTTGCTGATCAGCAGTCGCTGGTGGTGTCTTTCCAGCGGGTAGGGTGGGCGCACCGCAAGCGACCAATCACGCTCGAAATGTAATGATTCGCTAGTGACTGCCAGGTGAATCCCCGCCCGGCCGCTGCCCATGCTGGCGCTGATCGGAAAGGTGAGCGTGCGCTTCTCGCCGTCGGCCAGTGTGATCTGCTGCAGCCCGTTCCGGAGGGTGACGGGCTGTGTGGTTGTCAGATGCAGGTTCAGCGTTTGTGGCTGGCCGCTCATGTTGTGCAGGTCGAGCGCCAGTGTGGCCTGGTCGCCACTGGCAATAAAGCGAGGCATGGCGAGCTGGGTAACAACCGGCGCAGCGATGGTGACTTCATGGTCGGCGTGGCCGAAAGTGTCGTTGCCAAATGCCACCGCCATCAGCCGCAGACGGCCATTGAAGTCGGGGATGTCCAGTGTTATCGCTGCCTTGCCCTGGGCATCGACCGACACCGGCCCGCTGTAGAGTGAAACAATCTGGATATCCGAAGCGGGTGCCTTGCCTCCGCGAGCTGGTGCATCGCCACCGAATTTCATTTGGGCACGCGGATAGTCATTCAGCTCGATGATAGCGCCATAGAGATCACGACTCTCCACCATGTAGCGCCGTCGTCCGAAAAAGCCCTCGAAGGGATCCGGTGTCTTGAAATCGGTAAGGCTCAGCACGCCGGTATCCACCGCCGCCAGCGTGACGTGGATGTTACCACCAACGGGCGGGTTGGCTACCGTAAGCGCCACTTCCAGCGGTTGGTTGGGACGTGACTTCTCAACGCTGTCGATAGCCACTTGCAAACGCCGTGCTTCCCGATCCAGTGGCAGGTGCAGCAGCCCGAAAGCCCGATTGGGTGTGATGCTGGCAACCTTGCTGGCCGGGCGCAGTACGATCACCGATACATGAATGTCGTGACGCTGCCACTGCGCATCGACAGGAATCCTGACGACGGCTCCCGCCTTGGTGACCGATTGACGGTGTGTCCACAGGGGGCGGTCGGCTTCAACCAGAATCAGCGCCTCGCCATCGTGAGGTGGGTTGATGGTCAGCAGAGCGGTATCGCCAGCGCGATAGCGGGGTTTGTCCAGGCTCAGGCCAACTGCGTCCGGGCGGCTGCTCTGGGCAGAGGCTTCACGCTCGCTGTACCAGTCGGTGCCGGCAAAAAAGCGCAGGCTCGATAGCGTGTTGTGTTGCGGGTCGCGCACCTCCAGCCGGTAGCTGCCCCATTCCACCGGCAGCTCCACTGTGGCGTGCTTTCCAGCCGCAATATTCAGAGATTGTGTGGTGACCGGGTATTCCTGCTCGGAAAAACTGTAGTCCCAGCCGCGTCCTTCGGCGTACTCCCAGAAATACTGTTTCTCCTCGCGGATCAGCGTGATTTCCAGCCCTTGCGCCGCCAGCTTTTTGCCCTGTACATCAGCGCGCACGATATCGAAGCGTACGCGGCTGTTTTCAGGTGGATTTTCATCTGTCTTGAATTCTGGGCGAATGCCGATCAGCGCATTGCCGGGCCAGACCAGTTGTTCAAAGCTGCGTGTCACCGGACGACCACCGGATTCATAGAGGCTGCTGATCAGTCGAACCTTCAGTGGTGAGCGGGTATCGCGCCAGCGGCTTGGGGCAATGACTTTGCCCTTGCCCTGGTTGTCGAGAAAAATATCCTCCAGCTCGGTGGTGCCGAGGCCACGATCATCGCGTACATCACCAAACTGGTAGTCCTTGAGTGTGGGAATGGGGGTGCGCCAACGGTCGACGCGCAGCAGCGCGCTCAGGCGATTGCCCGCCGCCGGCGCGCCATAGAGGTATTCCCCAAGCACATCAACCTTGATCGGTTGAGTGGGGGAGAGGGCAGCCCCTTGCGACGCTGTGGTAAACATCAGCTTCATCCGCTCCGGCAGGAACTCCTCCACCTTGAATGGATAGCGTGTTTTCCTGCCGTCGGGCTTATCGATCTCCAGCTGCCACTGCCCGGTGCTGGCGTTCTCCGGCAGCATGATATTGCGCTGGTAGAAACCCGGCGGTGTGGCTTGCAGCGTAAAGCGCCGCACGACCTGACCATCCGGCTGCAGCAATCTTCCCTTCAGTGTGGGAGCCGCCTGCAAATGTCCATCCTGATCACGCAGCAGGGCATTGAAATGTAGCGTCTCTCCGGGGCGATAGATATCGCGCTCGCTGTAAATGAACAGAGTCTGCGAATGTTGTGGGCGCTCACCAAGCTCGAATTCCGAAAGATCCAGCGCCGGCCCCTTGAGCCGCAGCAGGGATTGCTGGTCATCCTTTTCCGCCAGTAACATGACAGCCTTGGAGGGGGTGGGTTTGAAGCTCGCATAGCCTTCGGGTGTGGTGCGTGCCTGTTGCAGGATCTGCCCCTTGTCATCGACCAGGCTGATCGTGACGCCTGCCACCGGCTGCGCGGATTTCAGTGAGTTGATATGAACATCGAGCTGGTCGGAATAGACCCTGGCATGCAGCCCCAGATCCGTCACCATGAAATGCGTCATCTGCGGGGATTCGGTATAGCTGCCCGCTGGCTTCATGGCTGCCAAGTAGAGACCGGGAGCCTGCAAGGCAGGAATATCGGCAATATTGATGGTGTGTTTCACCCGCCGGTTTTTCTCGCCTTGCAGGGCAAAGCGACCGGTATAAACCAGCTCGCTCACCTGCGGCAACATCCTGCTCAAAGAATAGGTATAGCTGCTGCCAATCTCGTTCAACACCAACTCACGGCTGCCCGGCCTGACGCGGTGAAAAGTGATATCCACTGCCGGAACATTCACACTCACCACCGGCAACCCGGTACTGATACCCGGCATCAACACCGAACCACGTGTATCGAAACTCGCCGCCGGTTCCAGATGCCGTGTGGTAATACGCTGCTGAAAATTGTTCGCCAGCCGAGCGCCATCCCTGCCTGGCAGGTTCTTGTAAATGGTCACGATATACTCGGTAGCCGGTTCGGTATTGGCAAAACAGGCCAGTGAATCATGACTGGAAAACAGCCAGGCACCATCAGCCAGCGTACCGTCCTTCTTACTCACCGAAAAATACGACTGAATATCCTGATGCCTGTCTAGCGGCGAAGAAAATCGTGCACAAACCTCATTCCGGCCATCCTGATTCTGCTCCGCAAAACTGATCACCGAAAGCGCCTGTCCCCCGGCGCTTGCCGGCAGACTGATAAAACCGGGCAGGCAAAACAAAACACTCAGCAAAAAGCCCCTGATTGCTCGTGCATTGCAGAGAAATGGCTTCATATCGTTATCCCCAATAGATGAAAGTTGCTGCCCGGTTTGTGAATGATTGTAACGGTATGGCGGGTGGTAATCCATGGTGCATTTATGCGTGTTGCCCGAGGCGTACCGCAAGCTTGTCAAATGACCAATAACCGGAAACCCCTCTTATGCTTTACCGAGCCATGAGCTGCTTCGGCAGTTTATGCGGCATTGAAGGGCGCAGCGCTGAAATTCACGAAAAACCACATGCGCCCTAGTGTGATTAACCTCAAGTTTTTTCGTAAGGGTGGATGCTAGAATGCAGAAAAAAATTATTAAAACAACAAATGGAATCCGGGGTATCATGGATATAGACTTACCTGTTGCGCATCATCAGGAACAGCACGTCCTT
>CAYTPO010000229.1:0-25211 GCA_964439815.1 uncultured Thiotrichales bacterium
CTGCAATGCATTGAACCTGAATGCTGACATTTCGAACGGCGCCAGCCCTTCCCTCACTTTCAGCAGATAGAGCCAGCCGATAAACAACATCGACATGCCAATGCCGATATACAATCCAAAGGAGTTGGCCTGGGTAAAGCCCACCATGACCAGCAACCAGCTGAGGCCATTGATCTGACCCAGCTTCATGAAATGCAGGGCCAGAGCCAGCAGCACCAGTGGCGGCAGGATCGACCAGAAAAGAAAGTCCGGCCCCACACCCTTGCCATCGGCCCGATAAACCCAGCGGTTTTGTGGCATGCTGATTTCAGTCAGTGCATTGTAGATGGCAACCGTTTCCCCATCACGTGATTTGAAAGTGACCGTCGGTTCCCGATAAATACCGGAAATCCCCTCGATCAATTCACCCGCAATAGTGACCTGGGCCTTGCCGATATCCAGCGGAATTCGCACAGTACCAGAGGCTTCATTATTGACACGTCGTCCATTGATGGTAACAGAGTTGAGGGTTGCCTCGGGAATTTCCAGCAACAGCGTCTGCGCCTGGGTGGTTTCGATCTCGGCGTGGATCTCCAGCGTACCGCCCGGGCCACCATGCGCCGCTGCGTGCGGTGCCAACGCCAGCGTCAGCTCCTGAATGGCAACCGTCGCGCCCGGAATCGGTTCGACACGCGAGACCAGAATCGATGCCGATTCACCAGGCCAGGGTCGCAACGACTTGATATTCTCACCGGAGCGCGTCTGCTCATAGATGATTGGCAGCCCTTCGACCTCGACATTCCACTGGCTGGAATAATCGAAGCGCCATTGCGTGCGCTGCGCTGGTGGTGCGGGTGGCAACTCGATCTTCCTCAGCACGCCACCACGGTAGTTCGCCAGCTCATCCTCACTGAATTGCAACGAGCTGCGAAATCGCAGCTGGGAATCCCCGGCGTTGAGAACGACCTTGATCACATCCCCCTGGCGCGCAACCTGCTCACTGCCCTGCAGGATCACCTCTTGCGGCCAGGCGGGAACAACAACCGTTTCCACCGAGCCCATGGGCGACAGGCGCCGCACCGTTGTATCGATATAGAGGCCGTCCGACAGCACCAGCTCGCGCGTGACAGCAAAAAAGGGAGGAATCTGGCTGCGCGGCAACCCCTTTGAACCCTCTTCAGGTTGCTGCTGTGTGGATATCCTGCGAAAGGAGAGTGAGCGCCAGTTGCCCTGCCGCCCGACATGCGCAGCCTGCCATCCCGCGACCGACTCACCATACTGGCGCACCGTCAGCGGCAGGCCCAGTTGCAGACGCTTGCCGGAAGCGTACGCATAGAGCAGTACATCGTGTACCCCGCTTGTCAGACTGACCAACAGGGTCTTGCCGGATCGCTGTAATGGCAGACTGCGCAGGCCATTGTCACTGGCAACAAATGCCCGGAACTCGATACCGCCACGAGGCACTTCCAGCAGCGGCGCAGCAACGGTATCCAGGGAGTTGATGAGAAATCGCATCGTCAACAGACCATCGGCAGACAACGAAACGTGCAGTTTGTCCAGCGACACGCAATCGGGCAGGCAGGCGGGGGGCCGGTTGACCTCCTTCGCCAGCTGCTGCAACAGGTACTCAGGCGGATAGTCCCCCGCCTGTACCACAGACGGCATCCAGGCCAATACCGGCATCAACACCAGCAGTGAGACTCCCAGTTGCTTCGAGACCCGGCCACCACGCAGACGTGACATCACATCACGCAGATTCACGCCCAGCGTCGCCAGAAACAACAGCACCAGCATCAGGCTGCTGACAAAACCGAAAACCAGATTCATGACCGGCGTCATCAACACCATGTCGAACAGTTCCGCACGCTGCAACGCACTGGTATCCCATTGCAACGCATAGATCCTGCCCTGCCAGCGCGGAATACCCACCGTGGAGCGAATCTCGTTCTCCTGCCGGAAATCGACCGCCTCGGCCTTGTCGACCGCCACCACCTTCGGGCCACGATAATCCTTGCGTATTGTCGGCATGGCGGATGAAGCACCACCCTCCATCGACTGCTTCATCATCCTGCGGGATTCGGGTGCCGGCATGGCCTCCTCCATCACCACATCTGCCATCATGCCGCCCCTTTCCGGTGCCCCCACAGACCAGTTCAACTGCGGATGGATGGCATCGCGCACATGGGTAATGGTATAGCCCAGCAGCATCACGCCAATCAGCAGCCATACCGCGATACGCGCCTTCTGCAACATTGTTTTCAGTCGGGGATAATTACCCAGACCATCCCGCAGCATGGCAATCAGGCCCAGCAACACCAGCCACAGCAGGGCGGGTGTTTCCGGCTCATGAAAGGTGATACCCAGAGTCAGTGCGGCAAAGATTCCCCAGCCCCAGCCAATCACGCGGGCAAAGGCGATGGAGATGATGATCAGCAGAAACACCAGATACAGCGACCATTGCGACAACCAGGTGGCGCCCTTGATACCGCCATCGATGGCCAGCAGCCGCCAGCCTGGCGGCACATGCAGGCGGGTATCCAGCGCCTCGGCCTTGAGATCGGAAAAGTAGTTCCCGGGCATTACCAACGGCTGTGGCGACGTGGTCACACCCAGCACGCTGGCGTCGAGCCGACGGTTGCGCAACGAAACACCCACCCCTTCCGGTGTCTTCACCAAGACCTGCGGCCGGTCATCGAGATAGATCGCCCTGGGTTCAACCCCCGGATGGGCCACGACCAGCGACGAATAGGGTTTGGCTTCTCCGCGGATTCGATCACGCACAAACAGTTGATCCCCGGAAAAGCTGATCCACGCATCCCGCTCGATCTGCGCCCTGGTCTCCCCAGTCGCCAGCGTTCCCCGCGACACACGCTTGACCTTCAGCCCGCCACCCGGCCCCACCAGATAGCCGGCCAGGTTGCTCCAGCTGCGGGGTGCATCGATGCTCTTGGGATCGACGGCAGGGCTGCCATCAAGCTCCGTGGTATACAACGCCGGCACACGCTTGAAGAACCAGTATTCATTGGCCGGCCAGAAGGCACTGCCCGGCTTGCCCCGCCGCCACTCAGTCAGCTCGGCCGGAAACCACGACGATATCGTGATCTCCCAGATGCCTGGCTGAACAATTGCCGACAGCTCACCCTGTTCATTGATGCTGGCCTTGAGCGGACCGCTGACTGCCAATGGAATGGCCTGTGGCAACGTGACCTTGCCAAAGACCACTTCCCGGTTCTTGCCCGACACTGTCAGCCGCAGCACCGTCGTGATGTCGGTGGGGATATTGTCGGTAAAGCGACGAAAGACCTTCACGGTCAGGGAGTCCTTGTCCTGCCGGGGTTTTACAGCACCGGCATAGCCCGTGGGCGTAAAACGCAGCATGGCCTTGTCATCCAGATAGACCGGCTGCTCCACCCCTTCACGCAGGTATTTGACCAGCACCGTATCAGGTGCCACCGCAAACGCACGTCGTCCCTGATGACCACCCAACTCGCCACTGATCTCCAGCCTGCCCTTGTCAGCACGAACAAAGGGCTTGCCATGACGCGAGACCACAATGGCCGGATTCTGATTGATCTGTACCTTGACCGGCCAGGACTGGCTGTCCCCCGGCAACTGGATCCAGCCCGGCTTGTAGACATCCCACTGCTGGCGGAATTGCAGCGGCACCTTTCCAGCCGGTTTTTCCAGCAGCAACTGGTGAGGCCAGGCACATATCGGCTGATGCTTGAAGCCGCTGATACGGACGCAGGGGGAAGGTTCCCTGACCCAATCCACCCACCCTTGCAACGCTTCCGGAATGGGTCTGGGAGACGCCTGTTCAGCGTTGCTCATCGTCAGTGGCAACAGAAAGAGCAGAAACAGGGCGGCAACGGTTCGGGTGATCGGTGACATGGGGCATGACCTCGGTACAGATTGGCGTTTCGGGTATCACTACTTCAATAGACTACGCCGAATGCCTATCCAATGGCGACCAACTACCTCTCAGCCTGGGAAACATGGCGACGGCCTGCAAACAGGCCCTTCGCCAGCCAGTAAACGATCAAGTTTGGCTCGATGGTGTACCAGGGCAGCTCAGACTGCCTCCAGATAAGGCTTGCTACTATGATCCGCAGAGCCAGAGACGGTAAAGTTGTTGATCATCCGGTCCAGCTCGCTGGACTGGGTTCTCAGCGAAATGGCCACGGCCGAGGTCTGCTCCGCCAGCGCGGTATTCTGCTGGGTCGCCTCATCGATCTGCGTAATAGCCTGATTGACCTGCTGGATACCAGTGGACTGCTCCTGGTTGGCAAGGGCAATTTCACCCATGATGGCGCTGACCTTGCTGATGCTGCTGGCAATAGCATCCAGCGTATCCCCCGCATTATTGACCAGGTCCGAGCCATTGGTGACCCGCTCGACGCTGTCCGAAATCAGCACCTTGATCTGCTTAGCGGCATTCGAGCTTCTGCCCGCCAGATCCCGCACTTCGGAAGCAACAACGGCAAAGCCGCGACCCTGCTCACCGGCTCTAGCCGCCTCTACGGACGCATTGAGCGCCAGCAAATTGGTCTGAAACGCAATCTCGTCGATGACGTGAATGATCTCCTCGATCTTGCTGCTCGACTCATTGATCGAACCCATTGCCCTGATTGCATCCTGCACCACCTCGACACCCTGTTGCGAGACCTCCTGAGCCTCGGCAGCCAGCGTCGTTGCCGCTTGGGCATTGTTGGCATTCTGGTTCACGGTACCAGTGATCTCCTCCATGCTGGCTGCGGTGGTCTCCAGGCTGGAAGCCTGCTGCTCGGTTCGCTGTGACAACTCATCATTGCCTGCCAGTATCTCATTGGCCGACCCGGAAATCTCAACCGAGGCATCACGCAGCTCCCGGACCATTTTCTCCAGCCCGGCAATGGTCTCATTGACGCTGTTCTTGACGCTGCCAAACGTCCCTTCGTAATGCGCCTCTATCGTTTTCGTGAGATCACCGGCTGCTACTCGCTGCATTGCATTGGCGATATCCTCGATAACGCGGTCCACATCCTCGATCAGCGCATTGATGCCCACGGCAAGCGTCCTGAAAAAGCCTTCCTTCTCGGCCATCGATATCCTTTGCGACAGGTCACCGGCCTGCGCCGCCTCCACAATCCGCTGAATCTCACCCTGAACCGTCACTTCAGCCGTGATATCGACCCACTGTGTCACCCGGCCCTGAAATTCTCCCTGAATATTATAAACAGGGTTGACTACCAGTTTGAAAACATGCCCCCAAACCGAATAATTCACCGTTTCCTGCTCAGACAGCGGCTTGCCATAAATCCTATTGAGTTCATCATCAGCAAAGAAATCCACCAAGCGTGTACCAATAAGATCCGAAGCCTTGAATGAATTTTCATCAGACTGAGTCTTCGCCAAAGAATCAAATAGCTTCATGCAAGCATTATTCATAAAGATCAACTCACCCTCTGCATTGGAAACCGTGACATTGGTAGATATATAGTCAAGCGCCACCTTTATGCGTGCATTCTCTTCATTCCTCTCATTCACCTCGTGAATATTATAGCCAAGCCTGGATTGCATCGAGGCCATAGCTGACAATAATTTCCCGGTTTCATCTTCACTTCCAAGTTCCACTTTATTGTCATAGACGCCACGCGCAATATTCTCTGCAAGACGAGAAGCCTTTACAATAGGACTGGAAATACTCCGTGCAATAAAGAAGGAAACCAGCATGCTAAGAATAATTGCTACGCCGGCAATAAGCATCTCTTTATTTCTTATATTCGCAAGACGCTGGATATAGGGCGTGCGATCCTGCCCCACCACAATAACACCAGCAGGGTTACCCGAGTGATCTTCAAGAACACGGAGATACCAGTCAAACGGTATTCCATCCAATGCCACCTCCCTGGTATCAGATCCACCTGATAAAACCCCCTCAATCTGACTTGAAGAAAGAAACTCCGGAGTACCAAAAGTAGATCCTGCTACAGTGACTTTATCACCCTGCAATGTAAAGAAACCAACCTCAACACCATGCCGGGATTTAAAGTCTGTAAAGAACTGTTGTGACAATAGTGAGCCAAACTCTACTGAGCCAATATTTTTCCCATCAACATTAATCGGTGCAACTCCCCTTATCCCGTACCCGGCCTTACCTTTTTCCAGTCCGGTTACAACCTTTTGTGTGTTATTTGCTTCAACCACTGTCTGACGAAAGCCAGAGAGATCATCCCCCCACTTGCTAACCTTATGAAGTCGCAACAACGATATAGCCGGTGGCAAATGAAACTGGAACTGACGAATCCCAAACCCATCACCAAGTTTTCCGTAGGATTCTTTAAACATCGAAATCAGCTTTGTTCGATCTTTATTCAGGACTGCCTGCTGAACCTCTGGAATAGCTGACAGCATTACTGACAACGATGTCGCGAGCTCTCCCTTACTGACGATCGCATTGTCCACTATTTCCGAATACTTCTGCAATGCCTGCCATTCTGCATTACGCACTTCCTCAGTAACAATATAAAGAGAATTAAGTATCAGTGACATGGCCACAACCAATGTAAGTATTGTCACTGATACCCCAACCTTGTAACCTATCGGAAGATCCAACAGCTGTTTGTACTTGCGCGCAATAAAGTTTTTTTTCAACGCCACCTTACCATCAGCAATTCGACCAAATCTTTTTTCAATTTTGCTGATTTCTTTCTCAGTTGCTGTAGAAAAGACCCACAAAAAACTCCCTTCCTGCCCTGAATAGGGTGATACAGTGACCCTGCACCATTTTGCTCTTGAGTCCAAAACAGATAATTTAAGACATTCCGTCCACACCTTGTTTTTTCGCATGGCCTGCATGAATTGAGCATAGACCACTTTCGGAACACTGCTATGCAGCAACCCCATGACATCCGTTTTTATCAGCTGGTCGACATCCATGCCAATATATTCACAAAATGCTTTGTTAACCCTACGGATCTTTCCTTTTTGATCAGTAAAGATCGCCAGAGTTGCACCTTGATGCAGCGGTGTTTTTTCTGTTGATTGGCTTTGCTTCACACTATTCTCCCTGTGTTGGCAATCATCTGAAATCCATTGATGCTTTGCATTTGGAATGGACTATTAAGAGGAGATACTCGCAAGATCTAGCTATTTTTCCCGAGCAACCCGGATTATCCAACAGATAAAACACCAGAATTAGTGTATAGGTCTAAAGAAACATGTTACCAGCTCACTTTTACATGGGAGAGTGACTGAAGACACCTCTTTTACATACAACAGCTCCATGGGGAGCTGTCTGCAAAGAGGATCGCCATAAACCAGGAAACAGTATTGATCGTTACACAGTTTTTCGCGAGTTATTTCACCCTCTCCCTGGAAGGGTGAGGGACCGTTGTGGCGAAAAACTGTGCTACGCTTTATATATGCAGCTTTATCTTGTTTTTAGGTTGTTTTGTCAGGCAGGCTTTACGGCCTCGATGGTCGCGGAGACGACATATTTGGTGATATCGGTGTCGGGTGCCCAATCGCGGATGAACTCGCGGGATTCATCCTTGGGTTCTATGGCAATCCAGTCGAAACCTGCAGCCACCATCATGTTCTCCAGATCTTCGATCAATGAGGCACCTGCCATGCAGCCCGAGAAGAGCTGACGGTCATTGCGCATCTCGTCAGGCAGCGCCGCTGTCGCGACAACATCCGAAATCGCCAGCCGCCCGCCGGGTTTGAGCACCCGGAATGCCTCCTCAAAGACCCTGCCCTTATCGGGTGAGAGGTTGATGACACAGTTGGATATGATGACATCGACAACGCCATCGGCCACCGGCAGATTCTCGATTTCTCCCAGACGAAATTCGACATTGCTGAATTGCCCCTTGACCACATTGGCGCGGGCCTTGCTGATCATGTCGGGGGTCATGTCCACACCGATGACCCGGCCACTGACACCCACCTCCCCGGCCGCCAGAAAACAGTCGAAACCGCCACCTGACCCCAGATCGAGTACCGTCTCTCCCTCTCTGAGTGAGGCAATCGCCCGTGGATTGCCGCAGCCCAATCCCATATCCGCCCCCTCCGGAACCTTATCCAGGTCGGCCTGGCTGTAACCCAGTCGCGTCGAGATCAGGATATTGATCTGGTCGTCATCCGATACGCCACAACAACTCGACTCCACACCACAGCCACTGCCTGCCGAACTGGCATTGGCTACCTTTGCGTAGTCTTCACGGATTTGCTGGCGCATTTCATCGGCAATCTGTGAGGTCTCGCCAGTATTGGCAGGCGCTGCACCGGAGCAGCAGTCGGGGGAATTACAAGAAGAATCGGACATGGGCAATACCTGTATGCATCGGTGTGTGGTGGGTTGTATTCATTCGCTGAGTAGTTACTCGGGATTTTACACCCTGGATGAGTCCCAGGTAGCTTCAGGAAAAAAAATTTCGGGTTTCTTGAAATTTTATGGAACCAAACACCTGTACCACAAGTCTAACCGGCCATAAAAGAGAGAAATAACTCAGGAGAGCCCGTTCCACCAGGAACCTGTCGGACTTAACCGTTTGAAGCGAAAATCCCTGGGGCGGATTAAATCAGTTTATCGTGTAAGGAGAATAGCCGTGCTATTTGACGAGGGCGATAAGCTGAGTTGATCGCCATCCAGGGATTTGCACCCCAAGGGTACTTCCTGCGGGCGCAGCCAAATGGCATTAAGTCCGGCAGGCTCCCAATATCAGAGGCGAAAGATATCGCCATGTGGTTCCGGGTTTACAATTCGCGGAGCAGGAAAAGAAAACGCAACTACTCCACGAGTAGTTCACTTAATCGGCAGATAACTGCCGACTGCTTCGATCCAACCCGCTGTATGGCGGGTTTTTCTTTTAGGGCCAGTGCCAGTTCGAGAAGGGAAACGACCTACTGCAGTGTATCCGACTGCAACGGAAACCCCTCGGTAACAAACAACGCCTTTACGTCCAGCACGTCGAAATGGTAGCGGGCACCGCAGAACTCGCAATCCACCTCCAGCTGCCCCTGCTCTTCGACAATCGAGTTGATCTCCGTCTCGCCCAGTTGCCGCAGCGTACTGATGATCTTTTCCCGCGAACAGGTACAGCTGAAAGTCACCGGCCGCGGCTTGAACAGCCTTACCTCCTCCTCGTGATAGAGGCGTCGCAGCAGGGTCTCCACATCGAGCTTCTGCAGTTCCCGGTCGGTGACGGTCTCACTGAGGCGTGAAACGCGGTTCCAGCTGTCATCATCCTCACTGTCCCCCGGCAGCGCCTGCAGCAGCAGGCCGGCAGCCACTTCATCTCCGGCGGAGAGCCACAGACGGGTTGGCAACTGCTCGGACTGGTCAAAGTAATGTTGCAGCGCATCATGCAGATAGTCGCCCATCAGAGGCACGATGCCCTGATAGCGTTCACCCTCATCCGGATCGATCGTCATTACCAACTGGCCGCTGCCGGTCAGCTGGGCCAGTGCGCCGGGAGAAACATCACCACACCACCGCGCCAGACCGCGCACCGAACCATCCGAAAATGCCTGCACCACCAGCAGATGCATCGGCCCGGAACCTCGAACCTGTAGTGTCAGGCTGCCCTTGATCTTCAGCGTGGCCACCAGCAGCGCTGCGGAAGCCAGTGCCTCACCGAGCACGGTCTTGACCGGGGCCGGATAGTGCGCTCGCTCCAGCACATCACGCCATGTCGCCTCCAACTGGACGAACTCTCCACGTATGTTCTGGTTTTCAAACAGGAATCGATAGAGCTGATCTGCATCTTTCATCTTGGACCAAAAGCAAGTTCAGAATATGATGACCCGATCATAACATTACTGGAAAGCAAACATGGCCCAACTGCCTCCCCGCCAGCAGCAGATCGTTCAGACCCATGCCCAGCTGATCGTTGCTGCCGTGCAATGCGCAGCGCAACACAATATTCCACCGCAATTCGAACATGCACTGCAAACCTCGGCAAACAATGGCTGGACGGCACTGGTGGCCGTGATCCGCAAGATCATCGCCGGCGATCGCTCAGCTGCCCTGCTGCAACCGCTGGATGAGGAGGACCGCACCATTGCCGAAGCCATACTCAATGGCATCCAGAACCCGGCAACGCTGCCCGATCCCAATGCCCAGGCTGACCCAACGCTGGCCACACCGGGGATGGCCGCCATGATTCATGCAGCCCGCAGCGGGCAGGCCGAGGCACTCCATCTGCTGGGCAACATGGCCGAGCAGATGACGGCCGCCGGGGGTGAGATGGCGCAGCTGGGCGGCATCATGAAACGGCTGGTCGATGGTGAACGGGATATCGAAATACTGACCAAAGGAATGGGCGCCCAGGGTGAATCACTGGTGACATCACTACTGCAGGAGCTGGGGAAACTGGAGTCGCACTGAGCAACAGTCAAATGCCCTCCCCGGTCCGCAACTACTTGCAAAGCCCCGCTACATCACACCATAGGCCAGCATCGCACTGGCCACCTTGAGGAATCCGGCTATATTTGCGCCATTGAGGTAATTGACATGGCCACTGGCTTCCGCCCCGTACTCGACGCAGTTTTCGTGAATATTGCGCATAATGTCGCGCAGCTGTTCATCCAGGTGTGACTCCTCCCAGGAGAGACGTGCGCTGTTCTGACTCATCTCCAGCGCTGATACCGCCACACCACCAGCATTGGCGGCCTTGCTGGGCGCAAACAGGATACCTGCCTTGAGGAAGACATCCACGCCTTCCTGCTCGGTGGGCATGTTGGCACCTTCCGACACCGCGATACAGCCATTGCTCACCAGCATTTCGGCATCGGCCACATTGATTTCGTTCTGTGTGGCACAGGGCAATGCCACATCACAGGGAACGCCCCACGGCCGTTGTCCGGCGATAAATTCACAGCCAAATTCCTCGGCGTACTCGGAGATTCTCCCTCGGCGTACGGTTTTCAGCTCCTTGACATAGGCGAGCCGGTCCCCGGTAATGCCATGCGGGTCATGAACATATCCTGATGAATCCGACATCGTGATGGCCCTGCCACCCAGCTGCTCGATTTTTTCCGCCGCATAGGTTGCGACATTGCCGGAGCCGGATATTGCTGCCGTCTTGCCTTCCATATGTTCGCCCCGATGCGCCAGCATATCCTCGAGAAAATAGACCACGCCATAGCCTGTTGCCTCGGTGCGAATCAGGCTGCCACCAAACTCGATGGCCTTGCCGGTCAATACGCCGGTAAATTCATTGGACATACGCTTGTGCTGACCAAACAGATAACCGATCTCACGGCTGCCGACGCCAATATCCCCGGCGGGCACATCGGTATCCTTGCCGATATGCCGCGATAATTCCGTCATGAACGACTGGCAAAAGCGCATGACTTCGTGATCACTCTTGCCCTTGGGATTGAAGTTGGACCCACCCTTGCCGCCGCCGATCGGCAAGCCGGTCAGACTGTTCTTGAATGTCTGTTCAAACGCCAGAAATTTCAGAATACTGAGCGTAACACTGGGGTGAAAACGCAGCCCCCCCTTGTACGGCCCGATGGCATTGTTGTTCTGTACCCGGTAACCGCGATTGACCCGCACATTGCCGCCATCATCCTCCCAGACAACCCGGAATATGATAATCCGGTCGGGTTCGGTCAGACGTTCGAAAATACGCGCATCCCGATATTCCGGCTTGTCCTGAATAAAGGGCAGAATACTGACCGCCACTTCATAGACAGCCTGATGAAATTCAGTTTCCCCCGGATTGCGCTTGATCAAACCATTGATGAAATGATCCAGCTGTTCTTTGGCAGATGGTGACACGGCAGTCTCCTATCGATTATTAATAATTTTTTTTGACGGCACTGAATTTATTTAGGAAATAATCCTATACATCTTTCAATGCCCGAAATTCCCCGCTATTGCATAATTGATGAAAATATTCCTCCCTGAGCCTGAGCGTGGAAAATCAACTACTCAGCGAGTAGTTCACATAAGCAGTAGCTGAGTAATTGCCGGAATTTTACAATTGAAAAACCCGGTAGATATCCATGTCAGGCACCATGAATCATCAGGAACTGTAACATGCAAACAATAGCTGAAATGGTAACTGAGTAGCTACCGGGATTTTTTCCCTGATTTTCAGCCTTCAGGCTACAGAAAAATATAACCGGGTTATACCAATGCCAGTCATTAGCCTATCAAGAAATGGCAGGGAGCTAGAGAAGGTTTATCTCAATCAGGGGAGCGTCACGATTGGAAGAGACGAGCGCACCCGAATTCATCTGCCTGACGATGATGTCAGTTCCAGGCATGCACGAATTGATATCGAGGGAGAGGAGTGCCGGTTTACCGACCTGTCCAGCACCAATGGGTCTCTATTGAATGGAGAATCCTGCAGTACCGCCACGCTGAACGACGGTGACACCATCCGGATTGGCGATTATACGCTCGCCTACAGCGATGCCATCGATGCACGGGACCGCTATTTCGGCAGCGAGCGAACAATGGCAGTCAATCTGCAAGAGGAGTTTGCCGCCAGAGGCATCAGCGAACCTGCAGCACCAGCCCCTCCCTCCCTTTCGGCCAATGCCGTGCTGGAAAGCATTTTCCCCGCCATTTCGTGGCTGCGGGGCTATTCACAGGCCGACCTGAAACAGGATTTTCAGGCCGGCATCACGATTGCCGTACTGCTCATCCCGCAAGGCATGGCCTATGCCTTGCTGGCGGGCCTGCCTTCGATCAACGGGCTCTATGCCTCGATTCTCCCTCTGATCATCTATGCCTTCAGTGGCACGTCCCGGCAGCTGTCGGTTGCACCCGTGGCGCTGGACTCACTGCTGCTTGCCAGCGGTATTGGCGTCATGGCACAGGCGGGTACCGACGCCTATATTCAACTGGCCATTCTCGTGACGCTGATGATTGGCGGCATCCAGTTGCTCATGGGTATTCTTCGGCTCGGTTTTGTCGTCAATTTTCTCTCCAAACCGGTACTCACCGGCTTCACCATGGCCGCCGCCATCATCATCGCAGTGAGTCAGATGAAAAATCTGCTGGGTCTGGAAATCCCCCGATCCACGAATTTCTTCACCAACCTTGCCAATACTTTTTCCTCGCTGCTGCAGCTCCATCCCTGGACCTCCGCCGTGGGTATTCTGGGCGTGATGTTTCTCTACTTCTTCAAGCGCCTCAAGGCACCCCTGCCAGGACCCGTCGTATTACTGGTTGCCGGGACGCTTGTTTCCTGGCTGCTGGGATTCGAAAGGCAGGGCGTCGCGGTGGTCGGGCAGGTTCCTTCCGGCCTGCCCTCCCTGCAACTCATTGTTCCTTCATCGGAACAATTCGTCTCCCTGCTGCCACTCGCCTTTACCCTCGCCTGCATTGGCTTCATGGGCGCCCTGTCCGTAGGCAAGAACTACGCCTCCAGATTCGGCTACCGGATCAAACCCAATACCGAATTTCGCGCGCTGGGACTATCGAACATCGGCGCCTCACTTTCCGGTGGATTCAATGTCACGGGCGGCATGTCACGAACCGCCGTCAACGTGAACGCCGGCGCTAGAACACAGGTATCGTCGATTATTTCCGCCATTGCCGTGCTGATATCCGTTGCCTTTCTCACACCGGTTTTCTATCACGTCCCCATTCCACTGCTCGCAGCCATCATCGTCATCTCGATTGTCGGCCTGCTGGATATCAACGAGGTCAAATACCTGCTGTCGGTAAAACCCATCGAAATCATCGTATTGGGAATCACCTTCTTTACGACCCTGTTATTCGGTTTCTCAACCGGGTTACTGGCCGGCCTGCTGGCCGCCCTGATCGTGCATATCATCATCCAGACCAAACCCAACGCCACCTTACTGGGGAGACTGCCCAAAACCAGTATTTTCCGAAGCCTGGAAAAACACCCCGAAGCGGAACCCATTCCCGGCATCACAATTCTGCGTATCGATGCCTCCTTCTACTTTGCCAATGCCGAATTCCTGCAGCAAACCATTGCAGAGCTGGTAGAGAAAGACCCGCCACCAAAAATCATCATCCTCGACGCCTCAGCCATCAACGACCTCGACTCCAGCGGAGACTCCGCATTCCGCGACATCTATCGCGAACTCGGTCGACGCAATATCAGACTCTACATCGCCGGCGTCAAATCACCAGTCAGGGAAGTATTGATGCGCTCAGGCTTGTATGACGAAATAGGTGCCGAATACTTCTTTTACTCCGTCGAAGCCGCAATCACCCGGATTGAGTCATCGAGTAGAACAAGCTAATCCTGTAAAAAGAGAAAATAAGCTCCCACCGCCAGCAACAGGGTGATAAGGAACGATCCCACCAGTACGAGCGTCCCGTTGGATTTGCTGCTGGATTGATCGGTACGCTTCCTTTTCTTGCGCCCCTTTCCAGGCGTCTTGAAAATGGCGGTCACACTGCCAAAAGTCAGGCGATCTCCGGAATCGAGATAACTCATCGTGGATTTCTTGCCGTTGACGAAAGTGCCATTGACGGTCATCTGGTCCGCCAGTTGCCAGCGACCATTGTTATGTCTCAGTTTTGCGTGTTTGGCGGACACATTGTTTTCTTCCAGTACGATTTCACAGGCGGGATCCGCACCGATCAGCCAGACACTGCCCTGATCCAGAGGAAACAGGGTGCCGGTGAGGCTGCCGGAGGTAATGATCAGGGCGGGACGATCGACATCATTTCCCAGGCTGTCCAGCCCTTCACCAGCACTGCCCATCAGCGCCTTGAGCTTGCTGCTGTCGAGCAGTTCCGTCCTTCCTTCCATCGACGAAGCGGCATCGGGGTCGGCCCAGGCCCCTGGCCGGACGACTGGCGCTTCCGTAGGCTCTGGTTGCGGAGATTCAACTGCCGCTGCGGGTGCGGGCGGCTTTTCGGTTGCCACCGACTCTGCGGTTACGGCCGGGCGCATCATGGTCCGGTCACTGTCCTCGACCTCGGACGCATCTGCCTGTTCTGCAATCGCTGGCGCCACCATTTCAATCCGGTATTCGTCGATATCGAACTTGATGCTGTCACCCTCCCGCAGCGCCCGAGGCGCGGCGGAGTCCAGCTTGTCGCCATTGACAAAGGTGCCATTGGCCGATCCCAGATCTTCAACCACCAGTTCACCATCCTGCAATATCAGCCTGGCATGACGCCGTGAAGGATGGCCATTGGCCAGGACAATATCATTGTCTTCAGAGCGCCCCAGGAAAGTTTCCTCAGCGATCAGATCTGTCACCTGACCCGTCGCCAGATGTTTTAGAAGATAACCGGAACTACTCATATGTCTACTCCAAAAATGGTTTGCAGCTACTCACCGAGCAACTGCAATGCCTTATCGCAAAAAATACCAGGCGATCGCCAGAACAACCGCAGCCGACATCATACCCATACCGGCAAACTGGAGAACATCCTTCAGATTGCTGGTCGTCTTTTCGCTTGTCGTCTTTCGCGCATCGGGATGTGAATCACCCTCATAATCAACCACGACGACGCTGATGTTGTCCCTCCCCCCCTGCGCCATCGCCGCCTGCACCAACGCCTCACAACAGGCTGAGGGCGAAGCCACATGATCGAGAATGACGGAAATTTCGGCATCAGCGAGTTCATCGTTCAGTCCGTCGCTGCAAAGCAGGATACGATCGCCCTGCATCAATGGCACGGAGCGACTGGAGGCCTCCGGATCTTCGTGCCCCAGTGTTCGGGTCACAAGGTTCTTGTGCGGGTGGATCCTGATCTCCTCTTCGCTCATGCCCACCTTTTCCCGCAGCAACTCGACAAAGGAGTGGTCGGTCGAGATCTGTTCGAGTTCATGATGCCGCAGCAGATAGGCCCGACTGTCCCCTACCCAGAAAATGTTCAGCAGGCCATCCCTGATCTGCGCAACGACAATCGTCGTACCCA
The DNA here is from genome assembly GCA_964439815.1 of uncultured Thiotrichales bacterium. Classification (GTDB taxonomy): domain Bacteria; phylum Pseudomonadota; class Gammaproteobacteria; order UWMA-0217; family UWMA-0217; genus JALSHZ01. The sequence goes on from CAYTPO010000229.1 coordinate 15,839, forward strand.
TGCCTCGCTGCACGTCGTCACCGGCAGCCTGCTGCCGGATGGTTTCATGGGCATCGCCAATGGCCTCTTCCAACGATACTGCGGCGCCGATTTTCTGCAGCACCGTGTCCCGCGCAATGCGACTGGCAACCTGTCCGCTGGCATGCCCCCCCATGCCATCAGCCACCAGCCAGACAGCCGATGACTCATCCCAGCCTATGGCATCCTCGTTCTCACCCTCCCGGTTTCCCGGGTGCGTCTGGCCTGCATAATTCCACGTCATCTGAAACCACCTGCAATCGCCTTGACGGTGGTAACAAAACGCGAGGGCTTGAAGGTTTTATCATCTTCGACCGCCTTGAAAAGCCGGTCGAGCGCGGCTTCCCGTTTTTCGACATCACCGACGACATAGCTCATCGCTTCAACCGACAGAAATACCTGCTCAGCCGCATTGTAGTCGCTGGCCTTGTCAGCGGCTGCCAGCAACAACAGTTGGCGCCTGATCTTCCTGACATCACCGACTTTCAATTTGCGTTTTTTCCACTGCTGCCGGTGCTCTGACAGCCAGACATCCAGCTTGCCCGCCGCTGTCGCCACCGCATTTTTCGACTGCTGTCCGGCCTTCAGCAGCGCATTGACCAGAGTCCGCAAGCGGGCACCATCGGCCTTGTCATTCAGTACCGTTGCGGCCGCTTCCAGACCCACGAAATAGTGCGTTTGCAGACGAAGCGTACCCGGCTTGACAGCCCCGCCGGTACGACGTTTTGTCCAGCGAATATCATCCATTGGATGATGACAGCTGTGACAGTCATAGAGCGCCAGCTCGGGGAACAATCCCTTGCCGGTGAATACGGAACTCTGCAACAGCGCAACATACCGCTGCGCAGCCGAAATCTGGCCCAGCACCCAGGCATTGAATCCGGGTGGCCTGCCCTTGCGCTCGATGTAATCCTCATCGACGGTGTAATGCGCCGGCTGATTTGCGGTGAATGTCTCCAGTTCATATCCCAGTCTCGGATGTCCCGCACCCATGATCATGTGCGTTGCAAACTTGTCCCGGGTACCCAGATGGCAACTGAGACAGAGATCGGCCCGCTCATCGATTTTGTCCGTCGGATAGAGACCGGCCTTGATATTCTGCTGATGGGTCACGCGCTCCTCGGCATGGGATTTGATCCATTTTTCCGAGCCACCATGACAGGCTTCGCAACCCACACCATCCCTGATCTGGAATTTTCGTCCCCTTTTGGATTTCGGCACATTATCAGCATGGCAGTCCAGACAGATCTTCGCCGTTCTCGCGCTTTTCAATCCCAGTTTGGCGGCTATCTTTTTCGAGTCATCATTTTCCAGCGTGCGATAGGCCTGCGAATGGCGATCCTCACCGGTCCAGATGCGGTACTCGTTGAGCCAGACATTTTCCTTTTTCTGGATCTTGAGTTTTCCATGACAAACACTGGTGGCGCAGGAAGCCACACCATTGTGCTTGTACTGGCTGATAATGCCGATGCCGGCGCCAGACACAGTGCCTGTCATCAGCAGCATCAAGACCAACAAACAGCTTGCATACCGCCTACTCATCCTTGACGAACCACGGCTTGCCATCCTCGTCGAGGTAGAGTTTCCGCATCTCCTCGAGATTCAATGGTCTGGAACCCTTGCGGCCAAAAACCGCCACCTGTCCACCCGTCTCATCGACGGCACGATCCCGTTCCAGCGCGCGCGACAGACTGAGCGCAGGTTTTGCCGTCGGATAGTTGGCAATCAAGCGGGGATTGGGCTTTGGACTGAAGCCGTAGAATTTCGGCTGCAGTTCCGGCGAGGTCAGCTGTACCACCTTGATACCGCCGCTGCCGTCCGCCACATAGGCAAATAGCGAAGCATTGGTCGTCGCCACCGTGACATCGCGGCTGTCCCGCAGCTTGCCATCGGCATTGAAGCGCAAGAACTCCTGCAATGATTCCGGCTGCGTGGCATCGACGATGACCAGCCCCTCCTTTCCGGCCGCAACATAGACATAGGTACGCGCCGCATGGAGACCATGAGCCTCATCGATTGCAATGCGCGAGTCGAGTAGCGCCGGCTTTTCGGGATTGGTCACATCGATGACTCGCAATCCGTTGGCATCCGTGGCGAAGAGGTAACGAAATTGCAATACACTGGCCCGCATGTCGTCGAGTGCAACGCGGGATACCACTTTCGGTTTGAGTGGATCATCGACGGAGACAATAACCAGCCCGGAATCGGTAGCAAGGTAGAGATAGTAGCCGCCGATCGTGATGTGGCGAACACCATTGAGTACACCATCGGGGTTCCAGGTCACGGCGCGTTTGAGAAAATTGTTGCGTGGTTTCCCATCGGACAGCGTATTGATATCGACCAGAATCAGCCCCTCTTCCGCATCGGTGATATAGGCATAGTTGTACATCGGGTGAAATGGCTGCTCCTGATTATCCACCCGCATCAGATCGCCCTTGTTGCGATCGGGATGAATGGGTTGCGTGGTCGGCAGCGCCATGCAGGTGGCATTGGCTGTCCTGACACGACTGTCCTGCCCCAGCGGGCTGAAAGGTGCAGAGATAATGCGCTGCGAAACCCCCTTGTTGGCGATACTGGCAACATCGTAAACGCGGAATCCCTTGTTCCCTTCGGCAGTGAACAGATATTCGCCACGGCGTTGAATACAGCGCGTATTGCCGGCACTGTGCTGAAAACCCTCCTTGAGTTTCTGCCCCTTTTCATTATGTGCAGCAAACCAGTCCGGGTAGGCATATCGATGCAGATAGCTGCCAATGACCGCCTGCGGTTCATCCCACTCCGTGACCGTGACCGCATTGATTTCTCCGTTGCCACCGGCATACAGTTGATAACCGATCAGGTCGATGAAATCGGTGCCGTACATCAGCGTTTGCGACATGATCGCATTATTGTTTTTCTCTTCCGCCAGATGGCAATCGGAGCAGGTCTTGGTTTCGGTTTTCCTGACCGTATGCGGAAAATGGGGATTGAACGCCTGGGAGCTGAAGCCGCTGGCAGCAACGGGCGGCTGCTGCACATAGATCTTTTCCCGGTTGGCATTGGTCGATGACAATACCAGCGCCGAGGTGGAACGCACCGGTGCTATCTTCCCACCCTTGGCAGGCCCTCTTCGTCCCAAATGGAAAATCTGGTCCCGCGCCACCTGCGGATTGTAGGTGGCAAAATTCCTGCTTTCTCCACCTTCAAAATGATGTCGCTCTGTTTTCCAGTTCGCCTGGATCGGCAAATGACAGCCTCCGCAACTGGTGGTCCATGAGGTATGGCAGGCATAACACTCCATATCGTCATAGGCGTGTGCCAGATCTGCTGCGGCAACATTTTCGCCCCAGCGCTGCTTTTTCGTGTCCTTGCTCATCAACTTGGCACGGGCCGCCTTTTCGTTATAGTCGGGATGCCCCTTGGTAACGGAATCCTTGACCAGGCTGACCTTCCATTCCAGCTCGGGATCGAGCATCGAACGCTGATACAGCACATCACCAACCCACTCCATTCTCAGGCGGCCATCGGGTGTGCGCAGCGCGGCCAGATCGGCCCCACCTTCCAGTGCAGCGGGCCCGGAGGTATAGAGATTGGGATAGGCCTTCGCCGTACCATGACAATCCTTGCAGTCGATTTCCACGGCCAGCGCAACCTCGCCATAGATATGACCGTTGCCATGATTGTCCTGCGAATAATGGCAATCGACGCAGTGCATACCCACATCGGCATGAATCGACGACATGTGTACCGCCTTGTCGAACTTCTTCGGATCATCATCGCTGACTTTCTTTCCCTCGGCATCGAGCAGATTGCCTTCGCGATCCCGTTTGAAAATGCCGCGGAAATTCCAGCCGTGGCCGTGGTAATCGGCAAACTGGGTATCCTTGAGTTGCGGATTCATTTCCGATACCTGTTTCAGAAAATCCACATCGCCCCACTTGCCACGCGCCGCCGCGCCCTCGGGATTGCGATCCATGATCTTACGCTCCTCTTCGGCAGTGGGATATTGCTGTTTTTCCGGCCACATGAATGGCGCGTCGGATTCATAGTCCCACATCGTGTAGCCCAGATAGGTATTCAGAAACATATTGGGCTGATGCATGTGGCAGACCATACACTGGCTGGTCGGGATGGCTTTGGTGAACCGGTGCTTCAGCGGATGCCCCGACTCGTCCCTGCTGATCGTCGGATCATCGGTCTGACTCTTGCCTTCGTGCCCGAAGCCGGCATAAGGACCGGAGTGTTTCGGGTCGCGGTCATTGGCATAGACCACATGACAGGAGGAGCAGCCGGACTGGCGGTAATCCCCCGGCTGGTCGTTAGTGCCCTGAAACCAGGTGAACGGATCATTCAGCCGCGTCTTGGTAATATTGAGCACCGGCACTGAAATCCTGCCGCCGGTACCCGGCCCCCGGTTGGACTGTTTGATATCCGGCCGACCCGGCTCCTCGATCCGTTGCAACTGGCCCAGTGAATTGGGCAAACCGGTCTCCGGAAACAGGTTACTGATATTGCGGCCGCCGCGTTCGAATACCCGGAAGATATCTCCCGGTTTGACGGTCTCCCAGGCGGGCAGTGGATAGAGTGCTGGCAGGATGCCCTTTGCCTTTGCTTCCTCGGCCAGCGCTTCGGGTATTTTCGGCCCCTTCAATATCGAGCCGATTCCATCCTCGGTATAGGACTCACCGAGAATATAATTCTTGAACGGCAGAATGCCGTTATTGTACGAGGCACCACCCCAGAGCATGGCGCTGGTCGAATGCAGGCTGCGCTTCGAAGCCTCGATGATAGTCTGGTGGCAGGCACCGCAGGCCTCATTGGCGACCCGATAATCCGAGGGATTGGTAAAGCGGATGAATTCCCTGCTCTCCCGATTGAGCAGCGTATAGGTTCTTTCGGGATTGGCGCTCGACGGATAATGCCAGGCCTCGGGATAGCGTGGCAGTACATGCGCCTTTTCCATTGCCTGTTCATATTCATCCGATTCACGCTTGAAGGCCTTGGCGAGGCTGACCTCACTGTCCCCACCGTGGCAATCGACACACCCCAGCTTGACGGCGGGGCTGGCGTGCATATTCCTGTTGTCCGAACCGTCATGGCAGCTCAGGCACCCCTCGCTCTTTTTATCGACAGCCTCCTGCGACTGGCTGGCGGGCGCATCGGGCCATGGCTTGTAGTCACGCATGACGGGCTTCTCACCCTTCGAAGCCCCTGCCACACCCACCGCCAGGCAGGATATCAGCAGGCCTGACAACAGTCCCCGGCCAGCATGATGCAGAGTTCGACGGGCGTTGATTTTCGTCTGTTTTTTCATGACGCTGCCTTGAATCAATAGGTGAAAATTGCGTTGAGCAAAATATAGGAGGGGTCTTCATCGGGAAACAGCGCATTGAAGCCATCCCCGGCAAACAGCCGCGCATACGATCCGCGCAACACGACATTCTGGCTCATGAATGGCCGGTAGATCAGCGAGACCGATGCATCGAGTCCGATATGCTCATCAATGGCACCCTGGTTCCTGACCGTCTCCAGTACCGCCGTATCATCGAAATAGAGATCATTCAGATTGAGCGACAGCCGGAGTTCCGGCAGTAAATCCATATCCACCCCGGCACCCAGCAGCACAATCCCCGGATTGGTAAAATTGCTTTGCCCCTCTTCCTTGCTGGAGCGCAGGCTATTCAAAATGCCATTACGACCGGACAGCGCAACCCGGCCACCGCCAATCAGGGGTACGGCCTGCCTGATCCAGTAGCTGCTATCCGCGCCGGCAAACTGTGGGTTTTCATTGATGGCATCGAAACCGGTTGCCTTGTCGTCAAAGGGGTCATCGTCGCCGCTGCCATAGAGCAGGGAAATGCGGGGTCGAATCCAGTCGAAATCCATCGAGAATTCCGCAGCGGCAAAAAATGCGCTGATATCGACATCCTCATCGACAAATACCCCTGGCGAAGCATCTCCAAAGGCATAATAGAGGGAGGTGGAGAGATTGAGCCTGCCAAAATGGCCGTCTCCACTGTAGCCCAGATAGGTTACGTCATAGTCACGCAGCTGCTCACGACCCAGCGAGGCAGGCCTTTCGATAAAATCATTATTATTGAAATAGACCTCATCGCCTTCACGGTTGCGATTATGAATAATGCTGAATTGCGAGGTAAAACCCTTGACGAACAGATCCTGCCAGTAAAGGTTGGCCACCAGCACATCATCCGATCTGAAATCCTTGCCCAGATCATTCAGCCCGCTGTTGGTATCCTTTTCCAGCCGTCTGAACCAGCCAATATTGTATTGAAAGATATTGTTGTCACGATTGCCAAACAGGCGGATGCCAATGGGACTGTCCTGAAACAGAAAACCGCGAAAATCCGATGAAAAGGGCTGGATGCCAATACGCAGGCTGTCAAAATCATAGCGCTCGGAGACATTGCGCAGGTGACGATCATAAAAAGCGGTCTGGATGCCAATATGACTGTCACTGCGGGTTTTGCCATCACCGGGATCGGCATTGACGCCCTGAATCTCTTCCAGTTCGACACGATTGTAGTTCAGCACCGGAATGAAACGGAATTCATGATCCGGTGGGCGAAAAATGGTATCGCCCTTGTAGTAGACGAATTCGGCTGCCACGCTCTGCACAAACACGGTCTGTTCATCGCCACCAAACACATCGACGGTATTTCTCGCCGCTGTGGAGCTGCTGCCCACCGGCGTCGGGACCTGTCGGGATTCATAGACACTGTCGGCAATCACACTGAGATTGAAGAACCAGTCGTCATGGATCGGTTTGTCGGCCTTCAGGATATTGCGATTGTACGGATCCCACAAATCCTGCTTGTAGCCCAGCGTATCAACAATTCTCCAGCGATCCGGTACCGGAACCTGCGCCGGAAAGTCGGCCAGTACAGGACGTGGAATGGGTGATGCCTTGTTGGGTACACGGGGTGGCCGCCCGGCCGGTGCAAAACCCTTGGGTTTTTCCGGGACATTTTCCGGTAATCTGCCCGCCGTCGAGCTGCCGGCAGGACGCTCGGGCATCGACACCTGCTCCGCCTTTTCCTGCGGGCACGCTATTCGCTTGTAGCCTGGCCGGCGACGCTGACTGATCCGCCCCTTCGCATCCTGATAACAGGTTTCCGCAATCACCGGCTCGGAAGGCATGGCCAAGGCTGCGAGCCCGATCACTACGGCACAACTGGTGAAATTTGTATAATTCATCTGCGCCACCTATTTCCCGGCGCAGACATTGTCTGCGTCACTATTGATAAACGGGGATTGCGGACACTGTACATAGCGCAATCGGACACCCTGCGGCGTCAGGTTATCGGCACGCCGGGCTACAGGCGCATTGCGAATCGCCCCACCGAGCGACTGGCTGGCATTGTGGACGCCAAGAAATGCAATCATGTCATCCTGATCGACCCCGTCACCGGAAACGCCAATCCCCCCAACCAGCACCTCGCCACGATAGATCGGTACACTGCCGGGAAAAATCTGCAGCCCGTTGGCAAGCCGCGCTGTGGTCACGCTCGCCGAACCTGCCAGCGCATCGGTCAGCGCCACACCGGCACAACCCTTGCCAACATCCGGCAAGGCACCAGCGCTGGCTACCGATAGCACATGTTGCAAAATCGCATTGATCGAGAGATCGAGCTGCAACCCGGTGGAAAACGGACTCCACGCTCCGGCCGGTTTACTCAACGGCCCGGCATTTCTGCCATTGATACCATCAGGAAAGAAGGGGCGGGAAAGATTGCCCCCCGCGCGATCGGAAAAGGCAAAGGCGCCATTGGTCAAGGCACTGGGGTCAGCCAGAAAATCCTGTACGGCCTTGACATAACCGGACAATTTCACGCGCTGGCCCACCGTCGTCCCCTGCAGATAGGCCGCATCCGGCAGCGCATTGAGAAAGCTCGCCGCACTGGCCGAGGAAAAAAACGTAGCGGTACGCGCCTTTTGCAGCGATACATCCGCGCCAAACACCGGAGCATCACGGGTACGAACCATGCCGAGTATTTCACCCTGGGTATCCACCAGCGAGACCGTTACCCGCGCAGAAGAATTCAGTGGCCGGCGAATCTGCGCCCTGGCCGCATTGGCGACATCGAGCGCGGCACTCAGAATGGTCGTCACTTCGGCGGCACTCAACGGGGCCACACTCCCCAGCTGCGCAGCATCGGTTCCGGGCTTTGGCGCAAAGCGCGGGGCGCCTGCCGCATCGACAAAGACAAAGGCGTCCTTGCCACCGAACAGGGTTGCATCCGCCGTAATCCCGGATGTCGGCTGACCAAAGACCGTGCCATCCCGGATGGCGCCGGAAAAATAACCGGAGACCGGTATCAATGCGCCCGTACCCGCCGGCAGCGCCGCGATGCTGGCAGGCACGGCTGCAGAATCACTGTTCAAATCATCGAAATCAACATCACTGAAACGAAAGACCTTGCCTTCGACGGTGATGCGATCCGCCCTTCGATCGGGAGGTGCGGCGAAACCGGAGGTCGCAGCCCAGGCAATCAATTCATCGGTATCCCGATCGACATCGGTGACGACCGGATCGATGCCGTAGAGCCCATCCGCAATCACACCCACACCACCCACCACGGTACCGGATTTATACAGTGGAAATCCCCCCGGATCGGCCGCCAATCCCAGTGGTGAGCGTTGTGGCCCCGGCCCCAGCGTAGTCACCGGGTTGGTCAATGAAAAATCGGAACAGGGCAACTGCGAAAACTGCACCCCGAACAGCGGACCGCCCGCCTGAAAATCCTCACCGGGATTGAAGTGTTCCTGCACGATCTGATTGGCGGTGCGGGTGGAAAAGGCGTTTCCCTCGGACGAGAGATAGGCCGCCGTCACCGCCTTGCTGATGGCCGCCATGTGATCGAGGTTCAGGGTCGCACCCATTCCCGTTGTGGGCAGCTCGATACCCTCCAGACCCGCCGCTACCACCGCCTTTCCATTACTGGTGCGGCTGGCAATCAGCACCTTGCGTGCAGGCGCATCACCCATCCGATAGACCGCCAGCACATTACCGACCCGATCGACCACCGCCAGCGTCGCCTTGACCCCGAGACTGCGCGCCTCGGCGATCCCCTGCAGCAAGACCTTTTCGACATCCGCTGCCAGCAATCGCGTCGCGGCAGTGGCGCAGGCGCCATTGCATCCCGTTGTGGCATCGGCACCGTGTGTCGATACCACCGGGTCTCCGCCCGAACAACCCACCGCCAGTACGGCGGAGCACATCAGCAAGGACAGGGTTTTCATGGCGGGCTACTCCCTTCGTCGAGATTAATGGTTGGGGTCGGGTGGTACTGGTGGCAACTGATGCACTGCAATTCAACGCTGGCGCTGGTGTCCGGGCTGCCGTGACACTGCGTGC
>CAYTPO010000230.1:0-12846 GCA_964439815.1 uncultured Thiotrichales bacterium
CTGGTGCGTCGCTCGCGTGAACAGCTGGAGCTGGAAATCGGGCAGTTCACCGTGATCGAGCGCGACGGCATGATCATCGCCTGCGCGGCGCTCTACCCCTACCCACAGGAGCAGGCCGCAGAAATCGCCTGCGTCGCGGTACACCCGGAGTATCGCCAGGATCGGCGGGGCGAACGGCTGATCGAATACCTGGAAAAGCAGGCGCGGCTGATGCACCTGAAGTACCTCTTTGTGCTCTCCACCCAGACCATGCACTGGTTCATGGAACAGGGCTATCTGCCCGCCAGCCTCGACAAACTACCGCTGGAGCGCGCAGCACTCTATAATTACCAGCGGCTTTCAAAAATCTTTATCAAATCCCTTTGAAAAACTCGCTCGACATCATCCAGATTTCGGATCTCCATATCGCCGAACCATCGCGGAGCCTGCCCGACTCGGCGCATACGACGGAAGACAGCCTGAATGCAGTGCTGGATTCGGTCTACGCCGAATCTCCGGAGCTGCTGCTGTGCACCGGCGATCTGACCAATCATCCGAACACCGATGCCTACAAGCGGCTGCGCGACCTGCTGGGCGATGCCACCTGCCCGGTCTATTGCCTCCCCGGCAATCATGATGAGCCGGCCATGGCCCGGCAAATCACGGAAGTGGAAGGCAGCCCGATACGCTGGGACAAGGTCATCATCCGCAATCCCTGGCTGATCATCATGCTGGATTCCCACGTCGAGGGGAAAATCTACGGCCACCTGCCCGATGAGGAGCTGGCGTTTCTGGAGTCGACACTACAGCAACACCCTGAACTGCATACCCTGGTCTGCCTGCATCACCATCCGGTACCCATGCGGAGCGAATGGCTCGACGGCCACATACTGCAGAATCCGGAGGCCTTCTTTGCCCTGCTCGACCAGCACCCCCAGGTCAAGGCCGTTACCTGGGGACATGTCCACCAGGATTATCTCGGCTACCACAACGGCATCCAGCTCATTGGCACACCCTCCACCTGCTTCCAGTTTCTCCCTGGCAGCGACGACTTTGCCTACGACAACCGCCCCCCTGCCTACCGCCAGCTCAGCCTGATGGATGACGGCAACCTCACAACAAATCTGATTTATCGCGAACTAACTTTGTAAACTTGTTGTCACATAAAACAGTAGTAACTACTCAGCGAGTAGCTCACCTAAGCAGTAGCTACTCGGATTGCCTTTGAAATCCGTCTGATCAAGGCGAAAAATGTGCGTTTACCAGCGTAAATGACCATTTAATCACGCAGAGATGGTGGATTTCAGAGGTGAGCTGAATAGTTACAAAACAGATAACTTATAACAAGTCATGGGCAATTCTTCCACGGAGTCGGGAAACGCTGACGGTATTTCTGCAGCGTGACTGATGGTGCCTGCCACTTTCATGGCGGGTGTCAACAGACGCGCACAGACCCAGGCGACTTGTATCCAAAAGCAATAATCAAACAAAGAGATCCGATCTGTGGAATTATCAGAAAAGCTGAAAACCTATCTGGCACAACCCAACCCGGACCTGTTCGAAGCATCGCTGCTGGTAGCGAGGCACGTACAGCCTGGCCTGGTTTCCGAGGAATATATCCGCCTGATCGACAACTGGGCGCAGGAGCTGGAACAACGTCTGAAGGGCGCCAGAAACAACAAGAGCAAACTCCGGCGCATCAACGACTACCTGTTCAAGGAACTGGGTTTCAGTGGCAACCACAACGACTACTACGATCCACGCAACAGCATGATCAACCACGTCATCGAACGCCGCAAGGGCATCCCGATTACCATGGCCGTGCTGTATATCACGCTGGCACAACGCGTTGGGCTGAATGTGGTCGGTGCTTCGTTTCCCGGCCATTTTCTGGTCAAGATGTCACTGGAAGAGGGGTTGATCGTACTCGACCCGTTCAACAAGGGCGTCAGCCTGGGCGAGGACGATCTCAAGTCACTGCTGGAGTACAACAATCTGACACCCGATACGGAACTGCTTTCAGCCTCCCTCCGAACCGCCTCGATGGAAGAGACCATTCTCAGAATGCTGCGCAATCTCAAAGCAGTGTACCTGAAGGATAACAATCAGGAGTCCGGGCTCAACATGCTCAATATCATGCTGTCGATCAACCCGGAGCTGGTCGAGGAAAGACGTGAACGAGGCCTGCTGCTGCATGAGATGGGCTGCAACCATACCGCGCTGATCGACCTGGAAAGCTACATGAAGGTGTCCAAAAAGCAGGAAAAGATCGAGGCCATCCGCCCTGTGGTTGTCGATCTGATCCGCAATACGCCGCCGCTACACTAACCCCGTCTTATTCAAGGTGGCAGCTAACAGGCTGTTGAAAAAGTCTCTGCTGGCACGATACGGTGAGGTTCCACACGGCAGGCCACTATTCCGCCTGCCCACCGGTAAATACGGCAGAAAATGGTATGCTCCTGCTTTTTTTCCAAGGCAAGGAAAGATGCTATGGGGGCTTCGACGGATCTTCGATTGCAACAACTGGAGCAGTGGCTGGGTGAATTGCCCGGCATAGGGGCATTCACCATGGCCCCCGCCTCTGCCGATGCCAGCTTTCGACGCTACTTTCGCATTACGCTGAACGCCGGCAACAGCCTGATTGCAATGGACGCACCACCAGACAAAGAGGATTGTCACCCCTTTGTCGACATTACCCGGCGACTCGAAAAAGCCGGACTGCAGGCACCACATATCCATGCAGCCGATACCGATCAGGGTTTCCTGCTGCTCGATGATCTGGGCAGCAGGGATTATCTGCAATCCCTGACACCTGCTACTGCCGACAGCCTCTATCAAGCCGCCATCACAGCACTGCACAAGATCCAGCAGGCCGATTATCAGGGCTTGCCAGCCTACGACGCCTCATTGCTGCAGAATGAACTCGATCTGTTTACCGACTGGTTTCTGGACACACATCTGCAGATCGACCTCGATAGCCGGCAGCGGGAAACCTTGCAGGCGATCTATCGCACACTGATCGACAATGCGCTGCAGCAACCCTCCGTATTCGTTCACCGGGATTATCACTCGCGAAACCTGATGACCACCGCGGAACCTCCGGGGATCATCGACTATCAGGATGCCGTGCATGGCCCGCTGACCTATGATCTGGTCTCCCTGCTGCGCGACTGCTATATCGACTGGCCGGAGCCACAGGTCAGGGCTTGGGCGCTCGGTTTCCATCAAACCCTCAGAGATAGAGGCGCACTGGAGGACATCGATGAGGCACACTTCATGCGCTGGTTTGACCTGATGGGCATCCAGCGTCACCTCAAGGCCATCGGTATCTTCTCCCGTCTGAATCATCGTGACGGGAAACCGGGCTATCTGCAGGATATCCCGCGCACGCTCGGATATGTCATCCGCATCAGCCGGCAATATACCGATACGGCTGCGCTGTCAGAGCTCATCGATACGCTCGACATTCCCCGGCAAATCAATCCATCATGAAGGCAATGATTCTGGCAGCAGGCCGCGGCGAGCGCATGCGCCCTCTGACCGACAGCACACCCAAGCCCCTGCTCCGCGTCAATGGCAAACCGCTGATCGAATATCACCTCGAACGGCTCAAGCGTGCAGGATATCGACAAATCGTCATCAATACCCACCACCTGGGAAATCAGATCCAGAACCATCTCGGTAACGGCCATCGCTTTGGCATGGAAATTTCATATTCACCCGAAGCACCGGAAGCGCTGGAAACCGGCGGGGGTATTTTTCAGGCATTGCCACTATTGGGAGAAGGCCCCTTCCTCGTCATCAACGGAGATATCTGGAGTGAATGCAGTCTGGAACCACCCGACATGCCACCCGACACCCTGGCACATCTCATTCTGGTGCCCAACCCACCACATAACCCCAATGGGGATTTTGGCCTGCACCAGCGGGCCTTGACCAACACACTGCAACCAGGCTACACCTTCAGCGGCATCGGCTGGTATCAGGCAGCATTGTTTGTCGGCTGCCAGCCAGGAAAATTCCCGCTAGCTCCGCTGTTGAGAAAAGCCATCGACAAACACAGAATCAACGGCCACCTGTGCACCGAGACCTGGATGGATATCGGCACACCGCAACGCCTGCAGCAAATCGCCACACAATTGCGTGCCTGAAAGATTCCCGTAGGGCGCCATTAGCGACAGCGTAATGCGCCATCTAAACAAGAACCCCAGTCACCTCCAGATTTGGCAGAACGCCTGAATTGCAACAACGTAGGGCGCCATTAGCGATAGCGTAATGCGCCATCCAAACAAGAACCAACAACCGTCAATGCTGTGCAGTCGGCGCACCATTGGAAAACAGGCCGAAGCGGTACCAGTAATACCCCAGATATTCATGCATCGCCACATAGCTGTAAAACAGCGCCTGTGGATGCGGTATCCATACTTCCCATCCGGACTGGTCCGGTGGCGCACTGATCAGACCGGTAGGCGCGGCAACAGGCCGTACACCAAAATACATGAAGCTCTCCATGGCCCGTGCCATATGCGTATAGCTGGTCACCAGCAAGGGCTTTTTGTAATGCTTCAGCAGCGGCGCAGTATATTTTGCATTATCGAAGGTCGTCCTGGCGCGGCCTTCCACCACCACCTTCTCCACCCCCAGAACATCGCGCAGGAAAACCTCTCCTGCATGAGTATCCTGCCGACGCTCAGCGCCACTCCGACTTTCCGTGACGATCACCGGCAAATGATGCCGCCTGGCCAGATAGGCCGCATAGGTCAGGCGCTGCAGCATGACGGGGCTGGGTTGGGAGATATAGCCATATTCCTCTCCACCTGGAAAATTGCCACCACCGAGCACGACAATGACATCTGCATCTTCAGGTACCTGGGTCAATGGCAGGAAATCATTCTGCAGGCTGTCCAGCAACTTCTGACTGATCCACGGGGTGCTGAGCACCATGGTCACCAGCAACGCTACGGTAAACAGTCGGGAGAAGATGCGTGGGCGAATATAGACCAGCATCCAGACGATCAGACTCGTCCAGATCATCAGCCCCGGCGGCAGAAGCAACAGCTCCAGCAGACGCATCGATTCATGGCCCGACACTATAACGCCCCGGCCGCCTGCTGGTCGGCATGGTAGGAAGAACGCACCATCGGACCACTGGCCACATGCCGAAAGCCCATGGCACGACCCACCTCGCCCAACCTGTCGAATTCGGCAGGAGTAACGTAACGACTGACCGGCAGATGAAAGCGTGTTGGCTGCAGATACTGCCCGAGCGTCAGCATTTCACAACCATGTGCCCTGAGATCCTCCATTACCGCTTCAACCTCTTCGATCTCTTCGCCCAACCCGAGCATCAGCCCGGATTTTGTCGGCACGCCGATATGGCGCTGCCTGAAAGCCTGCAGCAGATCCAGCGACCACTGGTAATCCGCTCCCGGCCGGGCCTGGCGGTACAGGCGGGGAACGGTCTCCAGATTATGGTTGAAGACATCCGGTGCTGCCCGGTCGAAAATCCCCAGTGCAATCTCCATGCGGCCACGAAAGTCGGGCACCAGTACCTCTATCCGGGTATCCGGATTCAGCTGGCGAACCTGCTCGATACAGGCGACAAAATGGCCGGCACCGCCATCACGCAGGTCATCGCGATCCACCGATGTGATCACGACATAGCGCAGCGCCATTGCCTTGATGGTTTCGGCCAGGTGTTGTGGTTCGTTTTCATCCAGCGGCTCCGGGCGACCATGCGACACATCACAGAAGGGGCAACGCCGCGTGCAGATATCACCCATGATCATAAAGGTAGCCGTACCGTGGCTGAAACACTCGTTCAGGTTCGGGCAGGTCGCTTCCTCACACACGGTATAGAGTTGATTGTCACGCAGTGTTTTCTTCAGCGCATCGACCTTGCGACCCACCGGTGCCTTGACGCGAATCCAGTCGGGCTTGCGGGCCGGACGTTGTGTGGGTTCGATCTTTATCGGGATACGTGCTGTCTTTTCCGCGCCACGCTGTCTGACGCCTTGTTCAATGCCGGGAGTTTTTGCTTTCATAGCAGCCGATTGTACCTGAATCCTGAAGCCAGGGCTTAGCGCGGATTGAGGTGGAACGACACAGCACCAGGAAAAAACCCCATCGCTGAAACCCACCCATTAGCGGAATCCAGCTGCCGTGTTGGCAGGCAGACCACCGCATCAGCCAGGTTGAAGCCAGCAGATGAAAATAATCTTTCTGCAGACTTTTCAATATCTTGAGAGAACTTGCGCAGGCCGGACACAAGCATCGGATACCTATTTTGTGATACTGGAAAACAATAATGGATTCCGCTAATATTTGCTGCCAATCATCATTGGGGGCCCGGCTGTAGATCATTGCACCGCAAATTCAAGCATCGCAACGGTACAATCATGATGTCTGGTCAGAATCAGTTGGCTGGCCCGGCAAATGCATCTGCCGCTGCAATCTTTGTCCTGCAGGCGTTCCTGCTACGCGCCTGGTCTCTGACACATCCCTAACCATTGAACCTAAAGGTAAGAAAATTATGGCACTCGAATCAGTTGAGAGAACAGAAAATGGCTACCTCGTCAATGCCAATGACTGGACCGAAGAAATTGCTGCAGAGATTTTTGCTGAAGAAGGAATCGAGCCCACCGAGGAACACTGGGACGTCGTCAGATACGTTCGCGAGCAGACACTCGAAGGCAACGAGCCCAATGAGCGCAGCATCATGAAAACCATGGCCAAGAAATGGGGGCGCAAGCTCACTTCCAAGGAAATGTATGAAATGTTTCCCGGTATGCCTTCAAAGCAGGGCCTGAAAATCGGTGGATGCCCACAAAGCACGCGCAAGGGCGGTTACTAAAATACCTTGCGGCTCACCCCGCTTCACTGGTGGAGCGGGGTATTCCCATGCTGGTCGCAAATCATCCCGCTACAATCCAAGCCTTCTTCATTTACCCTGCAGCAAGGCATACTTGAACAGTGCTGCCAGACTCATTGCATCGGTGATCTCCCCATTCATCGCCATCGCCAGAGCCTCCTCGAACGGCAGTTTTCTCACGGTTATATCTTCCGTATCCTCAAATTCCGTCTCGCCTTCGGCAAGCCCCGTTGCCAGATAGATGAAGCCTTCCTCATCGGTCACCGAATTCGACGTGTGCAAGGTACAAAACAGCGCGATATCCGCGGCCTCCAACCCGGTTTCCTCCTTCAGTTCCCGCGCTGCAGTCTCTTCCGGTGCTTCACCGGCAGGTGATCCTCCTTCGGGAATCTCCCATGAATAGGCATTCAGCGTATAGCGATGCTGACCCACCAGCCAGGTATTTCCCGCCTCGTCGATCGGCAGAATACCCACCGCCTGATTCTTGAAGCAGACCTTGCCATAATCACAGCTTTTTCCAGCCGGATTGATTGCATCATGCTCCTCCAGCCTCAGCCAGGGGCTATCATAGATTACACGGACAGCATTGGTTCGCCAGGGATTGACAGTTTTTTCAGACATGAGGGATTTTCCGCTATGGATTGAGGCAGGTATCGCCAGCGCGATTCTATCATCAATTGGCCAACAATCCTTTGCCCCATTAAAAAGGCCCCTGCAGTAAACTACAGGGGCAAGTAACAACCACGCTTGGTAGAATGAATTGAAAAGCGACCGTTAAAAAGGTTCCCTGTCGCCAGGAGCCAGTCGGACTTAACGCTGTTTGGCTGCGCCCGCAGGAAGTGCCCTTGGGGTGCAAATCCCTGGATGACGATTAACTCAGTTTATCCTGCTCGTCAAATAGCCCTGCTATTTTCCTCGCACGATAAGCTGATTCACTTCGCCCCCAGGGATTTTCGCTTCAAACGGTTAAATCCGACGGTCTCCTAGACAGGGAACAACCTCAACAACCAACGCTTGTTAAACTTGATTCGAAACTGTGGCCTGAAACCGTCGCTTGAACACGGCTTCAGGATTCATATAAATCCTTCAGCACTCCGCTGCAGAAATTTCCGTATCTGCCCGGAGATGAAAATGGAGGATGGGAAAACCCGTTATAGCTCGGTACCATAGATCTGGGTCCAGTAGTGATGGTACTCCGCATCGGTATAGAACATGGAGGCCGCACCAAACTCGGCAAATTGCCTGCCCATGATATTGACACAGTGTCCGGGGCTATCCAGCAAGGCTTGCATGGCATCCTTTGGTTCGATAAATCCCGCTGCAAGATTCTCACCATAACTGCGCCACTTGTAGCCAACACCATCTATCCTGCTGCCAGCCTTCAGCCCATTCGAACCTTCATGAGCAAAGAAATTGTTTTTCACCATGTCCTCGTTGTGCACCATCGCGGCATCAGCGAGTTTGCAGTTCCAGGTTACCGCGCCGGCTGGCTCGAAAAAATCATCACCGCAATAACGGCCTTCAGATCTAGCCTCGTTGACCAATTCGAGCATTTCGATTTGCAGCTCCGACAACTCGCAGGCGGCAGACTCGATCGATCGGGCGATCATCGCCCGCCCTTCCGGAGCCGTTGCAACGGGGTTAACCAGATCGCCCTTGTCGGAAGTGGCTCCCGGATCTTCCGGGATACATGCAGAAGTGAAAAAAGACAAGATTCCAATAGCACTTGCAGTGCGGACTGTATTTATTATTTTCATTATCCAGCCTGATTGTTTTTATTATTATTTTGTAACTACCTGCTGAGTAGTTACTTTATTTTTTATTTTTATTTTTGTTTTCAGGTACCAATGCAAACCATGCTTTGCTGTTGCTCAGTACGTGGAGCGTATTGTGCAGCGTCCGGATATCCATGACCACAGAAGGCAAACACTTGCCGGACAAACTTGGTAGATACGGTCGCCAACGGCCGGTTTTTACCGTCGCAACAACTTCCATGTGAAACCCGTACGGCAACGCAGCGGCAATGAGTTGCCGCCCTGTTTGCCGCCCCCGGAGCCAGCCCCTGCTGCAAACACCGTGCCCATACAGCCGGGAACCCAGCCTACCCTGTTGTTTTTATTGATATTTTATACACCACAACCAGCCTACCCTGTAATACATCAAGTGGTTGCACATAAAAAGGGCGGCAACGATTGGTATCCGCCAGCGACAGCGGTAAACTGTCCGGCCTGGACTATTCACCCCGCAGCCCGACCGCCAGTTTCATGACCCAATCCTTTCCCCCCGATCAGATCAGATGCTTCCACTTTGGCGAATACACCTTCGATGAGGCGACGGCAACAGCTCGGCTGCACTACGCACTCGATGATCAGTATCAATTCGAGGAGACGCTGCAATTTCCTCCACTCGCTGCCACTCTGACGCCGGTACAGCGGATCGCGCTGGATCACAGCTTGAGACTGTTGCATCTGGTGGCCGGAATCAGCTATTTCAAGGCTGCAATTCCGCGAGAAATCGTGATCGACGGAGAGGATATCGACACAGGAACTGCCGAGTTCCTGCAAAGACTCTATCGCCACGGCCTTGGTGAATTCGCCTATCGCAACCACCTGACCCTGCATGACAGGATCACTTTCCCCCATGATCCTGCCAATGCTCCTCCCGAAGCCATCAGCCTCCCACTGCAAAATGGTGTGCTGATACCTGTCGGAGGTGGCAAGGATTCGATCGTCAGCATCGAAGCGATAAAGGCATCCAACCTTCCCGCAGCACTTTTCTCTGTCGGCAAGGCCGCCCCCATCGCAGCAACGGTACAGCAGGCCGGACTACCGTGGATCTCCGTACAGCGATCCCTGTCACCCCAGCTGTTCGAACTCAACAGGATCGGCGCCTATAACGGACATATACCCGTCACAGCCATTGTGTCGCTGATTGCCGTATGCAGCGCCATTCTCTTTGGCTACAGTGCCATTGCACTCTCCAACGAGCGTTCGGCCAGCTATGGCAATCTGCAACTCGATGACGGTTTCATCATCAACCACCAGTACAGCAAGGGTCTCGAATTCGAGCATGCTCTGGCCACCTATATCCACCGGCATCTGGTTGCCAATCTGGATTACTTCTCCCTGCTACGGCCCTTCTCGGAATTGCATATCGCCAGACAATTTTCCCGCTGCAACGATTACCATTCACTGTTCACCAGCTGCAACAGCAATTTCAGGATCAAGTCCGACCTGCCCGGATCGCGCTGGTGTCTGGATTGCCCCAAATGCCGCTTTGTCTTTCTGGCACTGGCTCCCTTCATGAACAAGGAAAAACTGCTGGCAACCTTTGGAAAAAACCTGTTGGACGACAATGCACAAAAACCCGGCTACGATGCGCTGCTGGGAATCGATGATCACAAGCCATTTGAATGCGTCGGTGAAGAGGCGGAATGCGCTGCGGCATTCATACTGTTATCAGGAAAGCCGGAATGGTCGGACGACAGGCTGGTCGCAAACTTCAGGGAAAACATACTACCCGGAATCAGCAACCCCGATAATCTTGCCAGGAAATACCTGACACCCTCCAACGCGCATCATATACCGGTAAAATACAAAGAGGTGGTCGATGCCTTTTTCCGCACTTGAAGGAAAACAGATTGCAATTCTCGGTTTCGGGGTAGAGGGGAAAGCCGCGCTGGAGTTACTGGTCGACAAGCTGCAAAACTGCAACATCACTGTATTGCAGGAAAATACAGATATCGACCCGCAATATGATGCCTTCTTTTCCGACAACGCTCATGTCTCCATCAGAACCGGAAAAGATGCCTTTTCCTCACTGACTGAATTCGACTGCATTATCAAGTCCCCCGGTATTTCTCCCTACCGGCAGGAAATCGCTGCCGCCATCGAGGCCGGCATCCCGTTTACCTCCGGCACACAATTGTGGTGCGATGCCCACCGCAACGAACGGATCATTGCAATCACCGGCACCAAGGGAAAAAGCACGACCGCATCACTGATTGCGCATTTGCTGAATCACACCGGGCATCAGACCGAATTGCTGGGCAATATCGGCAAACCGGCACTGGCGTGCCACGACGCCCCCAACGACACGCAATTCTTTGTCATGGAGCTGTCCAGCTACCAGACAACAAAACTCCACTGTGCTGCAGAGATTGCGGTATTGCTCAACCTGTTTCCGGAACACACCGACTGGCATGGCTCAACGGCGCAGTATTTCCACGACAAGACCACCTTTCTGCTCAACCCGGACATCCAGTCCGTCGTCATTGATCCCGCGGCTGAAAACATTCCGGCAGCTGTACAGGAGCTGAAAAACCTGGCCGCCTTCAACACACCACAGGGCTTCCATGTTCGTGGCGCATGGGTCATGGAGGGCGAACGACAGGTCATCGACATGGCATCGCTGCCACTCAAGGGCCAGCACAACCTGAAAAACCTCTGCGCGGCATTGACCGTGATCAGGCTGCTGGGCATCGACCCCGAAACAACACTGCCGACACTCGAAACCTTCCGTGGGCTGCCTCACCGACTCGCCTCCCTGGGTCATATCGATGGCGTGGAATATATCAACGACAGCATCTCCACCACACCGGAATCTGCCATGGCAGCGCTGCAAAGCTTTCCCGGACGCCCCTGCACACAACTGCTCGGTGGTTATGATCGCAATCTAGACTGGAGCGAATTTGCCCGACAATCCCGCAACACCAGCCTGAAAGTCGCCATTACGCTACCCGGCAACGGCGAACGCATTGCCGCAGCACTGCGACAGGCAAACCCGGCGCTGAAAATATTCGAAAGCAACAGTCTGGAAGAGGCAGTGGAAAAGGCCGGAAAGGCAACCCCGAAAGGGGGCGTGGTCATTCTGTCGCCAGGCGCGCCCAGCTATGGTTACTACCGCAACTACAAGGAGCGCGGCGACGAGTTTGCCCGGTTAGCCGGCTTTGCAGTCACTCCTTGAATGGTTGTAACTACACAGCACCCCAGCCTACAGCTTTGCTCAAATAGTAAGTATCCCCCGGCAAAGCCTGGGGCTTTAACTTTGTGATCCGCTCAAATCGGTCATTTCAGGAACCGCCTAAAGGCAGTCGTTAGCGCAGCAACTCCATCTACTTCAAGCACTTATCTTCAGGGTCAAGAGCTCAACAAGTGCCGTCCAAGACATGCCCCGCTTGCCGGTCGATTCAAAATTCACTGAATCCGGTATCCGACGCAGCAGCGACTTTTGCCACCGCTCGGTATTTAAGAACGTCAAATACCTATAGGACAATATGTGTCGCTGATGCAAATACAATATTGAAAAATTATGCTTATACATCATTCAGATCGTCAAGAAACTCCGAAGCTGGATCTACACTCGTCACCAACAGATAATCCCGAGCGCGAGTACAGGCAACGTATAACAGGTGGCGCTCTGTGTTGTAGACCTCTTCCAAGTCCGAGTCATCAACAACAGTCTCTATACGCTCCTGCAAGGGAATGACTTCATCGTCACAAGCCATAGCCACCACTGCGCGAAACTCCAGACCCTTCGCTAAATGCATGGTACTGACAGATAGGTACCCGCTGGTACTCTCCAGATTTTGATCAAGCACCTTGAATGGAATCGATGCATTCTCAACCGCTCCTTTGGCACGATCCAATTCCTTTTCTGATCGGACAAAAACGCCCATCTCATGCGGCAGCACGCCTTCGCTTTGTCTTTCCAACAACCATTGACTGACCGCATTACGTTCATCTTCGATACTATCCAGCACCTGGATACGTGGAACCGGGCCATTGAATACTGACACGGTGCCGCGCCGGTCTTCGGAATTACCATCCACATCCGAGACTTCTGGCCCCAGCAACCTGTCGGCCTGCATCCTGATCTGGTGCGAGGTTCGGTAGTTGATATGAAGAGTACGAGAACGGCCGCGAACATCGACACCGAGTGATTTCCAGGAAAACGGGGTCTGGAATATTCTCTGCCCAAGATCACCAGCAAAAAAC
>CAYTPO010000231.1:0-5793 GCA_964439815.1 uncultured Thiotrichales bacterium
TACTACCATCGTTCCAATAGAGAATACTGGAATGCTTCACCCAACCCCTCGTCATTCCGGCGCAGGCCGGAATCTAGGGAACAGTGATCCGGTAGTGGAATTTAGAACGGCACCGTCCAGCAGAGTCAATTTTGAAACATGGTGGTATATTCCAGTTTGGGTGGTCTGTGGATCCCGGCCTCCGCCGGGATGACGCTGTAGTATTTCGTGGTTATCGACTGGTACTACCATCGTTCCAATAGAGAATACCGGAATGCTTCACCCAACTCCTCGTCATTCCGGCGCAGGCCGGAATCCAGGGAACAGCGGCTCGTTAGTGGAATTTTGAACGATGCCGTCCAGCAGAGTCAATTTTGAAACATGGTGGCATATTCCCGTTTGGGTGGTCTATGTGGAGCATGCTACGAATAATATCACTGACCAGGGTTCGAGGCTTGATGCCTGCTGCGGAAGGTTGGGGAGATGCAGTTTGCTTCTGATAAAAAAAATCCCCCTGCCGTAACAGGGGGAAAAGGTGTCAACTGGTTTGAATTAGTGCGCTATTTCTTTTTGCTGCCTTTTTTGGCTTCATGCTCTTCGCGCATACGCTTCTCCTCTTCGAGAATTGTTGTCACTGCGGTTTTCAAGGGTGCCCAGCCATACCAGTGCATATAGTCGTTGCTGGCGTGAAAGGCTCCCTGGAAAGTACGTTGACGATATTCCAGCATGATCAGATACAGCTCCTGTTCGATCTTGGTTTTGGCATCGTAGTATTGCAGCAGGTCAGGCGCATATTTCCAGTCCTTGGGTTTTACCAGAATGCCATCCTTATAGAGTCCCATCACGGCACGTATGGCTTTGGCAAATTCATGATCGGCCGCCTTGAGGATTTCATCCGATGCCTTCATGTGCATGTCGACAAAGCCTCTGGCGTGGCATTTGTTGCAGTTGTCCTTCATCTTGTTGCGGATGGCGTTGAAGTCTTCCGGGCCGCGGGCAACCTGAGCCTGCACCACCAGCTCGGTAAAACGCTCGGTTGGTTGAAAATCCGAATCCAGCACGCCGGCAGCCTGCAGGATGAGTGCCCGGTCGAGTGTCCATTCGGGGTCGTCGTCCAGATCGACATAGTGGCCTGATGGCAGGGCAGCCGCCAGTTTGGTCAATTGCGGCTCCAGTGCAGGGGCCACCTTGATCAGGGCCAGCACATTTTCCTTGGTGGGAATGCGCAGGCCGACAAAACCCCAAGGGGTTTTTACTGCGTGGTCGCCCTCCATGATGTGGCAGTTCTGGCAGGTGGGTGCACGCGCGCCCTCTTCATGACCCTCAATGGCCCAGATCACGCCATGTTTGGCAGAGGAGTACATTTCCCACTGCGGGTGGTCGAAACCCATGTGACAATTTGAACAGGCTCTGGGATCTCTGGCCTCGGATTTCTTGAAGCTGTGGCGGGTATGGCAGGCATCGCACTGGACATTGCCATAGCGGTATTGTGACTCCTCTTTGCCACCGTCGTATTTGAGCGTTGCTTCCATATTACCGTCGGTGACACCAAGCAGCCCCTTTTTACCGATCTTGTGGCAACCTGAGCAGCCGCGATATCCCTGCTGTGTGATGGCACCTGGCTGGCCGTGCCAGGCAATCTGGGATTTCATTACCATCCAGCCGAGGTTGTGCTTGCCTTCGGTATGCTGGCGTACCTGTTTCTTGTGACATTCGCCGCAGGTATCTGCCGTGGGCATGGAGGCTTTTTTCCAGTCCTCCATCCCGGTATGTTTGTCGCCATGACAATCCGAGCAGAGCACTTCATCCTCTGAATTCGTGGTATTGGCGTGCGGGCTGCCGAGGTGTTGTTTGACGATTCCGGGCGTTACGTTGATGTGGCAGCCAACGCAGTCACCCTGGAGTTTCTTGTCAGCATCGATCTGTTTGACAGCCACTTCGGCACCCATGCCTGCCAATGGCAGCAGCAGAAATGCCAAGGAAAGCAATAGCAATGCCCGACCGGGCAAGTATAAGAATTTCATGATCAATCCCCTGTCTCGATTCTTTGGTTGTAGATGGCAGTGTCATCCGACAAGAAATCAGAATTCCGAGATATTTGCGCAGACCCTGCCTGACAGGTTGTGGAAAAAACCCACCGACTGATGAAAGGGAGGTTTTTTCAACAACCCTTTAAAAATTAGCAGGCATTCGTAATACCACAATAAACATATGTTTATTGGTGCCGTACGGGTACTTAGGGGAATTACTTGCACCCAGGGGGGTTGCTGCCAAACTGCATATGCCCCCTTCGGTCATCGGAACAATTGCAAAAAAGGCGGGGGTCAGGCGCCTCGTGCTATCACATCGAATGCTGCGAACACTGGGAGGCTGTCCGAGAATAGTAGTCGTAGCGAGGGAAAGCCATTTTAGGCCATTTTTTTCACTGATTTGAGGAGAATATTGGCTATATTTGACGAAAATCAGGGGGAAAAAGGGCCAAAATGGCTTTTCCGCAGCAGGCTCCCTATTCTCGGACAGCCTCCTAGGCAGAGAGCAGGAGACAACTTCGATTATTCGCAGATCCCATATCGGCCCTGTTACCTTTGCCGATGATCTGGACTGCTTTGCGCTGAAGTGATCGATTACTCTTCCGGTTTGATCCTCAAATCGAGCACCTTTTGCAGCAGCGCATCGTCATCCCAGTCGCGGCCGCCCACGGCACGGTAAACGAGTCTTCCCTGCGGGTCGAGTACAAACGTGGTTGGCAGGCCGCGTACCGGCCAGCGCTTGATAGTCTTGCCGTCCTGGTCGAGCAGGATGGTGAAGTCGATGGGATAGTCGGCCTGAAAGGAAAAAATGGTGTCCTCATCCTCTCCGACGTTGACTGCAATCATCGCCACGCCCTTGTCCTTGACCTTGGCCCAGGCGCGGTTCATGGCGGGCAGCTCCGCGCGGCAGGGCGGGCACCAGGTGGCCCAGAAGTTGATGATGACTGGCATGCCGGCAAAGGAATCCTGTGAATACTTGTTGCCGTCCATATCCTTGAGGATGAACCCCGGGGCTTCGGGTTTCTCCTTGATATGGGTGATGGCGGTTCTTGCAGCCAGGCCAAGGGAAGATGCGGTAACCAGCATCAGGAGCAGAAGCGTTGTCAGTGTTCTTTTCATGGTGTAGTGCTCGTATTTACAGGTCGGTGGGGCAGGTGACCGCCTGGATCACTGCCGATTTCCGGTTCTGGTTTTCATGCCAGATCACCTTGATGTCAATGGTTTCGCCGGGGGGAGGTCCAAAGCTGATCATGCCCCAGTTATAGTCCTGCGCAGGCTCAAAGGTCTGCAGCGTGGGAAAGGTGGCCCAGCGAAAGGCCAGTCTGGCTGCGGATGGCACCGCGTTGCCCCATGTCTGATCCCATATTTCCTTGAGTTTGACGGGTTTGGTCTTGCCGTCATGGATGATTTGCCATGCGTTCAGATCAATAGTAACGGATGAAGGTGCCTCTGTGGATGCCGTATTCCTGGCGATCGTCTGGAAAACACAGGAACGGGCAATGGCATCGGCTGTTGCGGCGGGAAAGCCGCGAGCCAGGAAGAATGCCCGGGTCTGATCGGGCAGCCGTTGCACCAGTTGCAGTTCAAGTGCCCCCTGGGTGAGCGTCCAGCGTTTCAGGCCGCTGTCGGGCGCCGTGGTCTGGCTGATATCGGCAAGGGCTGTGGCCCAGGGGAGCAGGCAACTGATGGCAATACAGCCTGAAGGGTAGATAATCTGAGGCATGGTGGTATCGGTTTGGTGGTGGAGTGGCCAGTATACGTTACACCAGGCATTTGCAGGTGCCGAGATACCGTCTGTATCGGATTTTGTACCGGTAAAATGAACATTTCGTAATGTGGAAATGGCCGGTTTCAGGGGCGAGATGAGTAGTCACGCATGAACTTTTCCTGCAGAACGCGATAGTATAAGACAATGCCAAATATTAAGAGTTACAGAAATTTGAGAATTATCAATAGCCTTGGACTGTTTACCCTGATGCTCCTGCTGACGGGCTGCCTGACATTGGGTGGCGGTGGAACACGCATGGTTCGGGAAGAGGGACCAGCGCCCAGTGAGGTGGAGGTGTTCTTTGCCACGGATCGCGCGCCCGTGGCCGGCAGCAGCTACTTTGGGGCCGAACGTGGGGATCTCAGCTTTGGCGTCGCCAAGGTGGGCATTCCGCCAGGTCATCTGATGGGGCGTCATGAGGAGCCTTCGCTGTTCAAGTTCCAGTGGTCGCCTGATGAGCACAAGCACATCAAACTGAAGTCGGTCAATACACTCAATACCGATGAGTTCACGCAACGGCTGATCGATGCAGTAGAACGCTCACCGGAAGGCAAGGTGATGATATTCGTCCATGGCTACAATGTGGATTTTAAGGAGGGTGCGCGTGTGCTGGCGCAGTTTGCGACGGATCTGAAGTTCCGTGGTCCTGTCATTCTGTTCAGCTGGCCATCACGCGGTAGCCTGACCGGTTACTCGGTGGACAGCACCAATGCCGAATGGGCATCGAGCCACTTTCTGACCCTGCTCAACGCCATGCTGGACAAGATCCCTGCGCAGGACATCTATCTGATCGCCCACAGCATGGGTAACCGTATTCTGGGCAGTGCCATTACCGCTCTGGCCAGCGACCGGATACCGGTGGATCTCGACAAGATTCGCGAGATGATCATGATTGCACCCGATATCGATGCCGATGTCTTCCGCCGCAATATGGCCCCCCGGCTGGCACGTACCGGAATCCACATCACCCTCTACGCCTCATCCAACGACCGTGCATTGATGGCCTCCAAGGCGTTCAATGGCTACCCGCGCGCCGGTGATGCCGGTGAAGGCCTCGTCATCGTCAACGGTGTCGAAACTGTCGATGCCAGCTCCATCTCTAGTGGCTTGCTGGGGCACTCCTATTTTGCCGAAGATCGTCGGGTGATGGAGGATATCTTCAGCCTGCTGCAAACCGGGCAACGCGCCGACAATCGTTTTGGTCTGGGTGCTGCCGAAAAGGACGGCAAGCGTTACTGGACGTTTCGGCAGTAACGAATCAACTGCTGAGCCCCTCTGCCATTTTGGCAGAGGATTGTTCGCCCAGCTCATCCGGTCAGTTCCAAAACGCTGCCTCTCTGCTCGCTCAACCCCCGAAAATCCTGTTCGGGGTTCCCTTTTCCCCTGACATTCCTCGATATTCCCCCTCTGATGGGTCAATCCGGGTTGGCAGCCTGTGTTGTCGCCACCGGATCTCTCTATTGGCGCATTTATTGCAGCTACTGCTTGTGTGAACTACTTGCTGAGTAGTTACCTACAAATCAAACCTTTAATCCTCGGTAGCGAGGGAATCTGTGAAATGACCGGTTCACCAACCGGATGAATCTGGAAGGAGGAGAGCAATCAATGCGTGGATCAAGAGTTTTAGCGGGGATTTCCCTGTCGGTAATGCTGTGCATCCCGGTTGGGTGGGCGGAAACGGTAACGGACGCCGAGATAGCGCAGGGCAATATGGGGCCGTTGAAGGAGGCGTTGCGCCAGCGGGGTTGGCGAGTGGAGGAGGATAAGAATGGTGATCTGCTGGTCTACCCGATGGCGGGGCAATCTGCCACCAAGGAGGCGCAGAACAGCCAGACCCGAAATGCCGGTGACAAATCAACGACAATCGATGCTGGCAATCTGAATCAACTGGAGTCCACGTTGCAGGGCAAGGGGTGGGAGGTCAAGCGCAATGCAGCGGGAGATGTGCTGCTCTACCCGAAAATATTTCTGCGGGAGCCGGCGGCACCGGCTGTGGATTCCACGAGTCCCTCTGCT
>CAYTPO010000232.1:0-16756 GCA_964439815.1 uncultured Thiotrichales bacterium
TCCTTCAGGTGGGCCGCCTCGCGATCCAGCGTAATGGACTCCATGGCCCGATGTGCCTTGAGCAGCACGGTACCGCCCGGCGTCTCGTAACAGCCACGGGATTTCATGCCAACGTAGCGGTTCTCCATGATATCGATGCGACCGATCCCATTGTCACCCGCCAGTTTGTTCAGCCTGGCCAGCACTCCAGCCGGCGTCATGGACTCACCATTGATGGAAACCACATCGCCCTTCTCATAGGCCAGCTCGATATAAGTGGGTTCATCCGGCGCGTTTTCCGGAGACACCGTCCATTTCCACATATCCTCATCAGCCTCGTGCCAGGGATCTTCCAGTGGGCCACCTTCATAGGAGATGTGCAACAGGTTGGCATCCATCGAATAGGGAGATTTCTTGCCACGCTTCTGCTCCACAGCTATCCCGTGCCGATCACAGTAGGCCAGCAGCGACTCGCGGGAGCTGAGATCCCATTCTCGCCAGGGTGCAATGATCTGGATACCGGGCTTCAGCGCATAGGCACCCAGTTCAAACCGGATCTGGTCGTTGCCCTTGCCGGTTGCACCGTGGGAAATGGCATCGGCACCGGTTTCATTGGCGATCTCGACCAACCGCTTGGAGATCAGTGGACGCGCAATCGAGGTGCCCAGCAGGTATTCGCCCTCATAGATGGCATTGGCGCGAAACATCGGGTAGACATAGTCCCTGACGAATTCCTCGGTCAGATCCTCGATATAGATTTCCTTGATACCCATGGCCTCGGCCTTGGCACGGGCAGGCTCCACCTCTTCTCCTTGGCCGATATCAGCCGTGAACGTCACGACCTCGCACTGGTATTCTTCCTGCAGCCACTTGACGATGACCGAAGTATCCAGCCCTCCGGAGTAGGCCAGCACAACTTTATTGACGTGTTTTTTCGACATGTGGAGTCCACTAAATCCTGAAATTGAATTGAATCGGGGGATTATAGCGGAATAATGAGAAAGGGCGTTACCCGAGCTGGAAAGCGGGTGGATATGCCCCTGCCTCCAGCACGAGGCCAGAGGCAGTTACAAGCAATTCCCGGTTCGTATCAGGGATGCTCTTCGTAATACAAATAGGGGAAGAACTCGGCACTCCCCAGCTTCGACAACGCAGTCGGGTCGTAGTTGTCATCATTGAAGCCGGCCATGGTTGCTTCGGGAATGTACTCTTCATAGTAGGGTTCCCTCACCTCAGGTTGCTCATAGGTACCGACATAAGCCACTGCCTGGTACTGATCAGCCTGCATCAACGGGGCAATATCCATCGAAGAGAGCGATACGGAATAGTCATCCAGACGAATGACTTCACCCCCGGCCCTGATGGCACCAAAGCCGGTTGTCATGCCAGCCAGAACATGGCGGCCCTGCTCACAGGAAATCAGCCCACCACCCGATTGGCCGTGATCCACCGATGCGGTGGTATGAAGTGTGCCGTCTTCGATCAGCCCTTCATACTCACCCTGATTGACAACCTGCTCGCCACCCAGCGGAAAACCCACCGCCCAGACAGTGTCTGCCTCTTCCAGAGGCATCTGACGCAGCGGAATCACATAACGCCCACCGGTACTGACTTCCAGCAACGCGAAATCCTTGCTCTGATTAACAAACATTACGGTGGCGGGACGCTGCACACCATTGATGCGCACCATGGGGTTGCTGATATTCATGACAACATGCGCCGCGGTAATCACGCGATCGGGCGCTACGACAATGCCGCTTCCTTCCGTATTCTCACCTTCGATACGGACGATCGAACTCAATACCTGGTCGGGAGGCACCTCACAATATTCTGCTTGCGCCAGCCCGGCTCCCAATACCGCGAGCGAGATTCCCGCAATCCATTTCTGCAACATTGTTGTCCACCCCACTCGTCTGTAGCCCTGTGATGGCAACAATCATTGCTGAAATGGTATGGCAGGTATGTTATGAGGCTCCGGTTTTGGCGTTTCCGGATGAAACTGAACGGCAGAAATGTGAAACAGCCTACGAATACAGGCGGTTAGTAGTCCATTCGGGACCAACATTATGGCGAGGATGCCTCAGACATCTGTGCATGAATGGCTGCTCATCAAGGCAACAGGTTCTGCGCCAGAGCCTCCGCTATCTTGCGAGAAAGCCCGGCTTCTGCGCTCAACTTTCCATATCGCAGCAGCAAGTCGATCAGTACCAGATTGCAGTTTGGCTTGAATCGCTCGCTATTTGCCACGACATCGGCAATCTCATCCATTGTCCACAGCGAGAACGAGGCCATCTCGCCATCGGTATTCTGCGGGGTAAAGGACGCTGGCAGATAGAGATCGAAGACCGAGATCGTATCCGGCTTCAAGCCGCTCCTCGAGTCACAGCAATAGCGGATATCACGGATGTAGGTCGCTTCAGCCGCCAGGTGCGGTGGCACCCCGGCCTCCTCACCACATTCCTTGATTACATTGTCGAGACGGCTGATACCTACCGGCTGCCCACCAGCCGCCAGATGATCGAGCATTCCGGGAAACGTGGCTTTGTCGGCAGCTCGCTGCCCAATCCAGACCAGCACATCGTCATCCTGCCGCACCAAACCATTGACATGAACCCCGTAGGCACGAAAACCGAAATGCGGTACGGCTGCCCGCTCGATCTCGAAAGCAGCGGGCTCATCGTAATTCAGCGTGACCGGATAACGCTCATTGCGCCAGCCTTGAATGACACCCCGCGCTGCAAGCTGCCGAACCACAGCATCCACGGCTTCGGTACGACTCTGGTAATCAGCCAGATCGGGATGCAGGGTAATCGCTTCTGCCGTAACAAAGAACACTTCGGGCCATTCACGCAACAGCAGCGCAAAATCGGGCAATACCCAACCATGCGGGACATCATCGATCAGAAACGGAATATATCGGGACAGTTCGAAGCGGTTACACACTTCGATTCGTTGCAGAAAGCTCATGACCAATCCATTGCGCTATCAGAGGAGTCGACATAATAGCGCAATGAACCGCAGCGGTATTGAAACGGATCAGGACAGATCCGCTACCAGACTCTCACGCGCACGCGCATCAACGGTAACCTGGTGCAGGTAGTTCTCGTGGTCGATTCCCACCTGGATGGGGGCACCGGCTTTCGCGTCAGCCACCATCGCCTCACTCAGTTCAAACCGCATGAAGTGAACGCTGGAGGTCTTCTCCTCGGTCTCGCGCTCCAGATCCTCATCCGATATTGCATAGACGCGATCATGTTCACCCACCTGCACCCAGGTCTTGCGGTCGATGCCGATCAGCCGCGCCAGCTCGACGGCACGCACCTCGGGATCGACATATTCGATCATCTGCGTCACCTTCCAGTTGCTGCCCTCGGGCACCATCGGATTATAGGTGGCAAGTTCGTCCTCGATTCCCTCGGCATCGAAGATCTTCTCGATACGCAGCATCTCCTGAATCTGGTATTGCACCAGAAAGCGATTCTCGAAATGCATGGTCACATCGGGGCCAACCGGAATTACGCGGATCTTCTTCTCTTCCATCGCCTTGCGACGAAAACCATCACGCTGTTCGGAATAGGCTTCCAGGGATAACAAGTCTTGTCGGGTCAGTTGCATCATTCAGTACCAGGTTAAATGCCATAGGCCTTGCGCAGCAAGTGCAGGGGATGTTCCGCACGGGAACCATTATCGACACCATGGGCAATCTGCTCGCCCGCCATCGGACAATCGCTGGAATAGTGGTCCGGCTGATCCTTCTTCACCTTGTTGAACACAGGCCGGCAGATCTTCATGGAAATATCGTGGAACTCCGACTTGACCGCATAGGTGCCATCATGGCCGGAGCAGCGCTCGATCACATCGACTTCGGTATCGGGAATCTTCTTCAGCAGGTCACGGGTCTTCAGCCCGATCTTCTGCACCCGCAGATGGCAGGCCGCGTGATAGCTGATCCTGCCCAACGCCTGCTTGAATTCGGTATTCATCAAGCCCTCCTTGTCGCGCAGCATCAGGTATTCGAAGGGATCGAAGATATGATCCCGTACCCGCGCTACATCGGCATCATCGGGGTACATCAGCGGCAGCTCCTGCTTGAACATCAGTACACAGGAGGGAATGGGCGCCACAATATCCTGTCCCGCATCGATCGCCTTGATCATCGCCGGGATGTTCACGTTCTTCGCCTCATCGACGGCATCGAGATCACCCAGCTCCAGCTTCGGCATACCGCAGCAGCGCTCCTTCTCCACCAGCGCAACCGGAATACCGTTGTGCTCGAACACGGCGACCAGGTCTTCAGCCAGTTCGGGCTGGTTACGATTGCCATAACAGGTGGTAAACAGCGCAACCTTGCCCTGGGTACGTCCCGCCGGCATGGCGCTATGGGTCGAGCGATGCCCTGCCAGCCGCTTGCGCGCCGAATTGCCGTGATACTCGGGCAAAACAGCGTTCTGGTGTATCCCCAAGAATTTGTCGAGCTGCTTGCGGAACAACTTGTTCCTGTTCATCGTATTGACCAGACCGGAAATCACCGGAATACCAGCCAGCTGACCTACCTGATCCGTTGCGCTCAGCACCTTGTCACGCAAACTGTCCTTGCCCTTCTTATGCTTGATTACCTTGGCACGCAGCATCAGATGTGGGTAGTCCACATTCCATTCATGTGTTGGCACATAGGGGCACTTGGTCAGATAGCACAGATCACAGAGGTAGCAATGATCGACCACCTTCCAGTAATCGGACTTGGCAACGCCATCCACTTCCATCGTGGAGGATTCATCCACCAGATCGAACAACGTCGGAAAGGAGTTGCACAGACTGACGCAGCGGCGACAGCCATGACAGATATCGAAAACACGCTCCAACTCCCGGAACAGCGACGCCTCGTTATAGAACTCGGGGTTCTTCCAATCAATCGGATGGCGCGTAGGCGCTTCCAGACTACCTTCTCGGTATCCTCCACCGGACTGGGACATGACGATCTCCTCAACTAAAACTGACAAGGGGTAACTACGGTTGAGCCTCGGATTCGGGGACACAGCCTCCCAGTAAACTACTCACCAGAGTAGCCATTCGGGGTTAGGTGTTGACATCCCCCGTTGCCGGCAGATGCGAAATCAGAATGCAGGCAGGAGGCTATTGCACTCCCACCTGCCGGAGAATCACTCCATGGAATCCAGAGCTTTCTGGAAACGGTTGGCATGAGAACGCTCAGCCTTGGCCAGGGTCTCGAACCAGTCGGCAATCTCGTCAAAACCCTCTTCACGAGCAGTCTTGGCCATGCCGGGATACATGTCGGTGTACTCGTGAGTCTCACCGGCAATCGCCGCCTTGAGGTTGTCGGCTGTGCCACCAATGGGCAGGCCCGTTGCCGGATCACCGGAAGCTTCCAGATACTCCAGATGGCCGTGAGCGTGGCCGGTTTCACCTTCTGCAGTGGAGCGGAAAACCGCTGAGATATCGTTGTAACCTTCGACGTCGGCTTTTGCTGCGAAATAGAGATAGCGGCGGTTCGCCTGAGACTCACCGGCAAATGCGTCCTTCAGGCTTTGTTCGGTCTTGCTGCCTTTCAATTCCATCGTGCTTTTTCTCCTGTATGGGATGAATATGGATCACTAACGAAACCCCGAGGGGCGACTTTTTAGAACAAGTCTAAACGTGTGAAGTAATTTAGCAGAACCATTCGTCGTGTCAACCCGGCACCACATCCTCTGAGGTTTTGACCCAATCACGGAATTGACCCTGTCGGCCATCTCAAGTAGCGTTGCAATCTGTAACTACTCAGCTACGGTTTATGTGAACTACTCGCTGAGTAGTTACTGCAATCTTTTCCACAGCGACACAGGTTTTCCCTCCATGCCCCGAAAAAAAGCCGAACCCAAACCGGATTTCGAACAATCCATGGAAGCCCTGGAAAAGCTGGTCGAGCGCATGGAAAGCGGCGACCTGACACTGGAAGAATCCCTCAAGGAGTTCGAGCAGGGCATGGCGCTGACGCAGCAATGTCAGACTCTACTCGAAGAGGCCGAACAACGTGTCAGGATTCTCACCGGCAAGGGCACCCTCACAGCATTCAACAAGAACGGCGATGACGAATAACAACAATACCAACCTGCAGGAAGTCATGCCCACATGGCTGGCCCGCATCGAAGACCGACTGGCACACTGGCTGCCCCGGCCCAGCCGCTACAACCGCAATTTTCACCAGGCCATGCGTTACAGCACCCTGGATGGCGGCAAACGCATACGGCCCTTGCTGATGTACGCCACCGGCCTCGCCACCCACCAGAATCTCGACGAACTCGACGGCCCGGCCTGCGCAGTCGAAATGATCCACGTCTATTCACTGATCCATGACGACCTGCCCTGCATGGATGACGACGACCTGCGCCGCGGCAAACCCACCTGCCACAAGGCCTATGGCCTGGCCACCGCCGTTCTCGCCGGGGATGCGCTGCAGGCACTGGCTTTCAGGATTCTCGCCACCGATCCCGACATGACCAGCGATTCGGGAATTCGCCTGAACATGATCGCCACCATGGCAACCGCAGCGGGTTACCAGGGCATGGCCGGCGGTCAGGCCATCGACCTCGACTCCGTAGGCAAGAAACTGACCCTGGTCGAACTCGAAGAGATGCACATCTACAAGACCGGAGAACTGATTCGCGCCGCCGTCAACATGGCTGCAATGAACAACCCAGATCTCGAAGCCGCCAGGGCCAAAGGACTCAACCGCTACGCCGAATGCATCGGCCTCGCCTTCCAGATCCGCGACGACATACTCGATATCGAAGGCGACACCGAAACGCTCGGGAAACAGAGCGGCGCCGACCAGGCACTGGGGAAACCCACCTTCCCGGACATCATCGGCATCAGGGAATCACGCGACAAACTGCGCGAACTACATCAGGAAGCACTCGATGCACTGGCGGACTTTGGCAATGAGGCTGCGGTTCTCAGGGATATCGCCAACTACATTGTCGAGCGGATCAAATAGAGCTGTTGGTTTGCAACTGCTTATGAGAACTACTTACTGAGTAGTCACGTTGGTTTTTAACTACTGACTGAGCAGTTACTTGTTTTCTTGCACCCATCGGTCGATACTGTCGCTTTTATTCCTTATATTCCCATCTGCATATTGTGAGTTACCCACTGCTCTCCAAGATTGACTCCCCGGCCGATCTGCGCAAGATCCCCGAGTCCCGGCTTCCGGCACTGGCTACCGAGCTGCGAGAGTTCATTCTGGAATCCGTCTCCCAGACCGGGGGACACTTGGCGTCCGGCCTCGGCGTTGTCGAGCTCACGATTGCGCTGCACTATATCTACAATACCCCGACCGACCCGCTGATCTGGGATGTCGGCCACCAGTGCTATCCCCACAAGGTGTTGACCGGGCGGCGCGATCTGCTGCAGACCATTCGGCAGCGTGGCGGGCTGGCGGGATTTCCGAAGATCGAGGAGAGTGAATACGACAGTTTTGGCGTCGGCCATTCCAGTACCTCGATCGGTGCTGCACTGGGCATGGCCATCGCAGCGCGCGCTCGTGGCAAACAGCAGAAGACCATTGCCGTGATCGGCGATGGTGCAATGACGGCCGGCATGGCGTTCGAGGCGCTGAACCACGCGGGTGATATCAAGGAAGATCTGCTGGTCATCCTCAATGACAACGACATGTCGATTTCGCCCAACGTCGGCGGCCTGTCCAACTATTTCACCAGCGTACTCTCCAGCCGGCTCTACAGCACAATGCGTGAAGAGAGCAAGCGTCTGCTGAAGCACCTTCCTCCGGTAGAGGAGTTTGCCCGTCGCGCCGAGGAACACATGAAGGGGATGGTCATGCCCGGCACGCTCTTCGAGGAGCTGGGCTTCAACTACATCGGCCCGGTCGATGGCCATGACATCCACGCACTGCTCAAGACACTGAAAAATATCCATAACATGCATGGCCCCGTGCTGCTGCATGCCGTCACCCGCAAGGGCAAGGGCTACCATCACGCCGAGCGCGAGCCGGTGCGCTACCACGGTGTCGGCCAGTTCGATCGCCACGCCGGTGTCACTACCAGCACAACACCTTCCCCCAAGACCTATACCGAAGTCTTCGGCGATTGGCTCTGCGACCAGGCGGCCGCAGATGATCGTCTGCTGGGGATCACCCCCGCGATGCGGGAAGGCTCGGGGCTGGTCGAGTTCTCCGAGCGTTATCCGGAACGCTATTTCGATGTCGCCATTGCCGAACAACACGCCCTGACGCTGGCCGCCGGCATGGCTTGCCAAGGCATGAAACCCGTGGTCGCCATCTACTCCACCTTTCTGCAACGCGCCTATGACCAGCTGGTTCACGATATCGCGCTGCAAAAACTGCCAGTATTGCTGGCCATCGACCGCGCCGGACTGGTTGGCCCCGACGGCCCCACACACTCCGGCAGTTTTGATACCGCCTTCCTGCGCTGCATACCCAATATGGTCATCATGGCGCCCAGTGATGAAGCCGAATGCCGCATGATGCTCTCCACCGGTTTTCAGCACGATGGCCCCGCAGCCGTCAGATACCCCCGTGGCGCCGGTCGTGGCACAATTCCCGGCACGGATCTGCAAACCCTGCCCATCGGCAAGGGAGAGATCATGCGCCAGGGTAGCAGCGATACCGCATTACTGGTATTCGGCGCACCGCTGGCTGCTGCACTGGAGGTGGGTGAAAAGCTCGATGCCACCGTCGCCAACATGCGCTTCATCAAACCATTGGACGAGGCGTTGGTCAGAGCACTGGCCGACAATCATGCAAAGCTCGTGACCATTGAGGACAGCAGCATCATGGGGGGCGCGGGCAGCGCAGTCGGCGAATTTCTCAACCGGGAAAATATTGTTGTCCCGACGCTCAATCTCGGCCTGCCTGACCTGTTTCAGGAGCATGGCAGCCGCGAGGAGCTGCTCAGCGAGGCCGGTCTTGACGCCACGGGTATCCATCATCGCATTTGCACGCACTTTCAGATGGGAAATTGCATTCCCATGGCGGCTCAGATAGCATCCCGCTAAATTTTCACCACTGTCCGCTGATGCCCTCTCTCTTTACCCTCAAAGTTATCGCCGATTTCGCTGCTGCCCACACGCTGCGCGACTACCCCGGCGCGTGCAGCCGGATGCACGGCCACAACTGGAAGGTAGAAGCCGAAGTGGAGGCCACGCAGCTGGACAGCATCGGCATGGCCATCGACTTCAAGGACATCAAGAAGGCAACCCGGGAAATCGCCGCCAGGCTCGATCACCGCTATCTCAACGACCTGGAGCCATTTACGGAAAGGAATCCAACCGCAGAACACATTGCCGAGTATTTCTTTGACGAACTCTCCGCCCGATTGAATTCCGAACACATTCGCGTCGCGGCCATCACGCTCTGGGAAACAGAGCGCGCCTGCGTCCGCTACTCCCAAGATCAAGAGTAATCAACATGGCCACGCCGCAATGTCAGATACCTGACGTACAAGGATCCGCAGACAGCCGCCAGATTCCGATCGACAAGGTTGGCATCAAGGGCATCAAACACCCGGTGAGAATCGGTGAGCGCACAGGAGGCGAACAGCACACCGTTGCCGAGTTCAACATGTACGTCAACCTGCCGCACAATTTCAAGGGCACGCACATGTCACGCTTTGTCGAGATTCTCAACAATCACGAGCGCGAAATCACCGTCGACACCTTTCACGCCATGCTGCATGAAATCAGTGAAAAGCTGGAAGCGCAGTCGGGGCATGTCGAAATGACCTTTCCCTACTTCATCAACAAGACGGCTCCGGTCTCCGGCGTCAACAGCCTGATGGATTATGACGTGACACTGATTGGCGAGATCCACGACAACCAGGCATCATCCTCCATCAAGGTCGTCGTCCCGGTCACCAGCCTCTGCCCCTGCTCCAAGAAAATCTCGGACTACGGCGCCCACAACCAGCGCTCGCACATCACTGTCAACGCCAAGCTGTCCAAATTCATGTGGGTGGAAGACATCATCGACATGGTCGAGGAGCAGGCCTCCTGCGAACTCTACAGTCTGCTCAAACGTCCGGATGAAAAATACGTCACCGAACGCGCCTACGACAATCCGAAATTCGTGGAAGACCTCATTCGCGACATCGCCGCCAAACTCAACGACGACGATCGTATCGCCGCCTACGCATTGGAATCGGAGAACTTCGAGTCCATTCACAATCATTCAGCCTACGCCTATATCGAGAAGGTGAAGTAGGCAGCCTGGTAAATTTGCAAAGAATAAAAAAGCCTGCAGGAATGCAGGCTTTTTGTTGTTCGGCAGAAAATCCCGAACTCAGGTTTTCAAGGCGGCAGTGCCGGGCACGTCGCCCCCCTCCTTTGCCCAACCGTTAAACGGCAGGCAACAGGATCGGGATGGAAACCGGCGTTCCGAATCAACCGTACAGCGTTGGCACACCCAGCTGCTGATGGATCGCATTGGCCTGCTGATGTGAAATGCCCAGCCCGTTCGCCAACTTGTCCAGATACTGCGCTTCGGCCTGCGAGTCGAGATCGATTGCCAGCAGTGACATCAGGTAAACCTGTTGCTCCAGTCCCTTGGGAACGCTTCTGACCAAATCTTCAAGACTGGTCTGCGACTGCATTTCCCGGCGTACGATCTCGGCTTCTTCAGGTGAAACATCACCCAGATGTTCGGTGAGTTTGCGTTGCTCTTCGGCATCGATCTCTCCATCAGCCTTGGCTGCGGCAATCATGGCGCGAAGCATCAGCTCGGCTTCCTTTTCCTGATCGGCCGTCGCCTGGATTTCATCTGCCGGAGTACCGGCAAGTGCCTGATTCAGCAATGCACCAATACCCCCGCTCTGCTGGGAAGTACCACCACCCAACGCATCGAGCAGGCCGCCAAGACCACCCGCAGAAGAACCGCCAGACTGCTGCTGGCCGGTAAGTCCTGCCAGAAGCCCACCAAGACCGCCGCCCTGTTGCTGCTGACCACCGCCAAGCAGGCCGGACAAGGCGTTTCCTGTACTGGAGCCACCGCCCAGCAACCCCGAAAGCGCGCTGCCCCCACCGGAGCCACCCAGCAGGCTGCCCAGCAAACCACCCATGGCACCGCCCCCGCTCGAGCTGCCGCTCATCATCTTGCCAATGCCTCTGGCTGCAATTGCGCCGAGTGCGACCTTACCCAATGTTCCAACAAGACTCATATGTCTACCTCTACCCTCAGAATGGTTGATGTTTCGTGACTGACCTCACAGTGTAACACCCGTATTCCATAGCTTCAGGCAAGCATTGTCATTTTATGTGAACGGTAGATCACCCAGACTCAGTAGGCTCCTATTCTCGGACAAGCTCCTGGGACGACGAATCCCCGAACCTGCTCCCGGCCAACACCAGCAGTGCAAGCAGCAGTATCAGCACAAATGGCAATCCACGCAGATACAGCCAGGAATTGGTCAGACCAAAAACGAAATTGTCGGTCAGCAACGCCATACCAGCCATTGCCGCCGCTACCTGGGTGCCCTGTGCCCGACTGGCTCCGAGGCTTTGCAGGAAATAGCGCATCGGCATGACAAAGATTGCCAGCAACATGGATGACAAGCCAATGAGTCCGGTCGAGGCAAAACTGTCGAAAAAGATGTTGTGCAGAATGGCCTCGGAGGTATCGGGAACCTGCGGCAACGCCCCGGCCGCCATCAGACGGTCAAAATCCAACTGCGTATCACCGATACCGGTACCCAGAAATGGGTGTTCCAGGCCAGTCTTCCAGCCGGAAATCCACAACACCGCACGCGCCGACACCGAGGTATAGGTGGTATCACCATTGAGAAACCTGCCAGGCTCTTCCAGCAACCGCTGCCAATGCGCCTGCCAGAATCCGGAAAAATGCACCACCATCGCAAAGAAAAGAAGCCCGCTCAGACAGACAGCCAGAATGATCAGCAATTGCCGCCGCGTCACACCACCACGCAGCAGATTGGCAAACACCAGCGCCAGCATCCCGGCAAAAAAAGCCAGCACAGCACCACGCGAACCGGTGCTGAAGACACCATACAGCGCCCCCATCGCCAGCAGCAGCAAGCCCAGCCGCAACAGCATTGCAAAGCGGCCAAACAGCGCAAATCCCAGCAACGTTAAGGCCACCAGCGAGCCGACATGACCAAAGATATTGGGATTGATCCCAGTGCCATAACCTACCCGCTCGGCGTACAACCAGAATTGCTGATAGAGCGTTATCCCGACAATGGCCAAAGCCGAGGCCATCATCGCAGCCAGCAGCCAGTGCTGCAAACGCTCCCGTTGCAGCGCCAGCCACCCCATGATCGGAATGGCAAACAGAAAGGGATGATATTTTTCGAACCGCCAACCGGCTGCCTGCCAGTTTTCATTGTTGAAGAGGCTGAGCAGCGCAACCACCACATAGAACACAAAAGCCAGAAACAGCAACCGACTCTGCGGCGGCAATAACCGTAATCCTCGCCACCCTACAACCGCAGAAAAAATGGCAATAAACCCGGCCACCCCGGTAATGACACCAGGGACGACTGGTGACAATGCAAAATAGAGCACTAGCAGGAAACCGCTGAACACCAACAACGCACCATAGCGGGAATCATCGCCACGACCTGTCGATGAGACGGGGAAATCTGACATCAGTTGCAACCATTTTCCTGTTCAAGAGCAGTCGGGGATCCGCGCCACTGAAAAAGCACTGCCACAAAAACACCGGATTCAGCCAACCCGTTTTCGCAGCACGAATTTCTCCGGTTCACCCCGCTGTAACAAAGCGGCACAGCTTACCACAGCACACACGGCTGCGATCTGCACCAACCGGTGATATAGTGCCGCCCGGGAAACAGCCTGGTCAGCGGATGAGTCACCGTTTTCACAACGCACAGTACGAAGCACTGCCCCGCCAGATCTGGATGTACTGGGATCAGGGCGAAGCCGCCGCACCATTTCTGGTCAGGAAAGGTATCGACTCCTGGCGGAGCAGGAATCCGGGGTGGGAGGTCAGAGTGCTGGATGGGAGCTTCCTGGCTAACAATCACGAGTTGCAGTGGTTGCGGCAGAAGGATGGCATGGCCCTGCAGCAGCGTTCGGACTGGTTGCGAGTCTACCTGTTGCATGAGCATGGCGGTGTCTGGGCGGATGCGACGCTCTATTGCAACAGGCCGCTCAATACCTGGCTCCCCGATTATTACAGCGACCATTTTTTCGCCTTTTCCAGCAACAAGCCCGACCGTGTCATGACCAACTGGTTTCTGGCCGGTACAAGGGACAGCCAGCTATTACAAGGATGGCACAACACGATGATGACATTCTGGCAGGAACATGAATTCAGACAGCCCGGCTACTGGTCACGGCAACTGTTGCGCAAGCTGACCAGTTTGCGCAGGCGGAATCTGGTATCCAACAACCTCTGGTTTTCGCGCTTTCTGCTCGACCGGGTAAAGGTCTACCCCTACCCCATCAACATGTACCTGTTTGAAAAGATGCTGGATGATGACACCCAACTCACCGCCGTATGGCAGCAGCGCCAGCATCTGGCTGACACGCAACCGGAACACTTGCAGAACACGTTGGGCATGAATGCGCCCGCCACGCCCGATTCAATCGCCTTTCTTAGGGACGATACAACACCTGTGCACAAGCTGAACTGGCGTCAGGACAAGGGGCAAGCCCTGCCCGGCTCAAATCTGGCCATACTGCTGCAACAGGCCCAGGCTGCGGAGCTTGCCGACCATGGCTGAAACACATCGCTACGCAGTAGTCTTCTGGCAACTGATACTGGCCATTGTGCTGGCGGTTCCCAACCTGATCCACCTCTACGAATACCCCGACGACCAGGCCGCCAGCGCCTGGCTACTCTCCGTTTTGCTGTTTCTGGGCATTGTCCGTCTGCTGCAACGGCGACCCGTACTGCTGGCGATCGTCACACTGCTGGCCGGGTTGCTGGCCTATATCGATATCATTCATCTGATCGACTATGGCGCACATCTGTCAGTCGGGGCATTTGGCTCGATTCTGGATACCGACCCCAGGGAGGCCAGCGAATTCTTCCTCTCCGTCTCCCCAACGACGCTGCCGCTGCTTGGCATTTTCGCCATTACGACAGCATTGCTGATCCTGTTCTTCCCCCGCGGTACAGCACCAACCCGATCCCGCAAGGTCGCCGCCATCACGGCTCTGCTCATTATTATCCCAATAGCCGATTACCTTGCCAAAGGCAGCAGCCGCGATGCCTGGCCGCTGGCCGTGCTGCAGTCCGGGTACGACTATTTCGACGAAGCCACCAAACTGCAGACCCTGTTGGCTGATCGACAGACACACCATTTCAATGCCCGCCGTGCCACACCCTTCAGGGAACGGGAACACTATCTGCTCATCCTTGGAGAATCCGCCCGCCGCGATCACCTGTCGCTCTATGGCTACCCGCGAAACACAACCCCCCGGCTGAGTAAACGTCACAACCTGCTGGTCTTCACCGACGCAGTCAGTCCGGCCAACCAGACCCGGCGGGCCGTCAAGATGCTGCTGTCACCCGCCACGACCGAGGATATCGAGGCCTTCTATCGCAAGGGCTCGATCATCGGTCTGGCGCACGAAGCGGGCTTTGGCACCCAGTGGCTCTCCAACCAGGGGCGCTATGGCGAGCACGATACCGAAGTCAGCAGCATCGGTCGTGAAGCCGATTACTGCGTCTTTACCAACACCGACTGGGATACCACCTCGCTCGATGAAAATCTTGTGGAACCCTTGCAGAAGATCATCCGTACTTCCCGGGGCAGCGACTTCACCGTGATCCACCTGCTGGGTAGTCACGCAGCCTATGACAAACGGTATCCCAAAGCGTATTCGGTCTTCACGGGCACGCCGCCCCACGCACACGATCAGGCCACACCACAGCATCAGATCATCAACGCGTACGACAATTCACTGCGCTACAGTGACTCCATTATCGACACATTGATAGCGCAGATGGCCAGAGCCAACGATATCGGCTGCGCCATCTATGTAGCCGATCACGGCGAGGTACTGGGAGAAGACAACGGACGAGTCGGCCACGGCTTTCCGAAAATGCAGCAGGCAGAGGCCGAAGTACCCATGATGGTCTGGTGCACAGACAAGTTTCGCCAGCAACGTCCTGACGACTGGCAGCGGCTGCAGGACAACCGCCATCAGCCCTATTCCACCCAGCACCTGTTCGATACGCTGGCAGACCTGATGCAGATCGACTTTCCGGAGAAGCAGCCGCGCTGGAGCATCCTGAACAAGGATTTCGAACCCACACGAACGCGCTATCTGCTGGGTGCAGACGGCACGCCCACCACCTATGAAGCCTTTGTCACAACGACCGTGGCACACCAGTGAACCACACCGGCCCACAGCCCGAGCGCCTGACCGTCTTCACCTCCTTCTCCGGTCAGGGTGGCGTCGAACGCATGGTACTGAACCTGGTACGAGAGTTTGCCCGGCGCGGCATCAATATTGACCTGCTGGCGCTCAAGGCCAGCAGCGACCATCTGCGGGATCTGCCGGAAACCGTCAACCTGATTCATCTCAAGGCCCGACACTCCTCCACCGTGGTTGGCGAACTGGCACGCTATCTCAGGCAAGCCCAACCCGAAGCCATGCTGGTCGCCAAGGACAGACCGGGGCGCGCCGCAATCAAGGCACGCCGCAAGGCAGGGGTCGCCACGCGCATCGTGATTCGACTGGGTACCAACCTCTCCGGAGCCATGGCACATCGCCATGGGCTGCGGCGCTGGCTGCGAGAATGGCCGGTCAAGACAGGCTATCGCAGTGTCGATCGGATCGTCGCCGTCTCCCAGGGTGTCGCTGACGATACCGCCCGTATTACCGGCCTGCCTCAGCACACCTTCACCGTCATTCGCAATCCCGTCATCACGCCCACACTGCACCAACTGGCGGCTGAAACGATCAGCCATCGCTGGATGCAGCAGCGGGATCTTCCCGTCATTCTCGCAGCAGGGCGCCTGACAGTGCAGAAAGACTTCGCCACGCTGATCAAGGCCATCCACACCGTCAACCAGACACAGCCCGTCCGACTGATCATCCTCGGCGAAGGCAACCTGCGCGACGAACTCAACCAGCAAATCCGGCAGCTGGCACTGGAAGAGCACATCGACCTGCCCGGCTTCACCGCCAACCCCTACCCGTGGATGCAACAGGCCGACCTCTTTGTGCTGTCATCCCGCTGGGAAGGCTCACCCAACGTACTCACCGAAGCCATTGCACTCGGTACACCCGTCGTCGCCACCGACTGCCCCAGCGGCCCCCGCGAACTACTACAGGATGGACGCTACGGACCGCTCGTACCCATGGGGGATACCAACGCACTGGCAAATGCCATCCTCAACACACTGAAATCACCACTCGACAAGACAACACTGCAAAAAGCAGCCAGCGAATACACAGCCGAAAATAGCGCCTCACGATATTTGGCAACCCTCTTTCCATCAGACGAACGCTGAGAAACACCGAGCTTCAGCCACAGGTAGTACCAGTTACCTAATCCAAGCTTCGGGCGCAATACGCTATCGCTATTGCGCCCTACGGCTGAAGTAGGGCGTATTAGCGACAGCGTAATACGCCGCCCCTCCCAACAGGACGCCGTAGAAGTGGCTTGAAGACTCAATGATCTCGCTGAACCGACTTGGCCACCAATACCATCATCTGCCGATAAGCGGAAACAGGCGCTTGGGGGGCGTCATTTTTTGCGTTGCATTTTTTAGGCGAGTAAAAAATGCAACTCGCGCTGGGCGGAT
This sequence comes from uncultured Thiotrichales bacterium, assembly GCA_964439815.1. GTDB lineage: Bacteria > Pseudomonadota > Gammaproteobacteria > UWMA-0217 > UWMA-0217 > JALSHZ01. Next base: position 16,752 of record CAYTPO010000232.1, read on the forward strand.
GAGGT
>CAYTPO010000233.1:0-6131 GCA_964439815.1 uncultured Thiotrichales bacterium
ATACGAATCACCGTATCGCCTTCAATCGGATCAACCACCCGCTCCCAGGGTAGCCCCAACCCTTCCAGTCGCTCGATAAACCGAATCGTAAAGGGTTCATTGAAGAAGACATATTCAAGCATGGCGGAAAATTAATGAGGAAATGGGCAGGAACCGATAGTGTACAACGAATATCAGCACAATACTTTGGCTGATCTGTGCTATAGTGCGTCGCTACATTCGGGTTGAAAACCTGCCACACTAATGACCCTTACCCATGAAGACTTCATCGGGGCTGATTCAACAGCCTGTTAACTAACACCGGATTTCCACTCCGGTTCTCCTGAACACGCAGCCAGTCAGCAACAACCCAGTTCTCTATTTTCCAGGATTTACCACATGTCAGACGATAATGGCGAAGCTATCAGCTTTCGCGATCTTTCCCTTATTCCCCAACTCATTCAGGCACTTGACGAGGTTGGCTACGAAGCCCCCACCCCCATTCAGGCAGCCACCATCCCTCATATTCTCAATGGCCGGGACGTGCTTGGTCAGGCACAGACCGGGACGGGAAAAACAGCGGCATTTGCATTGCCACTGCTGACGATGATCGATGTCTCGCTGCGTACCCCGCAAGCCATGATACTCGCACCCACGCGGGAGCTGGCCATTCAGGTTGCTGAAGCCTTTCAACACTACGCCCGCCATATCAAGGGTTTCCACGTCCTCCCCATTTATGGAGGACAGGATTATGGTGGCCAGCTACGACAATTGAAGCGCGGGCCTCACGTCATTGTGGGCACGCCCGGACGCGTCATGGACCACATGCGCCGCGGCACCCTGAATCTGAAATCATTGCGCTTTCTGGTACTCGACGAAGCAGACGAAATGCTGCGGATGGGCTTTCTCGACGATGTCGAATGGATTCTTGGAGAGCTGCCGGAAAAACGCCAGATCGCACTCTTTTCCGCCACCATGCCACGTGAAATCAAGAAGATTGCCCAGCGCTATCTGCAGGAACCCGAGCTGGTCGCCATCAAGCAGAAAACGGCCACGGCCAGCACTATCAAGCAACGCTACTGGGTCGTCAGCGGGTATCACAAACTCGATGCACTGACGCGGATTCTGGAGGTGGAGACCTTCGATGGCATCATCATCTTCGTTCGCACCAAGGCCACTACTGTCGAGCTTGCAGAAAAGCTAGAAGCGCGCGGTTATGCGGCAGCACCCCTGAATGGCGATATTCCGCAGAACCAGCGGGAGCGAACCATCGATCGGCTCAAGAAGGGCGATATCGATATCCTTGTCGCTACCGATGTGGCCGCACGTGGACTCGATGTCGAGCGAATTACCCATGTCATCAATTACGATGTCCCCTACGACACCGAAGCCTACATCCACCGTATTGGCCGTACCGGTCGTGCCGGCCGCAAGGGAGAAGCCCTGCTGTTCATCGCACCGCGCGAAAAACGGATGCTGTATTCCATAGAAAAGGCAACCCAGCAAAAGATCCAACTATGTGAATTGCCCTCTACCGAAGACGTCAACTCCAAGCGCAGTGCACGATTCAAGCAGAAGATCACCGATACGCTGGCAGCGGGCGGACTCGATGACTATCTCAACCTGATTGCCCAGTACGAAGTAGAACACAACGTCTCCGCTACAGATATTGCCGCAGCCCTCGCCAAACTGGCCCAGGGCGATACACCTCTGCTGCTGGACAAGAAGAATGAAAAGTTTCGCAAGCCAAGAGACAAATCGGAGCGCCAATCATCCTCCAGGGAAGGTTACCAGAAGGAGAAACGCAAACCCCGACGTGACAGTGAGGAACGGCGCGCACCGGCAAACCTGGAGCCACCGGCCAAGGGGATGGAGCGTTTTCGCCTTGAAGTGGGGCGGGTTCATGGAGTAAAGCCGGGCAATATCGTTGGCGCCATTGCCAATGAAGGTGGTCTGGAAGGAAAATACATCAACCACGTCAATATCTTCGATGACTACTCGACGGTAGATCTGCCCATTGGCATGCCCTCGGAAATATTCCGCGATCTCAAAAAAGCCAGAGTCGCGGGACAGCAGCTACGGATATCACGGTTGAATGACAAAAAGCGGCATACGAAGAAATCGTAACTATTCAACGAGTAGCCAAAATCAAGTGTAACTGCTCAGATTGCCTCTGAACCCCGTCAGATCAAGGCGGGAAATGTGAGTTTGCAAGCGTAAATGACCATTTTTTAACGCAGAGATGATGGATTTCAAAGATGACCTGAGTAGTTACCCCGTCTTATTCATGGTGGGTCGCGGATCCTGGTGATGGACTGGTGCGTCTGAGCGCCGCTCTGGAGCGAAATTTGTAGCAATCACTACAACTTGATTGAAGCGCAGGCGTGCCAGAACAAGCCAAGGCCGTGACAGGCTGAAGCCTCTCACCAAGTGGTTGAAACGGAACTGTCAAGGGTTTGTCATTGTTTTCATTTACTTGTCACAGGCTTTAGCCGCCACCTTGAATAAGACGGGGTTACGATGGAACTTCATAAGAGGCCTGATCCGTGCGTAAGAGGTATGTCCAAGGGGCAAACCTCTTACCGCGAATCCCTTGGAGCACCGATTACCCATCCCGCACCTGGTGCTCATCAAATTGGGTTTTATGGAGTACCAGGAGACTGCCAGACTTAACCGTTTGAAGCGAAAATCACTGGGGGTGAATTAAGTCAGTTTATCGTGTGAGAAGAATATCAGCGCTATTTGACGAACAGGGTAAGCTGACTTAATCGCCATCCAGAGATTTGTAGCCAAACAGCGTTAAGTCCGACAGGCTCCTAGCGCAACGGTTCCAGCTCCAGGTGGCTCAGATCGAGCACCAGATCCAGATCCTCGCTTTCCGCCTCCCCCGCTGACCGCGCCCCTTTTATCTTTTCTCCATCCTGCCCGCCCAGGGTTTCCAACGCAATCTGCTGCTCCAGCTCCGTTTCGAACTGCTCCTTGCCAATACCCAATCGCTCGACAATCGAGTCCTTCAGCACATTGACAAACTCATCCCGGTTGACATTGACAATGCCAATATCAGTTTCAATGACGCACTCCGAATCACTTAAACGCTCATCAGCAACAATATTGAGTATCTCGACCTCGGGATGTGTTCTGGGCAGCCCTTCAAGCAAGGTGTTGGCATTCCTTGGCGCTGCCCTCACCGTAACTCTCTGCTGATTGCGCAGTTCAGCCAATGACCTGCGAACCGAATTCAATATCAATTCATCCTGATCGAGGTTCCCCAGAATCTTGCTGACCGTCGCGATCACCAGCGCCGCCAGCTGCGTTTCGGTTTTCTGCAGATAATCCACCGACCCTGCAATAACTCCAATCATTTGCGCTGCACTGTCCTTGTTTCCCGCCTTCAGACCCTCCTGATATCCCTTTTCCCGAGCTTTTTCATGGATCTTCCTGGCTTCACGCAACAATTTCTCTGCTTGCGATTTGGCACGTTGAACAGCAATTTTCGCTTCGACAAACTCACTGACTTCACTTGCCTTCAAAACCGGGTTCTTCAAAACCAGCCGTGATCCATCGGGAGATGCAATTTTTTTTGTCATGTCTACAACCTACTGTCTCTACCGAGTGTCCATCGATCAACGGCCTTGTTGTAAGGGTGACTCAGGTAGCTTGGATTTCGACAACAAAATAGGATCATTCGGTTACTCCAGATAACCATATCTTGTCGTCGCCAGGTGCTTTTCCCAAAATGCACCATTAAGCGTTCTTCAGTTTCATCAGCTTTGTGAAGACCGCCTCACAAGCAGGCTGCTTGAACACTGCTGGTTGCTGCTCCAGAAACGGATATTCTGCGGTTCCCATTTTCAGATAGACCCGCTCCGTGATTGCCGCTGGTTCATTGCTCAATGCCTTGCCCAGGCAATACAAGCCACTGGCCGCCAGATGTGCCTGCACATCCGCCCCGGGTGCCGGTCTGGCAATCTTCGGTAACACATCCAGGTCAAACAACAGTGGTGCCTGGTTGAGTGCAAAATCGAACAGCTCGTCACCAAACCCCTTGTTCAATGCAATCACATCATCCCGGTGGATGGCATGTCGTGCATGATGACTGTTCAACATGGCACCGGCATACATCACCAGCGTCATTATGTTGCTCTTGGGTAACAACGCAAGCTGCCGAATGGGGGTATCAAAATCAAAACACAACTTGTCCTTCAGATTGAAACGCTCCAGCAGATACTCGGCAACGTTGTCCTCTGAGCGCGCATTATTCAACAGTTTCCTGATGACCTTGCTGTTTTCCAGGCGATCCACCCAGGACGAATGTATATACCTGTTCGGGTAGTAATTGAACTCGGTTATCGCCAGCAATTGTGCCTTGTCATCAGAAATTGCATGGGCAAATTTTGACATTATTTTCTACCTAGTTTTGTTATTTTTCTCATCATGCTGCTTCCAGCGGAAGCAGCCCTGTTCCGCCCCCCTGCAGGCGCTGGCTGCTTTTCCGCCATACCTTCCTCATTATCCTGTTCTACCTGTCTGACAAGCAGAAATACGACGATCGCGAACAGCATGGCCAATGAGGCAACCAACCCCCAGATAATAAGGCGGAAAATACCGACTTGGCTCTTCAGTATCCGGATCCCCAGCAGACTCGTCCATTGGCTTTCGCCCGTTGAAGAGTACGCGGATTTTGCCGGCAACATGACAAGAGATACCTTGTCATAGGAGAGCCCCTCGATACTCTTTTCCACAATGAACTTTATTTCAGACTTGATTTCATTGAGTTGGGAATCCGGCAGATATTTTATGAACACAGAGGCTGAAGAAGGCTTTACCCCGTCGCTGAATGGGTTGTTTTCCGGCAGGACAACATGAACTCGTGAAGTCACTACGCCATCAATCTGTGACAGCGTTTCCTCCACCTGCTCGGAAAGCGCATAGATATAACGGACTCTTTCCTCCAATGGCGATGAAATAAGCCCATCCTTCTTGAAAATATCATCCACTCTGGAAAACCGCTCTCTGGGCAAACCATGTTGCCGCAGCGTATCAACCGCTACCGAAATCTGCGAACGCTCGACCAGAATAGTGAACTTCCCACCTTTCTTGTCACGCCCCTTCTCTGCATCCACACCATTGTTCACCAGCACCGACACCATGTTATTGGCCTCGTTTTCATCCAGTCCCGAATGCAACTCGGTTTTACAGGCAACCAGAAGCACTGCAAACAGCAGCAACACCAATAACCTCGCCTGCTTGAACATGACATGGCCTGTTTTGCCTGCCGGGAAAATCTGTAACAAGGTGCCCCCTTTATTATTCATATCGATCAATGATGAGTAACTGCTGAAACGCCCCTGCCAGATAGCCAGTAAGGCTACCTGACAAACCTCAAACGTAACTAATCAGCGAGTACCCAAGATCAAGTGTAATCGCTCAGATTACAATATCCTGAATCCGAGGTTCGAATGGAAATTAATGGTGCAGGATGCTGATTTCATGGTCGTTTCAATAAATTCCGGCTTCACCACACGAGTCAAGTAGGAATTTTTCCGCCACTGTAGAATCAAGAGCTTGCACCTGACACGGCATTTGAACCTCGGGTTCGGGAATATGTCAGCCTGTGGAATAATACGACCATGGCCCCTGGAGCAAGTTCCATGTAACAACCGGACAGCCAACCTACATAACATAAATTTGTAGTTACCCCGGTCTTATTCATGGTGGATCGCGGATCCTGGCGCTGGACTGGTGCGTCTGGGCGCCGCTCTGGAGCGAAATTTGTAGCAATCGCTACAACTTGAGTGAAGAGCAAGCACAGGCATGCCAGAACAAGCCAGGGCCGCAACAGGCAGAAGCCTCTCACCATTTGGGTGATACGGGACTGTCAAGGGTTTGTCATTGTTTTTATTTACTTATTATAGGCTTTAGCCGCCACCTTGAATAAGACGGGGTAACTACTCAGCTCACCTTTGAGCAGCTGCTGCTTATGTAAACCACTCACTGAGTAGTTACAAGTTCTAGGCAGTATCAACAGGGGGGTTGGGCCACAGAAAACCTGCATGGTACAAAAACCCGAGGCCTGGAGTAATTAGCCGCCTCATGACCACTATCCCGAACCGAACCGCGCCCTCCGCCCGCGCAGGGTTAGCCTCCAAAAG
>CAYTPO010000234.1:0-11600 GCA_964439815.1 uncultured Thiotrichales bacterium
AAATTGCTCGGCTTTGGAGCGCCGACTTGCAGTCGGCAGGGCAGAGTGTAACTCGGTGATCCGGGGGGCTGAATGAGTTTGGTTTTAGCCGATCCAAAGCAGCAGACCTGCCGTTTTCTCCGTCATGCCGGATGGACCGGCATCCAGACCACAGGGATGTGAGTGCCATTCTTCGTATTCCGGTAATGGATGGGAACAAGCCGGTAGCGCGGGAATTAGTCAATAGTTACGAAGTTGCTCGGCTTTGGAGCGCCGACTTGCAGTCGGCAGGGCCGGGCGTAACTCGGTGATCCGGGTGGGGATCAGTTGTCGGGCAGGTTTTGCAGGATTTCTGCTGCGCCATTTTCCAGCAGCTCCTCGGCCAGAGAAACGCCCATGGCTTCTGCCTGATCGGTGCTGCCACGACGTTCGCCAGAGACAATGGTCTTGCCATCGAGGCTGGCGACCAGGCCACGCAGCCACAGTGCATCACCTTCGAGCAATGCGAAGGCCGCGATCGGAACCTGACAACCACCTTCAAGGCGATGGTTGAAGGCTCTTTCGGCGCTGACACGAAGGTGGGTGTCGGCATCATTCAGGAATGAGATCAGCTCCAGTGTGGCGTCATCGTCTTCGCGGCATTCGATGCCTACGGCGCCTTGTCCCACGGCGGGCAGGATGGCTTCTGGTGCAATCTGGTGGCGGATGCGGTCAGGCATCTCCAATCGGATCAGGCCGGCGGCGGCGAGGATGATGGCATCGAATTCGCCGCTATCGAGCTTGGAGAGGCGGGTTTGTACATTGCCCCGCAGGCTGTGAATCCGCAGGTCGGGGCGCTGGCTGAGAATCTGACTGGAGCGCCGCAGGCTGGAGGTGCCAACTCTGGCGCCCTGGGGCAGGTCGCCCAGCTGCTGGAAGGTGTTGGAGACAAAGGCATCGAAGGGGGCTTCGCGCTCACAGATGACGGGCAGGGCGAAGCCTTCGGGCAGGTTCATCGGTACATCCTTCATGGAGTGGACGGCGATATCGGCATCTCCGGCCGCCATGCCCTGTTCCAGCTCCTTGACGAATAACCCCTTGCCACCGATTTTTGCCAGTGGAGTATCCAGTATCTTGTCGCCCTGGGTGGTCATGGTCACCAGCTCGACGGTCAGGTCGGGGTGCCGGGCCAGCAGGCGGTCGCGAACGTAGTTGGCTTGCCAGAGGGCAAGCGGGCTTTTGCGGGTGGCTATTTTCAGTTGTTGTTTCATCGGTTGCGGGACTGTGGTGTTGTAAGGAATAAAGCGGCCATATTACCTGTTGGGCAGGGCGATTGATACGCCTGATCAGACTGGAGAAGAGTGGAAGATGGACGCGGGCTGTTGAACAATCGCCAATGCCGGGGTGGCGTAGAGGCAGGTGTGGTTGCAAGGTGCCGGGAGCCTGGTCGTCAGGCTCCCGCACGGTGCGCTATCAGATCTCGAACGGGTCGAGTTTCTTGTCTACGATAGCGTTTTTCATGGTGACATACTTGGGCATGCCCTTCTCGTAAGGAGGGTAGTCTTCACCTTCGATCAGAGGGTAGAGATACTCCTTGCAGGCGTCAGTGATGCCGAAGCCATCGTCGGTGATGTACTCCATCGGCATCATCTTTTCGACGTTGGCAACGTCGGCGAGATTGGCCTTGCCGATTTCCCACTGATACGGAGAGTTGGAGGTACGCACCACGGTAGGCATGATCGAGTTATCGCCTTCGATGGCGAATTCGACGGCTGCCTTGCCCATGGCATAGGCCTGCTCGACATCGGATTTGGACGACAGATGACGTGCTGCACGCTGCAGGTAATCGGCGACGGCCCAGTGAAACTTGTGGCCCAGCGCATCCTTGATGATGTTGGCTACCACGGGAGCGGCACCACCGAGTTGCGCATGTCCGAAGGAGTCACGCGTACCCTGCTCGGCGAGGAAGCGACCATCCGGCCAGTGAACACCCTCAGATACGACGATGGTGCAGTAGCCATGCTCCTTGACCTTGGCATCGACAGCGGCCAGGAACTTGTCCTGATCGAATTCGACTTCAGGGAACAGCACCACAACCGGAATGCCCTGGTCTTCGACCAGTCCACCCGCTGCCGCGATCCAGCCGGCATGACGACCCATGACTTCGATGACGAAGATCTTGGTGGACGTCTTGGCCATGGAGCGTACGTCGTAGGAGGCTTCCATTGTAGAGACGGCAATGTACTTGGCAACCGAACCGAAACCGGGGCAGTTATCGGTAATTGGCAGGTCGTTGTCCACAGTCTTGGGAACATGAATTGCCTGTACCGGATAGCCCATTTTCTCGGAGAGTTGGGAAACCTTGTAGCAGGTATCTGCGGAGTCGCCACCGCCGTTGTAGAAGAAGTAGCCGATATCGTGTGCCTTGAAGATCTCGATCAGACGCTCGTATTCGCGTTTGTTGTCTTCCAGGCTTTTCAGCTTGAAGCGGCAGGAGCCGAAGGCACCGGAAGGGGTGGTGCGCAGGGCAGCTATTGCCTCATCGGATTCCTGGCTGGTATCGATCAGTTCTTCAGTCAATGCGCCAATGATGCCGTTGAGCCCGGCATAGACGGTGCCGATCTTGTCACTGTGCTTGCGAGCTGTCTCGATCACACCACAGGCAGACGCGTTGATGACGGCGGTAACACCACCGGATTGTGCATAAAAAGCATTTTTAGCCATGTTTGATCCTTGTGTCTTGATGTTGTGAATCCCCCGGATGACGGCTTGGCGTCACCCGGAAGACAGCGCTCAGGAATTCAGGCTCTGATAGTAGTCCATCAGGATCTGTGCCACTTCGGGGCGGGAGAATTCCTTGGGAGGCGCGATTCCCTGACCCAGCATTTCACGAACCTTGGTGCCTGACAGCAGGACGAAGTCTTCCTTGGCGTGATCAGGCGCTTCACACATCATCACCACCTTGTTGAGCTTCTTGGAGTAGGCAGTGTGGTCGGCGCGGAAGATCTCGATATCCATGGCATCCTTGGGAACTTCGTCATCAAAGATGGTCTGTGCATCGAAGGCACCGTAGTAGTCACCAACGCCGGCATGGTCGCGGCCAATGATGAAGTGGGTGGCACCCATGTTCTGACGGAAGAGCGCATGCAGTACGGCTTCGCGTGGACCGGCATACAGCATGTCGAAACCGTAACCGGAGATGATGACGCTGTTCTCGGGGAAGTACAGGTCGACCATCTTGCGGATGGCTGCGTCACGCACGTCGGCAGGAATGTCGCCTGGCTTGAGCTTGCCCAGCAGCATGTGAATGACCAGGCCATCGGCGCCGATGCGATCCATGGCGATATGGCAGAGTTCCTCGTGTGCCAGGTGCATGGGGTTGCGAGTCTGGAAGGCGACGACCTTTTCCCAACCGCGCTCCTTGATTTCCTCGCGGATCTGGACGGCAGTGCGGAAAGTGTCGGGGAAGTCCTTCTCGAAGTAGGAGAAGTTCAGAACCTGGATGGGACCGGAGATATTGAAGCGACCCACGGACATGAAGGCTGCGACGCCGGGATGTTCCATTTCGGTCGTGCGGTAGATCTTGTCGGCGATGGTGAACATGTCGTCATCAGAGAATTCCTCGATGGCTTCGACGTCCATGACGGCCAGTACCGGATGGCCTTCGACGTTGGGATCACGCAGTGCAATACGCTTGGCATCCTTGACCGGGCTGGGGTCTTCGACCATGTTGAGCACAGGTGTGGGGAAGAAAAGGCCGGATGCAGTGTGCATGTTGTCGGCAACGTTCAGTGCGTCAGCGCGATTCATGTAGCCGGTCAGTGGGTTGAAATAACCACCACCCAGCATGACCGCATTACCGGCAGCGGCAGAGCTGACGATGATTGAAGGCAGTGACTCCGCCTCCTTGATTAGTGCTTCACGCTCTGCATCGTCTGCAACGTAAAGTGGATTCAGTGTATCGGAGCCATGTGGCTTGATCATGTTCAACCTCCATCAGAAATGGCGAAAAAAGGAAGGTGCGGAGTTCACTAAAACAGTCGGCCCGCGGGCGGAGTTCCGTTTCACAGTGTCTGTCGCGTATAAAAAACCCGCGTGATTGTGTCTGATTTAACACTTTATTGCCAGATGATTGGGTTTATCCAGCCATAAGGCAGGCTGATTGACGCAGTGTTGCACCTGAATCCGAGGCTCGAATAGAGTGTCTGGTCAAGCGATTGATTCCACAGCAGCCCCCCCGTGGCTGTGACAGCCGCCGGGGCCGGGGTGGAGCAGGCAGCGTCAGTTGCTTCTCTTGAGACGGTCCTGCCGGACTTCTTCAGCGGAGAGAATACGCTCCTGGATCAGTCTCCAGACGCCATCGGATTCCTGTTCGATAATGACTTCGATCCCGTTTTCATTCACCTTGCCGTCCGATGCAGTCACGGTCTCCAGGGTTCTGAACATGATGCGGTTACCCTTGCGGCCCAGCATTTTCAAGCCCTGATATTCCACCGAAGAGAGGGTGGCGTCGGCGAATTCCTTCTCGCATTGCGAATTCCATTCATCGAACCCGATAACCTCGAACCCGGGTACACCAAACAGGCCTACCTGGCGGGAAATCAGATTCATGTGGGCCTGATGATCATGTTCCGTCGCAGTGCGTGCGCTGTCGGTCAGCCATTGCTTGGCGGTAGCCTCGTCAGCAGGCTGGGCGGCAGCATATTGGGGGTCGATACGAATGGGGGTCTGCTTCATTGGATTGCCACCTTGCATTATTGATCGGGGAGCTTGCTGCGCAGCGCATCGCGATCGATCCACCATTGGTCGATGACGATGATTTCCAGTACACGACCCAGCCTGGGGAGGAATACTGCCGGGTCATTCAGCTCCAGCTTCATCATCCACATGTCCAGCTCTTCCTGTGATTTGATCTGGCTGTGGCGTTCGGCCACCTTGACCAGCATGTTGCGGGTAAGGAACGAGAGGCTTTCATACTCCGCATCGCTGGCGCGGATGCCGGCGATGTAGTGAGCCACGGTAGCGGCTACGGCAGCACCATCGGAGTTGTCCGGAGTTTCATCAATCATGTAATTGACCATCGTGATGGTGGTCTGCGGTTTGACGGGGTAGGTCACACTCAGCCAGATGCCGTGGCACAGCGCGGTGATATTGGCAGGCTCACCGGTCTGGTACATGACTTCACAGGATTCGATGGCATCCTGCCAGTTCTCGTTTTCGATAAAGGTATCAAAGGCGCTGCGAGCCAGCTCCCAGGCTTCGGCAGTCTGTCCCAGGCCGGTCTTGGCTTCAGCGATATCCAGATTGATGCGCGCCTTGTCCGTGGGTGTGGCCGAGACCGGAAGCGCCTCAAGGTGCTGTATGGCTTCGTGAAGACGTTTTTCATATTCGACCCGGTCATCATGATCGGGCGCATCGATTTTGATAGCGCTGGTTTCGTTTGCCATTAACGGTTGTCCTAGGGTTGACCTGAGTACGCATTGTAGGTGATGCGCGAGGGATGTCCAAAAACCATAACATGCTTCCGGGCGTGGTCACAGACGGGGCTGGGGTGATAAAGTCGGATGCAATGATACGCGGTTCGGGCATTGTGCCAGAGCCGGTTAACCTGACTGGAGAATGATTCACCATGCCTTATTTTGTTTACCGGGTATCCCCGGGTCCAACCGATATCATCAAGAATCTTGAACATCTCGGCGAATACGAGAAGTACCGTGATGCCAAGAATTTTGCGCGCGACACCCGAGTAGCCGAGGGGCTCACCTACGAGAGTGATATCGTGATCAAGATCATCATGGCTGAAAATGCGCTCGATGCCGAAGAGAAGCTGATGGAGAAACGGGAGAAACCCATTCTGCAGGAGTGGGAAAAGTAGGCCCAAGTGGAAGAGAACGAGTATTGCTCAACCTACCACAGCATCAATCAGGTTCGCTGTGTTTTCGAGAAGGCGATGGTGACCCGCCATTGCCAATGTTCACGCTCGGTGTATTTTGCGCTGGCCGAACGCGAGGGCTATGGCTGCAATCACCGGCAGGCGCAACAACGCTGCGAGGCCTTGCAGAAGTTGCTGCGAAACAACGCCAGGTTCACACTGGGAATCACCACGGCAGAAGGCCCGCTGCCCCATAACAAGGAAATCCGGGTGCAGGTGGGTGGCATGCGAGGTATCCACAAGCTTTGTTTTCCCGCATTGGCAGAGCACGAAGTGATCGATGATATCGATGCCACCATCGAAGCCGCCATAGCCCGCTACGGCAGTATCGAGGCGCTGCCCTATGACCAGATTATTCCCTCCGTGGTTGCTTTCGAGGGGCGCAGGAAGCGACGGGGAAGAGAACGCTGAATCCCATCCGCCCCGGCGCGGCAAAACCGGATTCAGGAGGCTCTGATGCATTCCGACAATAAGCACACGCGGCATGAACGGAAACCGGCGTTACAGCGCCGTCTGGGTTTCTGGTTACTGAGCTTTTATGGTCTTGGCAATATCCTGGGCGCGGGAATCTATGTGCTGGTGGGGCAGGTTGCGGGGTTGGCAGGACTCTATGCGCCGCTGTCGTTCCTGCTGGCTGCAATCGTTGCCAGTTTTACCGCCCTGACTTATGCAGAGCTCTCTTCGCGATTTCCGGTCTCGGCGGGGGAGGCGGTCTATATCCAGGAAGGCTTTGGTTTCAAGGGGCTCTCTGTGGGTGTCGGGTTGGCCATTGCGGCCGCAGGCATGTTGTCTGCCGCGACGATCACGCGCGGATTTGCCGGTTACGCGCAGGTTTTCTTTACCGTACCCGAGACCACCCTGATCATTGGTCTGATCGTGGGGCTTGCCGCCGTGGCGAGCTGGGGAATTGCCGAGTCCGTCAAACTGGCGGCACTTTTCACCCTGCTGGAGATCAGTGGGCTACTGCTGATCATTTTCGTGGGGGCACCACAGCTCGAGCGTTTGCCGGATTTATTGCATGCAGCTCCCCCGTTGACCTCGCTGACGGTATGGCCGGGTATCTTCCTGGGTGCGTTTCTGGCTTTTTATGCGTTCATCGGTTTTGAAGACATGGTGAATGTTGCCGAGGAGGTCAGGAATCCACAGAAGAACATGCCAAGAGCCATCATTCTGGCGTTATTGACGGCGACACTTCTCTACGGTGGTGTGGCCGTTGTGGCCATCACCAACCTGACGCCGGAGCATTTGACGGCAAGTAACGCGCCGCTATCGGATCTCTACACCGAAGCAACGGGACGCAGTCCGACACTGATCACCATTATCAGCATGTTTGCGGTGGTCAATGGTGCGTTGATCCAGGTCATCATGGCCGCCAGAATTTTCTATGGCATGGCGAGCAGAGGCTGGCTGCCGAAGATTCTCTCGAAGGTTCACCCCCGAACGCATACCCCCGTCATAGCGACGCTGTTTGTCAGTGGCACTATTCTGGCGCTGGCCTTGTGGTTTCCACTGGTCAGGCTGGCTGAGCTGACCAGCTATCTGATCCTGTTGATCTTCATTATGGTCAATCTCGCTTTGCTGAAGATTCGCCGCAGACCCGCCGCAGAAAACATCAGAGTCTATCCGGCCTGGGTCCCCATCTTTGGTGCCGTGGGTGCGATTGTGCTGTTACTGGGACAGCTGTTTCTCGAGTAACTCCGGATTCAGAATGGTCGGGCAAAGGAGGTTGCAACATGCCCAATATTTCCGCTATTGCAACGATTCATATTTCTCCAATAATCTCTGCCAGCGCTTTCTTCTGGCTGGCGCAAGATTGAGTCGGGCAAGGAACTGATCGAGCGCATCGAGATCGGGCGCCCGGCGTTGCAAGTCGGTTTGAAGCTCGTCAGGTGCCAGGTTACAGACGATGGCCGTGAGGTCTCGTGACAGCAGGATGGTATCGCGGTGTTCCTCGATCAGGCCCTGCAACCTCCTGGCTCCCCGGATTTTGCTCTGACCGATTTCCGGGGAGCGTGACAGCAGGTTGTCGATGCAATCGAATTTTTTCAGTAATTTTGCCGCTGTCACCATGCCAATACCGGGTACTCCCGGAATATTGTCCGAGGCGTCACCGGCAATGGCGAGCAGGTCGGCCATCTGGTCTGGTCGGACGCCAAATTTCTTTTCGATGTCCTTTTCATTCCGCTGGATGTTCTGCCCATACTCCCACCATAAATCCTCGTGGCCAATCAGCTGCGCAAGGTCCTTGTCGCCGGTAATGATGTGGAAGCGCTGTCCCCTGTTGCGCGCCTGTGATGCCCAGGTGCCAATGATATCGTCCGCTTCAAAGCGGGTGCTGGCGGCATGGCGTATGCCCAGGGCGGAAATGAATTCCCGGCAGAGACGAAACTGGAATTTCAGCTCGTCCGGCGCCGATTCCCGATTGGCCTTGTAGGCCGGGTAGATCTGCTTGCGGTGAGAGTTTTCCAGGCTCTGATCGAAGGCAAAGCCAATGACCGCAGGCTGCTCTTTCGTCAGCAGGGTATGGACAAATTCCATGAAGCCCAGCACGGCGTTGACCGGATTTCCCTTCACATCGATCAGCGTATCGGGCCAGGTATACCAGGCCTTGAAGATATAGATGCTGGAATCAACCAGCCAGGCGGTGGTGGGATCGGGTGAGGTTGGCAATTGGCTATCCATTGGTTGGCAAGGCTGTGGATGCATTGAATGCACTTCCGGTATCGCCGATATTTTCCAGCGCCCATTCGAGAATGGCCCGGTTTTCTGCGGCTTCCAGTTCCGGGGGTGTGCCGAAGCCGAGATGACCAAGCGCGGCAAGCAGGTTTTTCCCGCTTTTTTTTCGGTCGAGCGGGGGAGCAAAGGTCTGTTTGCTCAGCTTCTGTCCTTCGTGGTTGGTGACCAGTGGCAGATGCAGGTAGGTCGGGGTGTTATATCCCAGTCGGTGTTGCAGAAAGATCTGCCGTGGTGTGTTGTCGAGCAGGTCTTCTCCTCGCACGACTTCGGTAATGCCCTGAAAAGCATCATCGACCACCACCGCCAGCTGATAGGCAAAAAAACCATCGGCCCGCTTGATGATAAAATCGCCCACTTCCGACAGCAGTCGTTGCTGATGGGGGCCACAACGGAGATCGAAAAACCGAATTGGCTGATTGTGCGTTCTGATTCGCCATGCGGCAGGCGAATCGTCTTTTACAAGTGCCTGGTTCCGGCAGGTGCCCGCATAAATGACGCCATAGACTCCGGGTGAGCCTTGCGCCATTACCTGTTTGCGGGAACAGCGGCAGGGGTAGGCATCACCCTGCTCGATCAGCTGTTGCAGCGCTTGCTGGTAGACCTCCAGTCGTTGGCTCTGGTACAGCACCGGACCATCCCATTCCAGACCATGTGCTTCCAGTGTTGCCAGAATGTTATCAGCGGCACCGGGCACTTCTCGTGGGGGATCGAGATCTTCCATTCTTACCAGCCACTGCCCGCCGGCCTGACGGGCTCGCAGAAAACCGCCCAGCGCACCGACCAGTGAACCCAGATGCAAATGGCCGGTCGGGGAGGGGGCAAATCGTCCGATGTAATTAGCGTCCGTCAATAGTACACTCCGCGCCATGATTACACTCAAGCATATCAGCCTGCAACGCGGGAGCAAGCCGCTCTTCCATGATGTCGATATCACGCTGCATCCCGGCCAGCGTATTGGTTTGACTGGGGCCAATGGCACCGGCAAGTCCAGCCTTTTCAGCCTGTTGCTGGGGGAATTTGGCCCGGACAGTGGCGATTTGCGGATACCGGCAAAAATGGAGATTGCCCATGTCCGCCAGGAGACACTGGCGGTACAGACCAGCGCCATCGACTATGTGATCGATGGTGACGTACCATTGCGTCAGCTGGAACGCGAGATGGCCGCTGCCGAAGGTGATCTGCTGGCGGAACTCTATGCCCGCTATGAAGCCATCGACGGCTACACGGCGCGCAATCGTGCCGCCAAACTCATGCATGGCCTGGGTTTTGGCAATGCTCAACTGGAGCAGCCGGTAGCGGCATTCTCCGGTGGCTGGCGGATGCGGCTTAACCTGGCGCAGGCGCTGATGTGTCGCTCGGAGCTACTACTGCTGGATGAGCCGACCAACCACCTCGATATGGAAGCCGTGATCTGGCTGGAGCAGTGGCTCAAGGCCTATCAGGGAACCTTGTTGCTGATTTCCCACGACCGGGAATTTCTCGACAGCGTGGTAAATTTTATTCTCAATATCGAGCATCAGATCATCACCCGCTACACTGGCAACTATAGCGACTTCGAGCGCCAGCGGGCCGAAAAACTGGCCTTGCAACAGGCAGCGCATGAAAAGCAGCAGAAGGAAATTGCCCACCTGCAATCCTTTGTCGACCGCTTCAAGGCCAAGGCCACGAAGGCCAAACAGGCACAGTCGCGGGTCAAGGCGCTGGAGCGGATGGAAATCATCACCGCTGCCCACGTCGACGCGCCTTTTCATTTCCAGTTCTTTCCGGTAGCCCGTTGCGGTGATCCGCTGTTGAATATTGAAAAAGTCAGCGCCGGTTATGGTGACAAGATCATTCTGCGAAAAATCGATCTGCAGATTCGTCCGGGATCGCGCATCGGATTGCTGGGCCCCAACGGCGCGGGCAAATCGACGCTGATCAAATTGATTGCCGGAGAACTGACGCCTGTGGCGGGAGAAATCACCGAGGGTGCCGGGCTGAAGATTGGCTATTTTGCCCAGCATCAGCTGGAACAACTCGACCATGCGGCCTCTGCACTGATGCATTTTCAGCGCATGGACAGCAAATCCACCGAACAGGCCTTCAGAAATCATCTGGGTGGCTTCGGCTTTCATGGTGAACGGGTCGATGAACCCATAGAACCCTTTTCCGGCGGAGAAAAATCCCGCCTGGTATTGGCAATGCTGATCTGGCAACGGCCCAACCTGCTGCTGCTGGACGAGCCGACCAACCACCTGGACCTGGAAATGCGCCATGCCCTCACCATGGCACTGCAGGGTTATGAAGGCGCCATGGTCGTAGTATCGCACGACCGCCATCTGCTACGTACCTGCACCGATGAACTCTACCTGGTACACAATGGGCTCAACGAGCGATATGACGGAGACCTCGATGATTACCGCAAATATCTCGCGGACAAGGAAGCAGCGCTACAGACAACCGAAGGTGACCCGATTGCAGAAAGAAATGACCGCAAACAGCAACGCCGCAATGCCGCCGAAAAGCGCAAGAAACTCCAGCCAATCAACAATCGGATAAAAAAACTGGAACGGCAAATGGAGCCACTGCAAAAACGTCAGGCCGAAATATCAACAGCCATGGCCGAAAGCGAACTCTATCAGGAAGAAAACAAGGATATGCTAAAGCAACTACTCGCCGAAAAAACCCGCATCGACAGCGAACTGGAAAGCAAGGAAGAGCAGTGGCTGGAGCTGCATGACGAGCTGGAGCAACTGACGGAAAGCATTGAGTCGGTATCCTAAGGCAATAATCGGCATGCTGATAAAAGATTGGGCAAAGGAGAGACGAGTGCCCAAAAAAAGGCAATTTTCGAATCCCCCGGATCGCCGAGTTGCACTCGGCCTTGCCGACCGCAAGTCGGCGCTCCAAAACCAGGACACTTCGTAAAAGATCGCTGAGTAGCTACAACACCAACAGCAATTACCACCCCACCCGTCATACCAGCAGGAAGCTG
>CAYTPO010000235.1:0-2034 GCA_964439815.1 uncultured Thiotrichales bacterium
TGAGAGGCTTCAGCCTATCACGGCCCTGGCTTGTTCTGGCACGCCTGCGCTTGCGCTTCACTCAAGTTGTAGCTATTGCTACAAATTTCGCTCCAGAGCGGCGCCCAGACGCACCAGTCCAGCGCCAGGATCCGCGATCCATCATGAATAAGACGGGGTTACACTCAAACAACCATCGGCCAGATGGTCGCGATTGTAGAAGCCAGGTACTCCATCGGATTTGGTTTGGTGGAGTACTGATAGCTGGCTGAAGCCCGAATCGTTGTATTGCCTGCTTCGGGTAGTTCGGTCAGATCCGGAGTCCAGTTAAAAACTCCCCGATCCGCCGGACGCCCTCTTGCAGACGATTTATATCGGCAGTATACGCAAATCTCAGATACAAGTCAGAACGATACCGCCCGAAATCCTGTCCTGGCGTTACCGCAACGCCGGCTTCCTCCAGCAGACGCTGCGCCAGGGTACTGCTGTCCAGCCCGAAGGCAGCGCAATCGGCATAGAGATAGAAAGCACCTTCGGGCGCATACTCCAGGCCGAAACCCAGCGCCTTCAACGCGGCCATCAGGTAATCACGCCGCTGTGCCAGCGCCTGCCGGCGTGCTTCCAGAATGACCGCAGTCTCCGGCTGAAAGGCAGCCAGTGCCGCATACTGCGCAGGCGTCGGGGCTGCCAGGTAGAGGTTCTGCGCCAGCTTGTCCAGAACCGGTACCTGCTCCGGCGGCGCCACCAGCCAGCCCAGTCGCCAGCCCGTCATACCGAAGAACTTGGAGAAACTGTTCATGACAAAGAGGTCACTGCCCAGTGCCACTGCGCTACAGGACGGCTGCCCGTAGACCAGTCCCTGATAGATTTCATCCACGATCAGTTCTCCACCCAGCTCGGTCACCGTTGCATGAATGCCGCGAAGCTGATCCAGGCTCAGCACACTACCGGTGGGATTGGAGGGCGTTGTGACGATCACCACCCGGCTGTCCTCACGCCACGCCGACTTGATCAGATCCGCCGTGAGCTGATAGTTCGTCTCGCTACCAACGGGGATGGCCAGAGGTTGGGCAGCAAACAGATGCACCAGGTTGCGATTGCAGGGGTAGCCGGGATCTGCAAGCAATACCGTGCTATCACGCTCGGCCAGCATCGCCAGCAACAGCTGCAATGCTCCGGAGGCACCCGGGGTAATGACAATCCTGCCGGGCGCTACTTCCACGCTGAAACGCTGGCGGTAATACCCGGCAATGGCCTCTCGCAATGCGGGCAGCCCCAGCGCCGGGGTATAGCGGGTCCTGCCCTGCTGCAAGGCCTCTATCCCCGCATCGATAATGGGTTGTGGTGTGGGGAAGTCGGGCTCACCCACCTCCATATGCACAATATCGGCACCCTTGGCCTCCAGTTGCTGCGCTTGCGCAAGGATGCGCATCACATGAAAAGGCTCAATCAGGTCAGTGCGCGCAGCGGCAAGTGTCATGGCAACATCCATCATTCCCGAAAACAGGCATTTTAACCTGAATTCTTCAACAGCATGACGCCCCCATGCCTGCCCCGAAAGGCAGCAGGTATCACCCTTATCCAGCCGTACTACTCCTCCATCAGTTAGGTTTGATGGCTTACTACAACCAATCCGCGTTCAACATGATAATTGTCAATGGGGTACCGGGGGTACGATCAGTTCACAAGTGGCAACTGCAGGAACCACGACCACATCACATCAAGTTCTTCCACAGACAGCCGATAGCATTAGAGTGTCGAGAATGAAAGCTGGTCAAACACTTTCTCCTCCTGACACTCACCATCGGAGTAACACTCAAGGAAAGCCAATATGACAAACATGAAGAAAACTCTCACCACACTCACGCTTCTGGCTGCTACCACCACCGTTTTTGCCGGTAGCACGGAAGGCCCCGCAACTGTCGAAGGCGCAACCACCATCGACGTGGCCGAAGCACGCAAACTGTTCGATGAAGAAGTTCCCTTCGTTGATGTCCGCAAGGACAAGGACTGGGACGCAGGGCGAATCCCCAGCGCCTACCATCTGGATGTCAA
>CAYTPO010000236.1:0-1569 GCA_964439815.1 uncultured Thiotrichales bacterium
GGCCCTTTTTCCCCCTGGTTTTCGTCAAATATAGCCAATATTCTCCTCAAATCAGTGAAAAAAATGGCCTAATATGGCTTTCCCTCGCTACGACTACTATTCTCGGACAGGCTCCTAGCCCTGCTCCGCCGCCAGCATCTCGTCATAGAGTTCCCATGCAGCCGCAGCCTCCTGCATGGTGACCTGCTGAATAGCGTAGCCCCTGTCCACCACCACGAAGTCCCCCACCTGCAGCACGATGCCCTGCATCATGATCAGATTGACCTCGCGTTCGACGCCCTTGGCCTCACAGCGTGCCAGATATCCCTCTATAGCCTTGATTTTCATGGGGATACCAAAGCACATGACGCACGTTTTCAACCTATATTAGAAAGCGTTAATATTTGATTTATAACGAAATTTTACTCTCGGAAGCCATTATGCCATTGACGTATGTCAACACAAATTTACATTTATAATCTATGATTGAAATATGAAAACCGTTGTGCTAGGCATTGGCAATACCCTGTTATCCGACGAAGGGGTCGGTGTTCACGTCGTCAATGCCGTGCGGCCAATGGTGGCAAACATTGATGGCGTGGCGTGTATCGACGGTGGGACGCTGAGCTTCAGCCTCGCGGGAGACATCGAGGATGCGGAAAATCTGATCGTGATCGATGCCGCGATGCTGGATGCCGCGCCGGGAAGCATGACCTGCATGACCGGAGCACGGATGGACCGGTTTCTCGGCCACTGCAAGTGCAGCGCTCACGAAGTCGGCCTGATCGACCTGCTGGACATTGCACGCCTGACGACGGGCATACCGGCCAATCGCGCCCTGATTGCCATTCAGCCCGAATCGACGGACTGGGGAGAACACCCCGGCAAGGCCGTAGCCAACACCATTCCGCAAGCCGTGGACAAGGTTACCGAGCTGATCGAGGCATGGCATGTGGAGAGCGACCGATGACTGCAAGCTGCCACCCGCATCAGACCACGGCTCTGACGCAGAATGTGCTACCCCTGCTGCATGAGATCCACCATGCACTCGCTGCCCTGCTGGAATCGGGGGAGACGCGGATCATCGACCTGCAGGCCCTGCCACTGGCACCCGGCGAAGAGGCGCATATCGAATCGGTACTGGGCATTGGCGAAGTCAACGCCAGACTCGAAGCACTGGGTCACAGTGATTTCATCGAGACCGCCATTGCGGGCGTCTGGCTGGTGACCCACTACAACACCGAAAGGGAAGTCATCGGCAAGTTTATCGAGATAACGAGAATACCGTCGCTTCTGCAAACACAGTCCGACGATATCGAAGAGAGTTTGCGGGCCATGCCTGCACTACTGGCTGCGTGTGATCCCGCACCCGGCTGAAGGAGGATTGAACATGTCTGACGAAAAAACGCTCGGCAACTATCTGCGGGCGCACGGCATCTCGCGACGCGGATTTCTCAAGTTCTGCGCCGCTACCGCATCGATGATGGCGCTACCCCCCACCATGGTGCCCGTCATTGCCGCAGCGCTGGAAAAGGCCCGACGCCCCTCGGTGATCTGGCTGTCGTTTCAGGAGTGTACCGGCTGCACCGA
>CAYTPO010000237.1:0-5743 GCA_964439815.1 uncultured Thiotrichales bacterium
GAAGGGGAAGCCGCGTATTGCGCCAAATGCCGTTCCAGAGGCGCCGTTGCTCCAGGTATGCTCAAGCAGCGATATAGGCGAGTTCGACAAGCCATGGCAATGGTGTAATACGCTTCGCTATTACACCCTACGGTGGAGGGGCAGCCACGTAGGGCGCAATAGCAAAGCGTATTGCGCCAAAACCCGTTCCAGAGGCACCGTTGCCCCAGGTATGCTCAGGTAGCGATATAGGCGAGTTCGACAAGCCATGGCAATGGTGTAATACGCTGCGCTATTACACGCTACGGTGGAGGGGCGGCGGCGTTAATCGGTTTCCTGTGCTACCTGTTTGCTATATGCGGTGGCAAGTTGGTTATAGATCCTGCCGGGGCACTCTGATATCTCCCGGCCATCAATTTCGCGCACCGGGATCAATCTTGCGCCGGTCCCTGTCAGGAAGCATTCGTCGGCGGTGTAGAGGTCATATGGTGTCAATACGGTTTCTTTTGCCGGTATGTCCGCTGCTTTGGCGAGTTCGAGAATGGTCATTCGTGTGATCCCGGCCAGTGCGCCTTCGGTGGTGGCGGGTGTCAGCAGTTCACCTCTGCGCACTATGAACAGGTTGTCGACGGTGCCTTCGGCTACGTGGCCCTGTTGATTCAGCAGGATGGCTTCTTCCACACCGGCATGGTGGGCTTCCATTCTGGCCATGATGGCGTTGAGGTAGTTGAGGCTCTTGATGCGTGGGTCGAGCTGATCGGGTGCCGGGCGTCGGGTGGCGGCAATGATTGTGCGAATGCCGCGGCTTCTCTGTTCTTCGTCCACCATCTGCAGTTCGTCGGCGATGAGGATGAGGCCGGGTTGGGGGCAGTGGGTCGGGTCGATGCCGAGTGTGCCGACGCCGCGAGTCACGATGATGCGCAGGTAGCCATGGTCGAGAGGTGATGCGGTGAGGAGTTCGTCGATTGTCTTTTCCAGTGCCGGTATTTCGAGTGGAATGTTCAGCCGCAATGTGCTGGCGGAGTCTTGCAGCCGCTGCAGATGCAGGGTCCGCCGAAAGATGCTCTTGTTGTAGAAGCGTAGCCCTTCGAAGATGCCGTCACCATAGAGCAGGCCGTGGTCGAAGACGGAGATGCGGGCTTCGGCAGGTGCAGTAATCTTCCCGTTGATCCAGCAGAGTGATTGGTTGTTCATGTTGATTGTCCCGGCTCAAGCCTTGGTTTCAGGTTTGTCTGATCGAGAATCAAGAATAAGGCTTGCCAGCAAGGCGATACAGATCTAGATTGGTGGTAATTGCGCAGTACAGTTTTGATCTGTGTTTGAACTGTATTGGTTGTCATCCGCCGGAGCTGTACTGTCATGACGCTGTATCAGGAACTTGCCGACAAGATAACGCGACATATCGAGCGGGGTGTCTATCCTGTTGGGGGCCGTCTGCCGGGGGTGCGGCGGCTGGGGCAGCAGTTTGGCGTGAGTGTCTCTACGGTAGTGCAGGCGTTGCGGCAGTTGGAAAATGCCGGTCTGGTCGAGGCACGGCCACGTTCGGGGTACTACGTCAACCAGCTGCCTGCGCAGCGGCCCGATCCGCCGGGAATCTCGCACACCGACTTGAAGCCGGCGCCGGTGACCGGGCAGGCGTTGGTGCTGCAACTGGCTCGGCTGGCCAATCGAGCGGACTATGTGCAGCTGGGTGCTGCCGTGCCGGATGCCGCTTTCATGCCGCTGCGCTCCTTTGCGCGGAGCCTTGGCAAGGTGGCGCGGGGCTTTGGTCAGCGCGAGAGCAACTATACATTTCCGCCCGGTCTTCCCGAGCTGCAGCAGCAGGTCGCGCGGCGCATGGCGATTGCCGGGAGTGTGGTCGATATCGATTCGATCCTGATTACCAATGGCTGTCAGGAGGCGTTATCGCTGGCGTTGCAGACGGTAGCGCAGCCTGGTGATGTCATTGCCATTGAATCACCTACCTTCTACGGGTTGTTGCAGGTGATCGAAGCGCTCGGCATGAAGGCGTTGGAAATTCCTACCGATCCGCAGCAGGGGATCAGTCTGGGTGCGTTGGAGCTGGCACTGGAACGTTGGCCGGTCAAGGCGTGTGTGTTGACCGCAAATTTTAGCAATCCGCTGGGTGGTGTGATGCCGGATGCCCGAAAAGCCCGTCTGGTCGAGTTGACCCGGCAACACGGTATTGTGTTGATCGAGGACGATATCTACGGTGACCTGGGCTTCAGCGGGGAGCGTCCCTGCAGCCTCCATAGTCTGGCTGACCCCCTGGATGGCCATGTCATTTACTGTTCGTCGTTTTCCAAAACGGTGTCGCAGGGGCTGCGGGTAGGCTGGATGGTGTTGCCACAGCGCTATTTTCAGCGGGCCGAGTATCTCAAGTACATCAGTAATCTGGCGACGCCCACATTGGCACAGCTGGCGTTGAGCGAATTCCTGCAAAACAGTGGGTATGAGCGCCATCTGCGACAGGTGCAGAGCCGATATGCGCGCCAGGTTGCGTTGTTTACTCAGGCCATTGGCAAGTACTTCCCGCCACGGACAAAGGTGACACATCCGCGGGGTGGGTTTGTGTTATGGGTGGAACTCGATGGTGTGGAAGACACACTGGTGC
Organism: uncultured Thiotrichales bacterium; assembly: GCA_964439815.1. Lineage (GTDB taxonomy): Bacteria > Pseudomonadota > Gammaproteobacteria > UWMA-0217 > UWMA-0217 > JALSHZ01. Next base: position 2,594 of record CAYTPO010000237.1, read on the forward strand.
TCAGCCACCGCATGCTGGAGTCCAAAGTCATTATTGCGCCGGGGCAGATTTTTTCTGCCACCCAGAAGTATCGCAATTGCATTCGCCTGAACTGTGCCCAGCCATGGACAGCAAGACTGGAAAAGGCGTTGCTGGAGCTGGGGTCACTCTGTCGAAAGCCTGTCTGAACCTGTTGCTGATGCTTTTCGGGTGGCTGAAAACCTTTCTATATTATTGATTGTCTTATTTATTTTCATCCATCACCTCCCCCTGTTCATTTTCTTTACAACGAAAATTTCATGCAAGATGTGTTATTCCGCACCCTGGGAGTCTGTCGGACTTAACCGTTTGAAGCGAAAATCACTGGGGGCGAATTAAGTCAGTTTATCGTGTAAGGAGAATAGCAGAGCTATTTGACGAACAGGATAAGCTGAGTTAATCGCCATCCAGAGCTTTGCAGCCAAACAGCGTTAAATCCGACAGGCTCCTGGCTGTAAAAGTGTAAACAATCTGAACACTTCAGCCACCCCCCACAGAGGTGCGTGTATTTTATTTACATAAAAAACAATGACTTGAAAATATGGCACGACTCCTGCAATACAGCCCATCAGAATTCGGGAGGATTTTATGTCAACCAAAATACGTCATATCGAACAAGCAGTTTTCGGGGGTAGTTGCAGGCAGAAGCCTGTTTCCCAGGCAATCCTTGTTGCCGCGTTGGCAATAGCAGGCTGGAGTCAGACGCTGAGCGCAGCGGATGACTACGGATACCTCAATGATTCCGTGATCACCAATAATGCGTTAAGCAATATTAAGGGGATTCTGGGCGTCAATCAGGCAGCAGGCGATTTCAATCTGCAGGCCAATGCACGGGCGATCACGGATGCCCAGGTTGGACAGGCAGCCGCCGAAATCCGCCAGGTGTCATTGTTGGCGGGTGCCCGCTCGGCCGATGTATCAACGACCAGTATCGGTGAGAATGCCTTTCAGAATACCGTTGGTTTACTGTCGATCAATCAGGCCAGTGGGTCGGGTAATCTGGAGGCCAACAGTATTGTCATTTCACCAAATATCCTGCACGGGGAGTTGTCCGACGATTTGTTGGCACAGGCTTCGCTGGATGTCGCGTCTTTCGGGGATACGGAAGAACGCAAATCATCAGACACATTTCGGACAGTCAATGTTGATGAGACGGCCTTTCGGGGCGTCAGGGGGGTTTTACAACTCAACCAGGCAGCAGGGATGCACAATGTCACGCAAAACCGCGTGATTATGCAAACCAGGTAAGTAACTGCTCAGCTTTTTATGAGCTGCTGCCAGACATCGAAACTGCTGATTGGGCGGTATCGGTCAAATAAACCAATAATATTCATTCAGGAGCTATAATTCTTATGAAAATCCAGACTAAAAAGACAACACTCTCAATTGCAATAGCCGCTTGTATTTCCAGCGCCCCAATCTTTGCCACGGAAGCCGAAGATGTTACCGCCCAGAATGGTAATGTCACTGCGGTTCAAGCCATGGCAGTTGTGGCCGACTCCCAAATTGCCGAGGACAACGATATTGTCATCAAATCGGCTGACAATCAGACCTCCATCAATGGCAATGCAATGGAGAATATCTCTGGCAATATGGGTGTCAATATTGCTTCCGGCGACAATAACATGCAGGCCAATGCGGCGGCGATCGCCACTGCAGAGTCCGATGCCTCATTTGTGTTCGATGATCCATCCGCCGAAGTTTTTGTCGAGCAGCGCGTCAACGGCAACAGTTTTTCCAGTTCTGGCAGCCGCAATGAAGCGCGCCTCGAAGGGTATGCCATCAGTAATGTCACCGGTAATGTGGGTGCCAATATTGCTTCAGGAAGCTTCAACCTGCAGAAAAACGATTTTGCAGTCTCTGTTTCAAACAGTGGCCCGGCTGTTGCATCAGCAGGTGTCGCCCAGGAGTCGATTGGTAATCGTGTCGTCACGGAAGGTCGTTACGATGTGGTCACTGATACCACCAGCATTACATTGTCAGGAGACTCCGTAGGTGCTTCGCAGGGTGTCGGCCACGGTACCTATTCTGGTAATACCAGCGCAAATATCAATGGCAGCGTAAATGCCAGCTACAACGGCAGCGCACAGGGCCAGACGGCTGCACATCTGTCAGGTGCCTATGCCGGTGCCGAGGTTGGTGTCTCCTCGGGCCAGATCAAAGGTAACTATCAGGGACATGAGAGTGGTGCCTACGCAGGTAATGCTGCTGGCAAGACTACGGCGACAGCCAATGGAAACTATCAGGGTTATGAAAGCGGTTCCACAATCGGCTGGATCAATGGCACCTATGATGGTGAAACTGCCGGAGATTACGCAGGGACAGCCACCGGCAGTACCCATGCAGACAGTAAGGGCTCCTACTGGGGAACTGCACAAGGAAGCACTGAGGCAACAATTGATGGAGACTACCGGGGTGTGACCCATGGCCAATACAAGGGAGAGCATGAGGGTGAGGTGGAAGCGACTGCTGTAGGTGGCTATGCGGGATTCTCCGCTGGTTACACGAGTGCCGATATCAATGGCACCTATGAGGGTACCCAGACTGGTAGCTATGAGGGTAGTGCAACGGGAACGACTACCAGCCATGAAGAAGGCGCCTATTTAGGTGGGCATACCGTCGTCGGTTTTCCGGTTGGATCTGAAAGCGGCCAATACATAGGGAATGGGACAGGTTCTTATGATGGTACCGAGACTGGCACGACCACTGGAGAAGAAAACGGTTCCATTCAAGCTCAAAGCAATGGTACCTATGGAGGCGTGGAAGGCGGAGTGATCGGGTTGCTATCCGAGGGGGAATATGAGGGCACCGAGAATGGCCGTTACAAGGGTAAGAATGAGGGACACATCGATGCGGGTAGCACAGGTAACTATAAAGGCCAGGAAAGCGGCGAAAGCTATGCCGAATCGAACGGAACCTATGAAGGTAGTGAGACGGGAAAGTATGCCGGTGCAGAAAAAGGCCGGATTGCAGCGACCAGCCAAGGTCAGTACAAGGGGGCGGCAAATGGTAAAACCGAGTCCTACTCGGAAGGTAATTACCAGGGCTCCGAGCGGGGCGAGTACAAGGGGCGTGAGCAGGGAGAACTGGCTGCGGAAAGCAAGGGTGAATATGCAGGTCTTGCTGCTGGTC
>CAYTPO010000238.1:0-2791 GCA_964439815.1 uncultured Thiotrichales bacterium
AACCGACTTCCTTGAGATTTTCGACGATGGTTACCGGTCTGTTCCTCTTCCCGGCGAGTGCCTCTGCAAACGCCCGGCATCGAAGCAGCGGGGAGGTGAACACATGTTGCCAGGGCATTGCTTCGCCCGTTGCAGCCCACATCTGTTCCCAGCCCTTCGCGCTCAACGGGTCGTCGATGCCATATCCCCGGTATCTTGAGCCACCTTCGGGTTCACCGTGACGGATGATATCGACGATGAGGTTATTCATGTCTTCTCCACAGGTATTTTTCCGTGCTGTTCCGGTTCGTGGTGCAGGTAGAGCGTACGAGTGGGGAACGCCAATTCTATTTTCATGTTTTCCGCGAGTTGCAGAATCGACAGGATGAATTCATGTCGGGCCTTCAGCTCTGCATCCCAGTCGGGAACCCTGAAGAAGACATAAACGAGAATATCCAGCGACGATTCGGAAAGTTCATTCAGATAGATCTCGAAATAATCCTTGCGCATGTCCGGATGCCGGCGCACCAGATTACGCATGCCTTCGCAGAATCGGTCAATTTTTTCCACCGGGGTATCGTAGGCCACAGCCACATTGGTCTTGTAGCGACGGTATTGGCGCTCGCCCATGTTATCGACATTGGCGGTAATGAATTTGGCATTGGGGACGGTAATGACGGAATTGTAGAAGGTACGGATTCTGGTGCTGCGAAAACCCACCTGCTCCACCGTGCCTTCGACTTCTCCTACCACGATCCAGTCACCAACCATAAAGGTGCGATCGGTCAATACCGTGACCGAGCCAAATAGATTCTGCACGATATCCTTGGCGGCCAGTGCAAATGCCAGACCACCCAGCCCGAGACCGGCAATCAATCCGGTAATGTCGATGGAGAGATTGGAGGCGATAAACAGCAGGCCGATAATGGTGACGAAAATCTTCAGCGTGCGGGTAAACAACGGCACCAGTGCATCATCGAGCTTGCTGACCGACTTCGATGCGCGATAGGCCAGTATCGCCTTGATGATATCGACCAGCCGGTAGGCACCCCAGACCGCGGAAATACTCGCCAGCAGCTTGACCGCCACCAGCAGGATGAGGCGGAAATTGACATCCAGCCCGAGGAAATTGATACCGGCCCACCAGACAGCGGCCATCGACGACAGGCCCAGTGGCCGCAGAATATCGGCGGGTAGTGCTTCATGCTGCACCCAGTAGCGGCTGCGATTCCAGGCTATCACCAGCCCCTTGAACAGCAGCGAAGTCAGCTTGTCGGCAATGACACCGACAAACACAATGAGGAACCCGGCCAGCCACTGCCAGTTTTCCAGCAGTAAAACCTTGTTGCGCAGCGATTCCGGCATCTGTGTGCGCAGGCGGATATGCAACGGCGCACGATCCTTTACGCCGGCATCGACCTTGATCTTCTCCTGCCCCTTGCGCGTCAGCTCATCGAGAATATCCGGCAGCGCGATCACCGTATCCTTGCTGAAAAGCCAGCGGCCATCTTCCTGTTTTTCCAGCGCTACCTTGCCTTTATCGTATTGACTGAAAATATAGGGCGAACGTGTGTTGCTGTTCTTCGGCAATTTCTTGAGATCGACAACCCGGGTGCGATCGAGCACCTCAAGCAACATCCAGGCACGATCACTGGACTCCTCCTTGCGCACCAGTTTGCTGATACCGGACAAATCCATCGTTGCAATGGCCGGATCGATATCAGCGCGTTGCTTGCGCTTGTAGTCGTTCATCGTGTGGAGGAAGGTCGCCATGGTCGAGCGTGGCGAATTCAATACCTCCGGAGGTGGAGCTGGAGCAGTATCGGCTTCAGCAGCCGTAGGTGCGCCGGCAGTTACCTCCTCCCTGGCAAATACCAACGGAGAGGCAATCCAGATGGCCAGCAGAAAAAAGAGGATGCGTTTCATCATGGTCAATTATTTGCGGGTATGGGGCACTTTTACGCCTGACAACTTGCCACGGCCTTGCGCAGCCGTGCCACCCCTGCCTTCAGCGTCACCATGGGGCAGGCAAAATTGAGGCGGATAAACCCGTCACCTTCCCTGCCGAATTCACGTCCGGCAGAAAACCCCAGCCCGGCTTTTTCAAAGAATGCCACGGGATTGTCGAGTTTCAGTTGCGATACATCGATCCACGCCAGATAGGTCGCCTCCATTGGTGCCATGCTAATTCCAGGAATTGTAGCGATTTCCGCCCGCAGGTAAGCGTAATTCTCTCGTAACACCTCGATCAATTGTGCATGCCATTCCCAGCCATCACGATAGGCCGCTTCAGCAGCCACATAAGACATTGCCGGGACCATCGGCACGGTGCCATGCAGCGCATGAATGAAGCGGCGGCGCAGCGAAGTGTTGGGAATGACCGCAAACGAGCAGTTCATGCCCGCCAGGTTGAAGGTCTTGCTGGGGGACATCAGCGTCACGATATGATCATTGTATTGGGGGCAGGCGCGTGCAGTGGGTATGTGCGGCCACTCGTCGTCGAGCACCAGGCTGCAATGCACTTCATCGGAGACCACGATCATATTGTTGCGCGCAGCCAGATCACAAAGTCGTGTCAGCTCCTGCTGCGAAAAAACCCGCCCCAGCGGATTGTGCGGAGAACAGAGCAGCAACAGTTTGCTGCGGGGCGTGATCGCCTTTTCCAGGCCATCGAAATCCAGCGCCCAACGTCCATCCTGCTGCTCCAGCATGGGCACGGTTACCAGTTTTTTTCCCGCCGGTTGCGCCACACTCAGAAAGTGGTGATAAATCGGCGGACAGGTAATGGCTTCATCCCCCGCTTCACCAAAGG
>CAYTPO010000239.1:0-3482 GCA_964439815.1 uncultured Thiotrichales bacterium
CACCCTATTCCTGCTCGAGTTCAGGACGGTATTTGCCCTGACGCGCCAGACTGTTCAGCCGTGCACGTTGCAACAATGCCTTTTGCAACGCAGGTATATTTTCCGCCTTGCCCTGCCAGGCATGCAGCGCTGGCTGCTGCAATGCCCGACCATAGGAGATACTGAGTTGCCACGGCGCATTCCCGCGCATCTGGTTGATCGCATTCAGATTCTCGGTTGCTTCCTCCGGTCCTTGCCCACCTGAGAGAAAGTTGATGCTTGGCACCGCGGCCGGCACCGTTCGCCGCAGGATCCTCAAGGTAGCCTCGGCCACCTCTTCGGGCATTGCTCGACGACAATCCTTGCCTGGCAGCACCATATTGGGCTTCAGAATCATGTGCTCCAGCGAGACATGATGCAGGTGCAGGGCATGAAACACCGCATGCAACACCTGCTCGGTGACTTCCGCACAGCGATCGATATCGTGATCGCCATCCATCAGCACCTCGGGCTCCACGATCGGGACCACACCCATGCTCTGACAAACCGCTGCATAACGCGCCAGCATCTCGGCATTGGCCAATCGACCCAGCACGGTCGGGTTGTATTTCGTAATCGGATAGACTTCACGCCACTTGGCAAAACGTGCGCCCTGCGCCTTGTATCCAACCAGGCGATCACCCAGCCCATCCAGACCATAGGTGATCAGATCACCAGGTGCCGCCGGCAATGGACCCTTGCCCTTGTCCACCTTGATGCCCGGCACGATTCCCTGCGACCAGGCCACTTCAGGCAGCGGCGTACCCTGGTCGTCCTTCTGCCCGAGTGTCTCCTCGAACAGAATGACCCCGCTGATATACTCGCCAAGCCCCGGCGTCGACAATAACGCAGCACGATAACTGCGCCGGTTCTCCTCGGTCGATTCGACATCAATCGCCGCAAAGCGCTTCTCGATCGTGCCAGTGCTCTCATCTGCCGCCAGAATGCCACGACGATCATCCACCATATCCTCAATGGTTTGCTGTAATTCGGTTGCTGTGCTCATGGTGCCTCCTGTGGGTCACATTGCTCGATTCTTTCCGAGGATCACATTCAACTGTGACCAAATACTCTTTTTGAATCATATGATTAACAAATATAAAGCCAGCCCATTCACAATTCAGTCACATAGGTGACATCGTTCCAGTACATTTGTGCACTCCGGCTCCCGAGGATGCTTACCTGGCAACATGATCTCGTGAGGGGCTTTGCCGACAAAAGGCGGCAATAATCTGCCGCTCGGAGCAGATTCAGTTTAATAATGTGAAGAGTCGCACATTTCCCAAACACATCCAGGAGAATGCTTGTGCTAGCATCTTGGTCATCATCGTTCCTACACAATATCTTTGTGACTGTGTCGCCAATAATATTCAACAAAGGCGATACAGCGTGGGGTTACGCTCTGAAAAAGAACCGGGAGGTTTTCGGAGTGTCTCTTGTGTACACCTTCATAGTCCGGCAATACCGGGTACACAAACATGAGAATCGTAAAAGACAGTATTGGATCTATTGGCTTTTACAGGGATCGTAGTTGAACTCAACGGGAATTGGGCAGTCGATTATATCTGAATAGTGATCAGATGCGTGGAAGACCAAGCATCACATAATACTTATTAATCTATTTAGGGCTGATTGAAATGACAGAAAATGTAGTCGACGTAACGGGCGACATGCGCCGCTCTATCCAGAATAAAATCCGCGATTATGCAATAACTTGCCCATGGGCCAAGGAAATTCAAGGCGGGAATCACACCAGTTCAGGTAGCAGGATCCGTGCATGACGCAGAGGAAATGGTCAATCTCAGCGAGGTATTACTGGATTTCTGGCTGGCTGAAGGAAAATTCAACAAGATATTCCAGAAGAAATTCTCCGAGTTCATCGGTGTCAAGCACACCCTGACAACCAACTCGGGATCTTCCTCCAACCTCCTTGCACTGAGTTCGCTCACCTCGCCCAAACTGGGGCCCCATGCACTCAAGCCTGGCGATGAAGTCATCACTGCGGCAGCTGGGTTTCCAACCACCGTCAATCCAATTTTGCAAAACGGGCTGACACCTGTTTTCGTTGACGTCGATATCCCCACCTACAACGCCCTGCCGGAGCGGATAGAGGCGGCCATTACCAGCAGGACGAGAGCCATCATGCTGGCTCACACACTGGGCAACCCCTTTGACATCGAGTCGGTCATGGCACTTGCACACAAGCATGACCTGTGGGTGATCGAGGATTGCTGCGATGCACTGGGTTCACATTTTAACGGGCAGCATGTCGGCACATTTGGTGATATCGGCACCTGCAGTTTCTACCCTGCCCACCACATCATGATGGGGGAAGGTGGCGCAGTTTTCACCAACTCGGGAAGGCTTAAGCCCATTATCGAATCCTTCCGCGACTGGGGCCGGGACTGCCACTGCTCCCCCGGCTGTGACGACACCTGCGGCAAGCGGTTCAGCCGCCAATTTGGACAACTACCCCCAGGGTTCGACCACAAGTATGTCTATTCCCATATCGGCTACAACCTGAAACTGACCGATATGCAAGCCTCTGTCGGCGTTGCTCAAATGGACAAGCTGCCCGGTTTTGTCGAAGCCAGAAAAAACAATTTCAAGTATTACAAGGAAGGTCTGGCACCGCTGGAAGAGTTCCTGATCCTGCCTGAGGCGACAAAAAACAGTGACCCCTCCTGGTTCGGTTTTCCAATTACACTGCGCCACGATTCACCGGTATCCCGCATCGAGCTGATATCCCTGCTGGACAGCAGTAAAATCGGTACTCGCATGCTCTTTGGTGGCAATTTGACGCGCCAGCCCTACCTGCAAGACAGGAACTACCGGGTTGTGGGCAGTCTGGACAATGCCGATACGATCATGAACAACACATTCTGGATCGGACTGTACCCAGGGCTGACTACAGAAATGCAGGACTATGTCATTCAGGCATTTGCAAGTGCATTCAAGAAAGCATAGGCAAAATAATTATTACATACAGGGAGCTTTACAATGAAAACATTCCATATCTGTTGCATCACCAACAATATTCCCCAATATGAGGAAATGAAGCAGTCCTATATCGACGCCGGATTCGATGAAGAGCGCTGTCGCTTTACCCTGCTGGACAATTCCGTTAAAAACGAATATGAGCCCAAGGGCGGTCTCGACAAGTGCCTGAAGGAAACGGAGGAGCCTTACCTGATCTACTGTCACCAGGACATCCTGCTGAATCAGGGTCACGGTTTCGATCAGCTGGTCAGAGTGCTAGAGGAGCTGGACGAACTCGATCCCAACTGGGCCATTGCCGGCAATGCGGGCAGAAACAGCCGTGGTGAAATCGTTCTCCGCATCACCGACCCACACAACTCCCCGCAATGGACTGGCAGCCTCCCGGAGAAGGTACACTCTCTGGATGAAAACTTTCTGGTAATCAATTCCAACAAGCATGTGGAAGTCTCGCCGCAAATGAAGGG
>CAYTPO010000240.1:0-29454 GCA_964439815.1 uncultured Thiotrichales bacterium
GGATGCCCTCTCTTGGGATATTTCGATCAATCATTGCATAAGAATTGGCATCTATGCGATTGGCGGGGGGATGTTGGGCACGTCGTTCCTTCTTTGCCTATGGGGTAATGCGTTTGCTATTGCAAAGATTGGTATCCCAAATCGGAGTTAGGTCATCCTGGGAGTTGTCCGGTGGGATTAAAAACAGGCTGCGAATCTATTTTCTATAGTACAGGCTCGGTCCATCGTATCCCGGTGTAGAAGAAGCCTCACTCGTTTAGATATCAAGCGCTACCAGGAGGGTGTGGTTACCCCCTTTTTACCGACTGCTGAAAAACTTGGTCTGAAGTGCGCAGGCCATTCCAGAAGGTTGATACTTGAGTAAGTGGCTCAAGGAATTTGGAACGGGCCTGATTTTACGAGCTTGAAAAAAAATACAGGTGCAGAAGTTACCATTGAATCTTATTGCCATTTATACCGTTACAGAGCGCCACAATCGAATCGAAACGTATCATCCAGCAGTAGTGGCAAGACCAGTGTGCTGAATTTCCGTTTACTGGAATCGGTACAAAGCTGATCTCTGGCGGCACCAGTGTTGGTGATATATTTCTGCTGGTACTCGGCATTGAATACGGGCTTTCCGGCTCTGATAAATGGGGTGAGTGTGTCGCACTCATCATATTCGTGGCATTGCTCGTTCACGCTGAAGTCGAAATGAGGTTCCAGTTGGGGAATCTGGTCGAGTGCATTTTTAAGGCCGATGGCGAGGCCTCTTTCGTGGGCGGCAATGGCGAGGAATTTGTTGTAGCCCAGCTGGTCGTCTGCCGTCAGGGGGAAGCCGGGATTGTTCTGATAGCCGTCAACATTATCGGGTTCCACGCCATCGCATCCTTTTGAGCGGGCGAGGTCGAGCCGTTTTTCCATGATCGCCCGGATGGCGCTGGAACGGATATCCAGCCACCGTTCGCCCGGCCAGCCGTCCAGTGGATTTCCGAGTGTAGCGGCCGGGAAGTCACTCTTGTCGCTGCGCCAGTCTTCGTAACTTCCGGCACTGAAGTAGCAGATGACCTTGTGGCCCTGCTGGTGAAGGGAGGTGATCAATGTCGTATCCGTTTCGAACAGGTCGATGTCGTAGAGATCGACGTTGTAGCCGATATTGACTTCGCCTTGCAACTGCCATTGCCAGGAGGCGCCTAGGGGTGGCTGATACCAGTCGGCCTTGACCGTGGGTGCGGTGGTGGTGTCGCTGGTTGTACCCTCCGGATCATCGCCCTGGTTGCACGCAGTGGCTAACAATAGCAACAGGATCATCCCTGCATGTTTCATTTCTTTGTCCGTTTTGTAGAGATGTCTGTATCAAAGCACAGCAAATTTCATTGTGAAACCGGCGGTAGCCTGAGCGATAGCAAAGTGGCGATGGCGACAAAAGCAGCTGATATCCACAGGCAGCCGGTCAGCCCGAAGCTCTGGTAGCCCAGCCCGGACAGCACGGTTCCGGCCAGCCGGCCACCGGCATTGGCCATGTAGTAGAAGCCGACGTTCATGGAGACCTTGTCGTGTTCAGAATAGGCCAGAATCAGATAGGAATGGACGGCGGAGTTGATGGCGAAGACCACACCGAATATCAGCAATCCAGAGGTGATGACGACTGCGGGGCTCCAGCCCTGCCCCATCGCCAGTGCAATGCCGGCGGGGATGAAGGCCAGCACCAGCGCCAACAGCATTGCAGTTTGGCCACCGGGATGATGGCCGCGAATCAGTCGGGGTGCGCTGGCCTGGACGATGCCGTAGCCGATCACCCACAGGGCCAGAAAGCTGCCCACCTGGGTAAACCCCCAATCGAGCCGGTCATAGAGGAAGACCGGTAGCGCGACAACAAACCAGACATCGCGTGATCCAAACAGGAAGAAGCGGGCAGCCGATAGCCAATTGATGGCGGGAATATTGGAAAAGACCTGGGAGAACTTCTGCCTGGTTTTCGATTTGCCGATATCTCCGGGTAGCATGACCCAGGTGGCGACCAGCACGATCAGCAGACCCACCGCCAGAATCACCAGCGCCAGGCGAAATCCCGCAACGTCGAGCAGAAAGGCGCCAAGAAAGAACCCTGCCCCCTTGAGCGCATTCTTGGAGCCGGTCAGCAAGGCCACCCATCTGAACAGCTTCGACTCTCCGCCCTGCTTCACCAGTGTCTTGACGCTCGCCTTGGCCGACATCTTGTTCAGATCCTTGGCGATACCCGACAGTGCTTGAGCCGCCATGACGTAGGCCACCGACAGCCAGGGTTCGGGGACAGTGAGCATCAGCAGCGCAAAGACCTGCATTGCCATGCCGATGTGCATGGTCACATTGAGCCCCAGCCGGGTCGCCAGCCAGCCACCAACCAGATTGGTGACGATGCCAAAGAACTCGTAGAACAGGAACAGCATGGCTACTTCGAGTGGGGAGTAGCCCAACAGGTGGAAATAGAGCACCACCAGCATGCGAATGGCGCCATCGGTGAGCGTGAAGGCCCAGTAGCCGGCAGTGACGACCAGATAGTTGCGGGTGCCCTGATCCATGGTCAGAGTGACGCGGCGACTTTTGCTGCCAGCTCCATCATCCGGTTGACATAGCCCCACTCGTTGTCATACCAGATCAGCACCTTCAGTTGAGTGCCATCGATGACCATTGTGGAGCGTGCATCGACGATACCGGAGCGGGGATCATCCTTGAAATCGATGGAGACCAGTGGCCGCTCCTCGTACCCGAGAATGCCCTTCAGGTCGCCCTCGGCAGCCTCCTGGAAGAAGCCGTTGATTTCCTCCACCGTTACCGCCCGCGAGGTCTCGATGACCAGATCGGTCAATGAGGCGTTCAGCAGCGGCACCCGTACCGCCATGCCATTGAGCTTGCCTGCCAGCTCCGGAAAGATCTGGATGATTGCCTTGGCGGAGCCCGAGGTCGTGGGAATCAGTGATTGCCCGCAGGCGCGTGCCCGGCGCAGATCCTTGTGGCCCTTGTCCACAATGGTTTGGGTATTGGTGATGTCGTGAATGGTTGTCATGCAGCCATGTTCGATGCCGACCTTCTCATGCAGCACCTTGATAACCGGAGCCAGACAGTTGGTGGTGCAGGAGGCCGCGGTCAGCAGTTGGTGGAATGCCGGATCATAGAGGTCATCATTGATGCCGTAGACAATGTTCAATGCGCCATCCACCGGTGCGGCAACTATGACCTTCTTTACACCCTGGTCGAAATAGGCTTGTAGCTGCTCCACCTTGCGAAAGGTGCCTGTTGACTCGATAACGATATCGCAGCCGGACCAGTCCGTATCGGCTATCGCTTGGTGGGTGCTGTAACCTATCCCCTGCCCTGCGACCAGCAACTGATCCTCCTCGGCTGAGCATTCGGTCTTCCATATGCCATGCACTGAGTCAAATTTCAGTAGATGAGCCGATGTGGCCGCATCACCGCTGATCTCGTTGATATGGGTGAACTCGAAGGCCGGGTTGCCCCAGGCCGCGCGAAAACCCAGCCGCCCCATGCGTCCGAAACCGTTGATGCCAATGGTGGTTGCCATAGTGGTATGTCCCGCGAATCCGCTTTGATAGTGGTTCGATCCTCCCCGCCTGCGGGGGGAGCCATTTACCCTATTGTAGCGCTACCAAAGTGGACGCGGTATTTTGATGAACGTGGGCCAGAAGATGTGTCGTTACCACAGCACCCAATACTGGGTTTGCTGCTGTTGCAGGAAGGTCTCGGCTGCCCTGCCCTGCAAGGATGCAAAGGTGGCAAGCATGCCGGCTTCGATGGTGGTCGGGGCGGCAACCGTGACCGAGCGGGGTGCATCTTCGACTGGCCAGCCGGTTGTCGGGTTGAGGATGTGGCTGTAGCGCTTGCCGTCTTTTTCCAGGAAACGGCGGGAATCGCCGCTGGTTGCAATGGCACCCTGAAACAGATCGATCTCCCTGCTGGCGACCTGCTGCATGTCCGGGTCCTCCACCCCGATACGCCATGGCAGACCATTTTGCCGAACCCCGCTCACGCGCAGGTCACCACCAAAGTTGAGCAGGAACGGGTGTATGGTTTCCTGTTTCAACAGTTCGGCACAGCGGTCCACTGCATATTCCTTGCCGATGCCGCCCAGGTCGATCTCCATGCCGGGTTGCAGCGTCAGCCAAGGGCGCTGCCAATGGATCCTGTTCCAGCCGACGGATTGCAGCGTCTTTGTGATCTCCGCCGTAGAGGGAATCCGGTTGCTGCCATCGAAGCGCCAGACCCTGCGCAGTACGCCCGAGGTGATATCGAACAGCCCATTGCTGAGCTGATGACAAGTTTGGGCAAAGTCGAGCAGCAAGGCGGTTTCGTCGTCCACCTCGATGGATTGGCCGTTGGCCGTATTGACCTGGTGGATGATGTTATCGCTGCGATAGCGGCTGAATTTGTTCTCGATGCGCCGGGTTTCGGTCTGCACCAGCCTGGTCAGTGCTTCTGCGGAGGTGGCATTCGCGCCATCGAGCAGCAGTTGGCAGGGGCTGGCCATGGCAGTGAAGGTGCCCAGCCAGTGGGTGGCGGTGCGGTGGATGCGGTAACCCGCTCCGCCGCTGTCTACCATTTGAAGCTGTAGCCCAGTTGCACGATGAAAGCGGTGGTTTCGGCAAACAGGTCCTGCGTCTTCTGAATACCGATGGCATCATCGGGGTGGTCGTCGCCGGATTGTTGATAATACTCGGCACGCAGATTCCATTCGCTGCCGGTCGAGAGGCGGTGACCATACTTGAGTCCCACGGTCGTAGCGCTGTATTCCGCTAGACGCGGATCGGCGGTCGCTTCGTCCGGGAGTGGCTGGCCCGAGACGAGGCTGTGGTGATAGAAGTCCGCGGCACTCTGCTGATACCAGCGCAGACGTGGTTGCAGGTAGTTGAATTCGTTGATGTTCCAGCGGTAGCGCAGATCGACCGTGTGGGAAACGACACCCCAGTCATCGCTGTAGAAACGGTAGGCGGCATTGACCACGTCACCCCCCAGAAAGTGCCTGATCTCGCCGTAGAGGCTGTGCTTCAGGCGGCTGTCAGGGCGGTTTTCGTAGAGAATATCCAGCGTTTCACCTGATGTCCCATCCACCACGCTCAATAGCTTGAAGGGGTCGGTCAGATAGCCGCTGGCATTGCTGAAGCTGTAGTTGAGCTGACCGATGGTGTTGTGGCCGAGTACCTGGGTAACACCAAAAAGCAGATCCACCGTGGTCTTGTTCTCGACTGAGCCATCGCGTGGTTGCGCGGTGCCTGCTGCCGTCATCGAGGCAAAGGGAATCGGGATTTCCCCCTCGGGGTGGATGAAATCGGCGGCAATCGAGGCGCCCCCGACCAGGGTTGTATTGCGGTTGTTGAGGTCGCGGCTGAGCTGGCCGTTGGCGGAGAGCGAGGTGTAGTCGAACTCTCTTGAGACGCCGACTCCGAGCGTCCGTCGTACCAGCCGGCTCAGAGGTTTGTCCCAGCTGGCAGAAATGGCGGCGCGGGTATCCTTGAAGGTATCGTCTAGCGGCAGTTCGCCGGCTTGAACCTGATAGCTGCCGTTACCGGATGGGCGGGTAAAGGTCTGTACCTTGTTGGTGGGCGTGGCACCGTTGGGGGATGCGCCGGTCAGGGCATCGAGCACCACCTTGAGTTGCAGAAACTCCTCATCGTGAATCTCCTTGCGAGCACTGATGACCGGCTCGATGGCCGAAACACGACTATCGGCTTCGGAGTAGAGCAGTACCGCACTCTCGACCTCCCATGGATTGTCCGCGGCACTGCCCTGCCCGCTTGCGCCCAATAGTGAGCAGGTCGCCAATGCCAGCGCCTGGCGGATGCTTCCCTGATGGTTCAATTGCATCCGCAGCCCCCTCCGGCAAACCCGCGACCGCCGCTGGAGCCTTCCTTGCTGAAGTAGATATGGTCGTCAAAGGCCGCTTCGAGCTGTTCGGCACCAAGGGCCATGTCGGGTCGTGCCAGTACGCCCCGCTGCCAGGGTTTGACGCCCAGGTTGGAGCACCCGGCCAGTACCAGTACCAGTATGAGCAGCGTGATGATTTTCATTAGTGAGTTGCTGACGAGGTGGCGGGCAGCGTTTTCACGATGGCCGCTTCATAGCTTGCCTTTTCGTCATTGCGAAATCCGATATGGCGGCTGATGAGTTTGCCGGAGGCGTCGAACAGAAGTGCCGTAGGCATTCCCTTGATGTCATATTCCTGAGCCAGCTTGCCTTGCGGGTCACGGATGATCTTGAAGCTGACGGGGTATTTTTGCAGAAACCGGTCGGCCTCTGCAGGGTCTTCATCCAGGTTGACGGCAATGATTCGCAGCCCCTTGTCCTTGTATTTTTCCTGCATTGCTTCCATCCAGGGAAAGGATTTCTTGCACGGGATACACCAGGAGGCCCAGAAATCCACATAGACTGCCTGGCTCTTGTATTGGTCGAGATCGAGTTTTCCTTCGCCGGCGAAGGTGGGGAGTGAGCTGAACAGCGTCAGGCTCACCAGCATGAGTATTCTGCCTGCGGTATGAATCATCGTATCTCTTGGCTGCTAAACGGGCCATGGTAAGGCAATGGCAGCTGTCTGCAAAGTTCGGGTCAACCCAAGGGGCTGTGTACCCGGCAGATACGTATTGTGAGGTTATTTGGTTGCGGCAGAAAAGTCGGGTTGATCCTGATCGCTTGAGTGCGATCGCAACACTTTCTTGAACCGAACGGAAACGGGGGGAACCTCGTCGGCCTTCTTCTGCTGGATTTTCAGATAGATCTCTTCGCGGTGTACGGACACATCGCGTGGTGCTTCGATACCCAATCTGACGTTATTCCCTTTGATGCCCAGAACCGTGATGGAAATATCGTCTCCTACTCTGAGTGCTTCCCCCAGACGGCGCGTTAATATCAGCATTTATTGCATCCTTGTAATTGTGGTCAGGGCATCTAGTTGCCAGTTGCCAGTTGGTAGTGTTAGTCAGCCGAGCTTTATGTGCTGCCGCTAGTTGCATGATAATAGCTCAGGATCGAATTACAGTTGTCAGGATGCCTGGTGATAACCCTAGGTTGCAAGCGTTACAGCATGTCAAAATGTGAAGTTGCTCCCAGTTTGTATATTCTGGGGTTTTTTTGTGAATTGGGTCCTCAATGCACTCATGGATTCTTGATCAGTGCACGGTCTTGGTTTTGTCACTGGTCTAATCTGAACTCATACAGAGTGATTTGATGTTTTCGCAAGGAGTTCAGCAATGAGTGTTTCAGATATGCTCGTCATTTGGTCAGTTGTTTCCATTGCCGGTACGGTATTGCTATATGGGCATTCGCGCGGCTGGTAAGATCATCAGCAGACCCATCATCCTTCTTCAACGGGGTTCGGCTCAGGCCGGACACCTTGGTTGCTGTTATCTTATCAATCCTTGTCCTTCACTGTAAATTCCCCTTCGATCGTTCGACCACCACCCGCCCGGGAGTCGTGATGCTGTTGTGTCGTGTCCCTTTCCTCATGGGGCTGATAGGTAGTGCGCTGTGACATCATCGAAAAGCCCGATATTCGAACGCGCTTCAACAGCCAGCGTATGACGGCCTGCCGGGTAAACGGTATCAGGCAGAGGAAGCCTATGGCATCCGTGACGAATCCTGGAGTCAGTAGCAGCGCGCCGCCGAATACCAGTGCCAGCCCTTCAATGAGTTCCTGCGCGGGAATCTTCCCCTGAGCCAGGTTTTGCTGGTAGCGGTTGAGGGTGGCCAGCCCCTGCTGTTTCAGCAGGCTGGTACCGAGAACCGCAGTAGCGATGACAATCAGAATGGTTGGGAAGACGCCGATGATGCTCCCCACCTTGATGAGGAAGTAGAGTTCGACAATCGGTACGACGATAAAGAGGATAAGTATAGGCACTCGGCGCTCGGTTTGTTTTGGGGATTCTTCCGAGAATGGATGCTGGCGGGAGAATTTTCAAGCCCCGGCCGAACAGGTAGGAAAAATCCCCTTGATCACCCACGGTGATTCATCCACTATTTCCTTACTATCGCCCATACCAATAAAAGACCACTCAGACATGCCTGCCCTGCACCGTTCGTTTCAGATTATCCTGTTGCTGTCGACAACCCTGCTGTTGCCCCTTTCGTCATCGGCAGCTTCCCGTGACCCGGCTACCCACTTCTTTCAGGAGTCTTTTGGTGATTTGACCGAAGAACTCGAAATTGCCCGGGAAGGAGGCAAAAAGGGAATCGTCATCTTCTTCGAGATGGACGACTGCCCTTTCTGTCACCGGATGAAAAGGGAGGTGCTCAACCAGCCGGAAGTACAGGACTATTATCGCAAACACTTCCGTGTAATCAGTATCGACATCGAAGGGGACGTGGAACTGACCAATTTCAAGGGCAAGCAGACTACGCAAAAGGCATTTTCGGAGAAGGAAAACCGCGTCAGGGCCACGCCGGTCATTGCCTTTTTCGACTTGTCAGGCAACCAGATTGCCAGGTTTACAGGTGCTACCCGTGATGCCGGGGAATTCCTGCTTCTGGGGCATTTTGTGGCTGAAGGACACTACAGGGAATCCAACTTCAACCGTTTCAAGCGCCAGCAGAAAAACAGGTAGCTTGTGAAAAAGCGCCTGCTCATCCTTGCTATCGGTCTGCTGCATCCGGTGCTGCCATCGGTTGCGGCAGAACCTGTCACCTCGTTGCCAGAGCCGCTTACGCTGGAAGCTGCGCTCGATGCCATTGATCCTTCCCATCCACTGATTGCCGCGTCGCAGGCCCGTCGCCAATTGGCAAATTCTGCGGAAAAGCGGGTGCGTGCGGCAGACGATGCAACGCTCGATCTGGCTCTGGAGGCGCGCCGCGTCGAGCCAATCGATACGGCGCCCAATCAGGATCGGGATGATTCCAGAGCCAGGCTGACGCTGTACAAGACGCTGTATGATTTTGGTCGTACCGCCAATCGTACCGCGGCTGCCAACCATGCGGTAGCTTCCAGTGAATCGGGTGTTGCTCTGGCCATGATGGAGATCCGTCGCCAGGTCATGCAGCGTTACTTTGATGTCATTCTGGCCGATCTTGACGCGGCAACGGCCAATGAGGCCATGTCGGTGGCGTTTGTTGGCTATGACCATGCACGGGATCGTCACGAACTGGGTGAGATTTCCGATGTCGAGCTGCTACAGCAGGAGAATGCCTATCAGTCCCGTTTGATCGAGCGGCAACAGGCCGAAGCGCGGCAGCGAGCTACCCGCAGCCAGCTGGCGTTGATTCTCAATCGACCCGAGTCGCTGGCGAGTTCTCTGGAGAACCCTGCGCTTCCCGGTATCAGAAAACCGCTTCCCGACTATGATGCACTGGTCGAGGAGGTGCGACAGGGCAATGCACAACTCAGGGCCCTGCAAGCCGATCTGGCAGCGATACAGAGCCAGCAAGACGCGGTCAGGGCCGAGCGCCGGCCGACCCTCTACCTGCAGTTGGAAGCTGCTGAATATCAAAGAGAATTTGGCAGCCGTGATCCATTGACCGCGATCCTGGGGTTGAATGTACCGCTGTATCAGGGGGGGCGGATCGATGCCGACCTCTCAGAGCAGGATGCGCTGGCCTGGCAGTTGAAAAGTGACTACCGGGCGGCGGAGTATCGTCTGCGACAGGAGCTGCTGGAACTCTATCAGACTATCGAAATATTGTTGCAACAGCTCAAGCAGGCTGATATCCGTCAGGACTACCGTGACCTGTCCCTCGATCGCAGTCGTGCGGAGTATGATCTGGAGCTCAGGACTGATCTGGGTGATGCGATGGTGCAACAGACTGCGGCCAGGTTGTTCAGTCGGCAGATAGCCTTTGAGCTGGCGCTGGCAAGGGAAAAGCTCGTCATTCTGACAGGCAACCCCGGTTACAGTGCCCTGGCACCTGCAAGTGAGGAAACCCCATGATGAGACTGTTATCCCTGAATCCGAGGCTCAAGCGCGGTGACTGGCACAAGTCCCTGATGCCACAGTGGATCAAGAAATACCCGCTTAACCTGTGGGTGAAGCTAGGATTTTCTGAAACCACTGCGAAACCCATATCTGGCACCCTTCGTTCCCATTTGAACCTCGGATTCCGGTTGTTGCTTCTGGTTGCTGCTTTCGGTGTCAATCCCCTGTTGGCCGAGGAAATCTCGGCCACGATCCGCTGGGCCGAGATCAGCACCATTTCAACACCGCTAAGTGGGCGGATCAGTACCATCAAGGTTCAGGTAGGTGACGCAGTGAAGAAGGATGCGTTGCTGGCGACCCTCGATCCGCGCCCCTGGCGGGCTGCACTGAAACGTGCCCAGGCTGAGGTGGCGCGTTTGCAAGGTGATTTGAAGGATGTGCAGCGGGAATATGACCGGGCCAAAGAGTTGTTCGATCGGACGGTGCTCTCGACGACGGCATTGCAGACCGCCGAAACCCGTTTCAATGTGGCGTCTGCAACCTTGCAGCGTGCCGAGGCAGATCTGGAGCTGGCCAGGCTTGATCTGGAATACAGCCAGCTGCGGGCGCCGTTTACCGGTGTCATCACCGAACGCAATATCAACAATGGCGAGACGGTTGCCAATCGCTGCAACATAACACCGATGATCCGCATTGCACGTACCGGTGACCTGCTGGCCGTTGCCAAGATCACGCCACAACAGGCGGAGGCACTGCAGTCGGGGCAGCAACTCATTGTCAGGGTAGATGGGGAGAGCTATCAGGGGATCGTGCGCTATATCAAGCCGACGCTGAACAACCCGGCGCTGCTGGAGCTGGCGGTGGTTTTTACCGCGAGGGGCGGACTGGTTGCAGGTCAGCGGGCTGTTGTGCAGCTTGCCCACTGATGTCGAAGTAACACGCGATGCAATACTCAGCGCTTGATGGAAAAGCCGCGTACAAAGACGCTGTTGACGAAGAAATCCTTCAGGTAGTGCGGTGGATCATAGTCAGGCTTGTTCTGGATTCTCCGACGAATTCTCCAGAGTGAATAGCCCAGCATGTGGGCGGTGTCGGCCAATACGGTCTTTACCGGCCCGTAGTTCTTCAGGAAAAAACGATGCCGTGACTCGAACCAGTAGCGGGCACGCCGTGGTTTGGTGACCTCTTCAAGCGTGAACCCCGTTGCTGCCCCTTCGATATGCATGACCCTGCTGGCGGGCACATACCAGAGTTCCCAGCCCTTGCGGCGTGCCCGCAGGCAGAGATCCGTTTCTTCAAAGTAGAGAAAATAGTCTTCATCCATCAGGCCGGTATCGGCAAACACCTCACGCCGAATCATCAGTGAGGCGCCCGACAGCCATTCCGCTTGAACCGGTTCGTCACCCAGCGGGATCATGAGCAACGAAGAGGCAAATATCCTCTCCAGCAAGCCTATCTGCAGATTGCCGATGAATTCGTTGAATGGTGTGAAATGGCGGTAGGCGGCAGACTGAGTCTCGCCATCGGTGCCGTAGGAGTTGCCTGTGACCAGACCTGTGCGGGGGTGTTGCTGCATGAACTTGACCAGTTCATTGGCGGCGCCGATTTCTATCTCGGAGTCGGGATTCAATAGCCAGATATAATCAGGCTGCTCGTCGACAGGCTTTTCCAGCGCAGGGCGAATGGCGACGTTGTTGCCAAAGGAAAACCCCCCGTTTTTGCCGGCATCGACTACCGTGACCCATTCTGACCAGCCGTTTTCTGCCACGGCGGCAGAAATCTTCTCGACGGAGCCATCGCCCGAATCATTGTCCACGATCCACATGGTCAGCCCAGGCAGGTTCTCTGCCCGTTCCCTGGCGACGGATTCGATGCATTTGATGGTGAGGTCGGGGGTTTTGTAGTTAACCGTAACGGTCAGTACACGATCCATGGGGGTGGGGTTCGCTATCCTTGAATGAAGGTACGAATCGTACTGCTAAAACCGGAGCTTGTCTTCACTGGCACCCGAATATTCGCTGGGCGGAAAGGAAAACAATGATGACAGGTAGATTCAGGAGGCGCCTGCCAGCTTATCCGTTTGGTGGCTCAGATGGGATTGCCGCGGCATTGCTCCAGTTCATCGACCAGCCAGGGACCGGTGGAAGAGGTTTCGCCCCAGCCCGTATAGAGATACCCACAATAGAAGAATGCAGGAATGGCGACATTCTGTTCACCAATGGCATCGGCCATATTGTAGAGCGATACCAGATTGCGGTGGTTGTCGCTTACTTCGCGCAGATGCACCTTGATCCAGGGATATTGTCTGGCCATCTTCTTGATGAAAGGCATGGCTTCATGGCAATGGGGGCAATTCTTGCCCCAGTACATATAGAGATGTACCTGTACTTGCCCTTGTCGGGTTTTGGAGGTCCAGGTGATATTGTTGTCCCCGGCGTAACTGGAGTCCACGACCTTTACCTTGCTGATAGCGGCCTGGGGCATCATTACAACAAACAGGGCGATTAATGCGCTTCCAAGTATTTTCATCTGGATTTCCTAATTCATCTCTGGCTCAATCGAGGTTCTTGTGCGTTCCTGAAACGGCGCAGGTTTCGCAAATCGCCTCGACATACAGTATAGCGTGAGTTGTTTGCTTCATGAATAGATCCATCTATTCAGCTAGTTATCTATAGTATATAACAAACGACATTAATTTACAGGGCTATAAGCCCAGATGGACAAAGTTTAATCAATGGCCTGCAGAAAATTTGCAAACCCGGCCACATCCGTAACAGGTGGCGCACATCGGGGACCCTGGCAGATATAGGCAATGGGATCTCCATCACGACTTGTTTTCCCGGCCAATGCCGTTGGCAACGAGGTTGCCGTATCGGGGATGGCAAAGCATAGCCGCGTGGGACGATAATGCTGTCTTGCATGCATTGCCCACTCCTCAAGCTCTGGTGCCTCGCCTCTTATAATGACAATCTGTGGGGCGGTAAGTTGCTCTTCAAGTGCCGACAGCATGCCGCAATGGACAATCGGTGCCTTTGCAATCAGGCCGGAAGCCGAGAGCAGGCAACGTGATGCAGCGTCGAGGTAGCGGCTTTCGCCACAGAGATAGCCAAGGCGGGAGAGGGCCAGTGCAGCGATGGCATTGCCAGCTGGCATTGCGTCATCGGCATAGGGTTTGGGGCGTTCCAGCAGTTGCTCATGGTCGTCTGCGGTGAAATGGAAACCACCCTGATGCGGATCTTCAAAATGCTCCAGTAACGTGTCAGCCAGTGCCATGGCAAAGGAGAGGTGTTCGCTGCTCCAGTGGTTCTGCAGCATCTCGATGATGGCATCGATCAGGTAGGCATAGTCATCCAGGTAAGCCATCAGATGGGATCTGCCGTCCTTGCTGGTTGCCAGCAGGCGTCCATCCACCCATAGCTCCCGGCGGATGAAATCCAGTGCCTGTTCGGCTGAGTCGGTGAATTCGGGTTGTCCCAACAGCCTCCCGGCGATGGTCATGCCGCGAATCATCAGGCCGTTCCAGGAGGTCAGTATCTTCTCGTCCTTGCCCGGCCAGACCCTTCCGGAGCGTGCCGCCAGCAGCTTGTTTCTTGCCATGTCGATAATTTGGCGAATCTCGAATTCAGGGCGGGAGAAATGCTTTTCCATGGCTTCGTACTCATGGTAGACATGCAAAAACCACTTGCCCTCGAAGTTGGCAGGCCGGTTCAGACCAAAGCGATAGGCAAAGAGCTGATACTCCTCATCGCTGAGTAGCGACAGTGCCTCCTCCCGTGTCCAGACATAGAACTTGCCCTCCTCACCCTCGGAATCGGCGTCCAGCGATGAGTAGTATCCGCCCTCCGGTGACTGCATCTCGCGCAGGACCCAGTTGCCAGTTTCGGTTGCGATGCGGCGGAACAGGTCGCTGCCAGTGGTGATCGCTGCCTGGCTGTAGAGTGCCAGCAGCGGGCCATTGTCGTAGAGCATCTTCTCGAAATGCGGGATCATCCAGACGTCATCAACCGAGTAGCGACAAAAGCCACCCCCGATCTGATCATTGATGCCACCGAGTGCCATCTTCTTCAATGAAAAGGCCAGCATTTCCAATGCCTTGAGATCTGGTCCTTCCTTGCTGTCACGAGATGCCAGCCAATGGCGCAGCAGTCGCTCCAGATTGGTGGGATGGGGGAACTTGGGGGCCTTGCCAAAGCCGCCATGGGCAGGATCGTAGTATTCGGCGAGCATCTCTTTGGCCTGGTCCAGCAATTGCGGCCCCATCTCTACCGGAGAGAGTGACTGCCGGAAGGTTTGTTGCAGAGCTTGCTGTAGTGCAGCTCCCTGCTGTTTCACCTCGTCGAGTCGATTGCGGTACAGTCCGGCCACGCCCTGCAGCAGCTCCCGAAAGCCGGGCAGCCCCTGTCGACTCTCGGGAGGAAAGTAGGTGCCGGCATAGAAGGGAATCAGTTCTTCAGGGGTAAGAAACAGTGTCAGGGGCCAGCCGCCATTGCGCTGGGTCAGCAGGTAGTGCGCCGTCTGATAGATCTTGTCCAGATCCGGCCGCTCTTCCCGGTCCACCTTGATATTGATGAAATACTCGTTCATCAATCGAGCGGTCTCTTCATCCTCGAAGGACTCGTGTGCCATGACATGGCACCAGTGGCAGGCGGAATAGCCAATGGAGAGTAGAATCGGCATATCCAGTCGACGTGCCAGCGCCAATGCCTCTTCACCCCAGGGGTGCCAGTCAACCGGATTGTCGGCATGCTGGAGGAGGTAGGGGCTGGTTTCTTTGCTCAGTTCGTTCATCTGTTTTGTCGGGCCATCGGGTTCGGGATTTCCCATTTAACCATGAGATCCGTAACGTTATCGGGTTACAATGCTGCGAATACTATAAGGCAGTTACTGCATAAGTGAACTATTTGCTGAGTGGATGCAATGCTGTTTACGTGGACCAGGTTTGCTTTTTCAGCCGGACCTTGGCGTAGCATCCTAGGAGGCTGTCCGAGAACACTCATGCAGCCTGTATGGGCACCAAACTGGATCAATTCTGAAGGAATATCATGAACAAGCTGACTTTAATGACAATCATGCTGTGGGTGGCAGCCATGATAGGGGGGTGCTCGGCATCACTCGACAACAATATCGAGGGTACCTGGAGTGGACAGGATGCCGAAGGTCACAGGATCACCTTGCAATTCAGTGGTGATGATCTGGCGCTGACCCAGGATGAGCGCACACTGATTGGTACCTGGAGCCTCGATACCAGCGAGGAGCCGGCGCAACTGACATTGAGAATGCACACTCCGGCGGGCAATATCCAGCAGGTTCCGATGATTGCGAAAATGGTGTCATTCAACAAGCTGATGCTGCGCACCGGAACCGACCTGAAGTCCAGGCCAACAACCTTTGTCAGCGAAGGAGCGGCCAATCAGCTTCTGCTGAAGCGGATCAACTGATCAACGCCGATACAGCGCCTCGATTTCCTCGCTGAACTGCTGAGTGATCTGGGGGCGCTTCATCTTGAGCGTCGGTGTGAGCAACCCACCGTCAACGGTCCAGGGTTCCAGCAGCATGTGTACCCGTCTGATCTGGGCATAGCCGGGAAAGCTGGCCAGTTGCTGGCTGATTCTTGCCAGTACCGCCTTCTCCACAAACTTTTGCCGCAGGCTTTCGGGGTCGTTCGCGTCCACGCCCAGCTCCCTGGCCAACAACTTCCACTCTGCGGGGTCGAGTACCGCCAGCGCAACCAGATAGGAGCGGGCCTCACCGACGACCATGATCTGTTCGATCAGCGGGTCCATTGCCACCGCCATCTCCATATCAGCGGGTGGGACCTTCTCGCCGTTGCCGAGCACGATGATTTCCTTGATGCGTCCGGTAATGAAGTAGTGTCCTGTTTCATTGACCCTGACCTGATCTCCGGTATGCAGCCAGCCATCCGAATCGATGGTGTCGTCGGTGGCCTGCTGGTTGTTCCAGTATCCCAGCATGACCGAGCGGCTGCGCGTCTGCAGCTCATCCTTTTCACCGATGCGTACTTCGACACCGGGCAGTGCCTGGCCGATGCTTTCGGGGATGTTGTTGTCCGGACGGTTGACGCAGATGACCGGGCTGGTCTCGGTCATGCCGTAGCCTTGCACCATGGGCAGGCCCAGGCCAATGAAAACCCGGGCGATATCGGGTGGCATCGCGGCACCGCCTCAAATGGCGAAGCGCAGGCGACCACCGAGACGCTCCAGAATCTTGTCGGCCACCAGCCGTTTGTAGATCGGCCACAGCAGGATGGACTTGTCGAATTTGCCTCGCCCCTGCTGATATTCAAACCGTTTCCAGCCTGTTGCGACCGCTTTCTCGAAGATCTTGCGCTTGAATGCAGAGTCCTTGCGCAGCTTGCCCATGATCCGGGCGTAGACGCGCTCATAGATGCGTGGCACGGAAACCAGAGTGGTGGGTTTCTGTGTGACCAGATCATCTCCCAGCTGGTTGATGCCGCGGGAATAGACGACCTCGGCTCCGATCATCATGGGGAAGTAGAGTCCGGCCATACGCTCCAGCATATGGGACAGTGGCAGAAATGACAGAAAGCGATCTTCGGCGCTGAAGCGACCGCAATGGGCCGCGCCCCAGGCGTTGGAGAGGATGTTGTCGTGGCTGAGCATGACGCCCTTGGGTTTGCCGGTGGTGCCTGAGGTATAGACGATGGTTGCCAGTTCGCCTGGCCTGGATTCTTCTGCAAGCACCTTTCCTTCGATCCCGAACAGCCACTCTGACATGCTGACAAGGTGGGTATCCTTGGGTTTATCGTCCTTCTCGATGGTATTGACGCTGACGATGCGCAGCAGGTTTTCCAGTCGGGAAGAGACCTGTTGCAGTCGTTTCCACTGTTTCTTGCCTTCGACCAGAAGCATTCTGACGCCGGCATCCTCCATGATGTAAGCGGCATTTTCAGGTCGATCATCGGTGTAGAGGGGGACGACTACCAATCCGAGACCCAGCGCAGCGGTATCGAAGACCACCCACTCGCGGCAGTTCTTCAGCATGACGGCGACGCGGTCACCGGCTTCCAGCCCCTCTCTTTTCAGGGCGGCCTGGCAGCGTCCCACCTCGGTGGCAATCTCGTCCCAGGTCGTGGCGTGCCACTGCTGTCCGGCCACATCGTAGTGGCGGTAGGCGATCTTGTCGGGCGTGGCCGCGACCCTTGCCCTGAACAATCCCGGTAAGGTCTTAACCTTCGATGGCTCCAGCGTGGTGGGTGCCAATGGATAATGAACGGGTTTCTTTTTCTTGGTCATAGTGTTCAGCTCAGCATTTGGGCAAGCCACAGGCGGAGTCTCAGGCCCCAGCTGGTGGTGTATCCCATTTCGTGAAATCGGATCTTTCCTTCCTTGTCGATGATGAATGATGCAGGTACAGCGCTGACGCCAAAGCGTTTGGCCAGCGCACCGGATTCATCGACGATGGTTTTCCATTCCAGCTGCCTTTGGCGCAGATAGTCTTCAACCTGCAGGCGATCACCGGATTGCATGGCGACGGTGATCACCGGCCATCTGGCGGCCACGGAGGTAATTGCTCCCTGCTCGGCCTTGCAGATCGGGCACCACTCAGCCCAGAAATGCAGCAAGAATACCTCTCCTCTGAGGTCCCGCACGGAAAATGTCTCGCCGCTGACCAGATGTGTGGTGATCTCGGGGGCCTCTCCGGAAATCATTTCCCGCTGCATCCATAGCTTGAGCCCGATAAAGAGACTGAAAAAGATCAGTATCTGGATCAGCAAGACGATCTTGCGTCGACGTGGTGATCCCGGACGACGGAGTAACATAGGCATGCCCTTGGAAAACGCTGAAGTTTATCATTGAAATCAGGTAACTACCCGGTTCTTCGCGTGCCGGTGTTAAAAACGTTGATTTTGCCGATCGACTTGAATTCCCGGGAATCCAGCGTCATAGTGACAACTGGATCCGGTCATTCTCATTCCCATGACAACTGAACTCAATATCTCCCCCATCAGCTTTCCCGTCGGAGAGGTCCCTACCACAGCTTCCATTACAGCACAGACGCCGGAGCATTCTGCTGCGGAAAAGCGTGCACTCATCGCGGAAATCAAGGCCGAACTCGAACGCCAGGATGCGGTGCTCGTAGCGCATTACTATACCAATGCCGATATTCAGCGGGTAGCAGAAGAGACCGGGGGCTACATTTCGGATTCTCTCGATATGGCGCGGTTTGGCAACGAGCATCCAGCCAGTACACTGGTTGTTGCCGGGGTGCGCTTCATGGGTGAAACGGCAAAAATCCTCAATCCCGAAAAGCGGGTGATCATGCCCGAGCTGAAAGCCGAATGCTCGCTGGATCTGGGTTGTCCTGCAGATGAATTTGCCGCTTTTTGTGATGAGCATCCAGATCGCACCGTGGTTGTTTATGCCAATACCAGCGCCGAGGTCAAGGCGCGAGCCGATTACGTGGTCACTTCGAGTATTGCCGTCAAGCTCATCGACCATCTTGCCGGTGAAGATCACAAGATCCTGTGGGCGCCCGACAAGCATCTCGGCAGCTATATCCAGCAGGTAACCGATGCCGATATGCTGCTGTGGAACGGCTCCTGTGTCGTCCATGATGAATTCAAATCCCGCGCCATTGGCAATTTGTTGCAGCAATATCCCGATGCGGCAATTCTTGTCCACCCGGAATCCCCTGAATCGATGTTGAAACTCGCAACTGTGATCGGATCCACAACTCAGCTGATAAAGGCGGCACAATCGCTGCCCAACAAGCATTTAATCGTTGCTACCGACAATGGGATCTTCTATAAGATGCAGAAGGCGGCGCCGGACAAGATTTTGCTGGAAGCGCCGACTGGCGGGGTAGGGGCGACCTGTCGCAGCTGTGCACATTGTCCCTGGATGGCAATGAACAGCCTCGACAATCTGCTGGCTACACTGAAAAACGGCAGCAACGAAATCCTTGTTGATGAAGACATCCGAATAAAAGCATTACAGTCGACACAAAGGATGCTTGATTTTGCCAGGACATTGCCTGCCGATTAGCAGATCTGGTGTAGCTACTCCGGTAGTACACGGGGGCAGTCGTCACGATCTGGTCATTTCCGCCTGACCGAGGTGTCAGGTACCAATCTCCAGCAATCCACTAGGTTTTCCCAGGGAGACGGGAAAAGTACCCGGCAGGGGGGTCATCATGACTTCCGGGTCAATTGACAACGGATTGAGAAATGGGCTTAAAATCAAGACAGATTCCGCTACAGGAATTTCGCAAACTTATCACTCGCCTGCCCTCAACGGAGCTGGCGCGCTTGCCTGTTGACAGGCTCCCCAGCCATATTCCGCTGGAGGTGCTCAGCAATGCCCCGCCGGATATTGCTGCGACGCTGGAGGCATTGATATTCCAGCAGCAATCCCGGGTGATACATGATCTCAAATCACTCCGGGAAAAGCTGGGTCCGGAAACCGTTGTCGCCTATGACATGGCATCGTTGCCACGAATCAGTGGCCCGTTGCATACCCTGCTTGCAAAATTGACAGGTTTCCAAAAAAGGCTTCGACATCCCCCGCCGGAACAGGCTTCCACGCCTCCCCAGGCGCTGCTGGAGGAACTGGAAGGTTATGGTGGCATCGCCAACGAAGTGAAGGCCTATTACAAGAAACTCCTGCTTGCCCGCAAATCCCTGCGTCGTCCTGATGTACATTATCCCGCCGATCTGGCACCTACCATCAACAAGATTGATAGAAAACTGCAACGACGTTGTCGTCTGCATCGTGAAGTGCTTTCGCAGTACTATTCGCAGCGACTGATTCTCTCGGTGCAGATGATGCGGGACTTCAAGCTGCGTCTGGATGCCCATCGCAAGGATCGGCAATCACTGGATGTTCGCCTGCAGAAACTTGCTGCCCGTTTAGGTGAAACGCAAAAACAGTTGCAGAGGTTTCCAGAAAATGTCGGTTTCAGGCACCAGGTCAGCCGGCTGGAGAGAGAACTCGAATCTGCGCAAGGGCATGGAGCCAGCCTTGCTGTTCCCTTGGGAGAGGACGAGCTGCAGCTATGGCTCGATACAATTGTCGATTATCATCTGCTACGCACCAAGAGTGAGTCGCTGAGCCGCTTGATCAATCGTGCAGAATCGCTTTTTCTGGAGCTGCTGAAACACTACTACAAGATTCAGGAGTCGGATTACCGGAGGCAGCATGTGGATGTGCCGAAGAAGGTGGGAGCCAATACCATTATCAGCTTCTCGGAGAATTCCCGAAATTTTCTGCTGAACTATTTCAGAACCCGGCAGAAAATAGGTGCGGTACCTTACTGGATTCCGGAAATTACCCGTCTGGAGAGTCTGCGGCAGTTGGAAAAGCGACTGATCGATATCTGAATCCAGAATCCGAATACGGTGCCTGGTACAAGCTCCCGATTCTCCAGCGGGTATTTTTTTTGGTAACTACTCGGTTCATCCCTGAGGAACCAATTCGAGGCGAGGGATGCGAGTCTGCAGGGGTAAACAACTGTTTTCGAATTCCCCCGGATCACCGACTTGCACTCGGCCTTGCCGACGGCACGTCGGCGATCCAAAACCGAGCAACTTCGTAACGGTTCGCGGGGCAGTTGCATGAAAACAATGACAAACCCTTGACAGTCCCGTTTCACCCAAATGGTGAGAGGCTTTATTCAGCCTGTCACGGTCCTGGCTTGTTCTGGCACGCCTGCGCTTGCAGTTGTAACGATGGCTACACCTTCCGCTCCAGAGCGGTGCCCAGATGCACCAGTCCAGCGCCAGGATCCGCGATCCACCATGAATAAGAGGGGGTTACTTTTTTTGAAACCACCGTGAAGCCAATACGCTGTGATGGGGCATGCGGTCTGATTACTGCATTGGTTCATGAATTCAGTCTGTTGTCAGTAGCGGCGTAACAAACTCTACAAATGCCTCGTCATTGAACTGGCCCCGATGGATATAGCTGATGCGACCATCTGCCGCAATCACGACATTATGTGGAACTGTTCCGCTGCCATCGCCCCACTGGCTCAGAATCCTGTGATGGAACTGGGGTTCGGGTATCAGTACCGGATAGTTGATTCCCAGTGTTCTCGCCACGTTTTCCAGTTTGCTCCTTTCATCCAGCCCGATACTGACGATCTGCAGATTGTTACCAGCAAATTTATCCTGGTATTTCACGAAATCCCTGATTTCAACCTGACAGGGAGCGCACCAGCTTGCCCAGAAGTTCAATAAAATTACCTTGCCTTTCCAGTCGTCGAGGCTGTGTTTTTTTCCATCGAGTGCCTGGTAGCTGAAGGAAGGCATCTCCCAGGCGTTAACGATATTCTCCGGCAAGGTTGTTGTCAGGTGGCTGGCTTCCGTTTTGCCTTGCGCCGCTGTATTTTGCTTGCCTTCCTGGGTGCTCAGCGCAGCGGCGTCGTAACCGACGAGAAAATGTGTCAGCCCGGCGGTTATTGCGACAATGGCGAGCGCAGACAGAACGGTGGAAATCCGCATCACTTCTTCTCGCCGGTTTGCTTGCTGTTGTCGGGGTTCTGCACGACCAGCCATTTGATATCATGCTTTTCCTGCAGTGTGGCAATATACTGGCTCAGTTTTTCAGACAGTACGATTTGCCGGATCTTGTCCTGAAAGCCGTTGAAGCGCTGTTTGCTGCCTGGTCGGCGGTCGATGATGGTCAGGATATGGAAGCCCATTGGTGTTTCGGCGATCTGGCTGATTTCACTGTCCTTGAGATCTTTCAATACCGCTTCTATGGCGGGGTGTCCTGTTCCCTGTTTGACCCAACCCATATCTCCAGACTTTGATTTTCCATAGGGATCGATACTCATCTGGCCAGCCAGTACAAACAGACTTTCGCCTTTGGCAAGCCGGGCTGCGACCTTTTCCGCCTCGCCTTTCGTTTTGAGCACGATCTGGCCGATATGCCAGCGCTCGGGGACGACACCCAGTTCGGGATGTCCATCAAAATAGTCTTTCAATACCTTTTCATCGGGTATCCAGGCCTTCTCCTTTTTTTCCAGGAGTAGTGCCGGTAGCCGTTCTTCCCGGTATTTCTTCATTGCGTCACTGATATCCAGTTTCTCCTGCTCTGCGGCTTTGGCCACCAGCAGCAGCTCGCCCTTCTGATACAGCCGGTCGAGTACCTGATCCTTGCTCAATGAGGTGGCTTCCCGTGGATTTCTGAGCAGTTCACCAAAGGTGATCCGAATTCCCTGATCGCCTTCGAGCAGGACGGTATCTGGGGAAGTGGTATTGGAAATCCGGTCGTCGTGAATTTTCACGTTGAACTGATCTCGCAGCTTCCGGATGGTGAGATCGTGTAGACCGCGGTATTGGCTTGAAACAAAGCTGGATTTTGCGGCGGCCAGCGCATCGGGTTGGGACTGGAAATCCTGCTTCATCTGTCGCAGCTTTTCTGGCGGGATTTTAATATTCTGGCGCAGGTGATCCATATAACGGCGATACAGAATGCCCGTTCTGAAGGCCTCCAGTTCATGCTGAAATTCTGCAGTGCTGTCGAGCTTTTGTGCCTGTGCTTCCAGACGCAATAATTGCGATGCAACCAGTCGGCGCAAGACATCCCCGCGCAGCGAGGCCTGATCGTCCCGCGACATGGTATTGAACTGGGTATAGAACGGTGAGCTGGAGAGTGCCTGATTCAGGTCGCTGGCCGTAATGGCCTCGTCATCGACGGTAACCAGTACTTCGCTGGTGCTGTTTGCATGGTTTGCAACCGGTAAGGTCAACAGGGAAATCAGGAGTGAGGTTTTTAGGGTGAATCTTTTTTTCATGGATGTCATGGATTGGCTGAGAATCTGTTTTTACAAGCACCTTGTCGTTTTCAAGACGTTTGCAAAAAGAGACTTTGATGCATGGCCCGGATTCTCCCGGGGGGAGAGTGCCAAACAACTTGGGGGGCAATAAGCCCCCCATTTCACACTATATCAAAGGTTGTCGATCAATCTTCGGGGATCTTTCCACCCAGATCCGGTGCACTTTCATGCATCCAGGAGACTGCGGCGTCAAAGTCATCGATGATGGATTTGCCCTTGAACAGGTAGTCTTCGTCATCGGCCTTGACCAGATGGGGTACGCCGCTGCTGTTGACCTCGTGGCAGGCTGCACATTTCAGTGGGCCATGTGACCCGTCTGGATTGTACTGGGGCGCCTGCTTGTAGGTTGTGCTGTCAGCACCGGGATCGACCGGATACAGGCCATGAATCGACTGGTGGCATGCCTGGCAAGCCAGGCCGGCGTGACCTTTCGAGTAACGCATCAGGCTGTATTTTCCGGGTTGGTTGATCGGGAATGCCGCACCACCCTGACCTTCGACATAAGGTGCCGCATGACAGTTGGCGCAATGTGGCTCACCTGGAGACAGCCAGTAGTCACGGCCATGTGTTGCCGCGTCATAGGGTACTGCGGTGGCACCGGTTGCGCCGGCTGGCAGTTTGAGGCCGGTAATATCCGCAGAGGGATTGGCTGACAGGATGGATACGTTGATATCTCCATCAGCATCCTTTTTCACCAAGGGGCCCTTGCCCTGCAATGCAATCACGGCAATATCCGGTACCAGGCGATCCTGTTTCCAGAAATCCAGGACATGGGATTTTTCCGGATCGGCTTCACCCTTGCTGTTCAGCACGATCTTGGGGTCGAGGTAACGATCGCCAATCTCCTTCATGCTGACACCCAGTGCCTTGGCAATCTCTTCCAGAGACTTGTTGCGCAGGGTTTCACCTTCCTGTCTGAAGGCGTGCGTGATGTTGTCGCGCTGATACAGTTCACGGCTGATCTGGCTGTGGCAGTTGGTGCACCACAGTCCCTTGCCGCCTTCACCGTTACCGACCTTGGAGACGTTTTCCTGCAGCCAGGTACCAATGGCGTTCAGATGCTCATCGGTTTCGACGCCATCCTTGTCCTTGTTGCGGTTGGAGTGCACGTCACGGCCGGCAAAACAGCCTACCGCATCGCGGTTGTCACCATCGGCAAAGGCATTCTTGCCATCTTCGGTAATGAGCATGCCGGAGAGATCACCGTCCTGACGATGTGACGGGTGACAGGCCTGACAGGCACCGGTACGTCCCTGTGAATCAGGCAGTGGTGCCTTTTCCAGGTGAGTACTGTGCAGCACCTGGGTCAATGGCGGGATGACCTTGTCCTTGCCGTCTTCCTTGTGCGTCTTCGATTGCAGTACGCCAATGACGTTATCGGCGTGACACTTCTGACACAGCACGGGATCACGGCCCAGACGATTGCTCATTTCACGACCGTCGGGCTTGTAGTTCTTCAGGAACTCGGTGCCGTTCTTGTCGTCGTGCATTTCCAGAATGGAGACGGAAGTTGCCTTCAGCCCGGCAATCCAGTCGGATGCACCCATGCTCTTCCAGAACGACTTTTCCTGCTTGTACAGGTTGTACTTGTCGCCATTGGCGGCCGAGTTGGCGTGACACTTGGAGCAGGCTGGTACATCAATGGGATTGGTGCCGACAAAACGGACGGGCTCACCGGAATGGCTGTCAATCACCGGCTTGCCAGTATCGGCGTCCACCAGCCCTACCCAGTTTTCCTGGAAGGGACGAACATCACTTTCCACGAGGTGCAGCGGGTTGTCGGACAGTGTCTCGTCATTGAACGGTGTCAGTGGCAGACCCAGTGCGTCCCAGATGCCGGGGTTGGTCAGCATGATGGGAACATTGTCGAGTACCGGAGATTTGGTATAGACGATCGTCCCCTTTTCGCCGGTGTAATGGAGGTGTCCATCCTTCATCGGACTGGGAACCGCAGCACCGGCTGGGCCCATGTCGTTGGGGATCGGGATCTGGATGCCAACGAATTTCTTGTCGGCATCCTTGCTGCCGCCAGTGGGGTTGGTGCCTTTCAGATCCTTGTAGACGTAGAGGTGGGTGAAATAGGCGTTGGCAACGTTTTCGTTGTCGCTGTACTTGCCGTCACCGTTGACGTCATAGGGGACATTCCAGTAGGCGAGCTTCTTGCCTTCGGAATAGGTATTGTTGACAAAGCCGTAGGCCAGCTTCATGCGTTTCTTGCCATCGACGACGATGGAGTGGTCTTCCTCGTCCGACTCCAGCAGCTCGGGATACTTCTTCTTCCCGGTTGCCGTCTTGATGACCTGGCTCTGTACCGAGTTGTAGGGTGGCAGTACACAACAGTAGGTGAAATCGAAACCGGTGCAGTGCATTCCCAGCTCGTAGTTCACGGTGATGTTGTAGTCATTGATAGGCTTGGTCGCAGTGGTGGTCAATGATTTCGCTGCCGAGGTTGCCTTCTTGGCGATTCCTGTGGGTGAAATCTGGCTTGAGCAGCCAATGACGACGCCTACCGCTATTGCTGAAACAACAAATAGCTTTTTGTTCATATTGCAGGCCTCTCCTTATATACCGGGGTATTATCCCCTTGGTGGATGATTTTCAGCGGGAATTGTCCGGGCAGGTGAAAAGCGGGAGCGCTGTCTCGCCTGGTTGCCGACAATTCGTGCTTGGTTACAAAGACAAACGAAGTGCAGTTCTCTCAAACAGTAGAATGGAACCTGGAGTCGCTGCGCTTGTGGCGGTGGACCAGAGCAGGTTGTTTCCGAAGATGAGGAAGGCTTGTTGTTATGCGAGACACAAACGCAAGACATCAGTGTCTGGTGATATAAGCCCGGTGACAGCCAAACATTACGATTTGTTCATCTTTCCTCAGTTTATAACAAATAATGGAAAATTGATCAATGTCATTGACGCAAGAAAGTATTGCAGAATCAGTTGAATACCATTGATATTTTCGAATACTACTCGCGGCAGAATGGCTGTATCAGGAGCAGATTGCAGTGACGCTGTCGGGTTTCTCTGCTGGTTGACATCTGTCTGGCTGCCGCGATGCGCGGCGTTCGGGAGAAGGTTGGTGGCGGTTGTATTCCTGATTGAAAACGGTTAAAAGCTCACCATTCCCCCATTTATTCCGAACAGCCATTCTGACAGTGATGAAGTATCCCGAAAGTTTTGATGTGATTGTCGTCGGCGGCGGTCATGCCGGTGTCGAAGCGGCGCTGGCCAGTGCGCGTGCTGGCGCCAGCACCTTGTTGTTGACACACAATATCGAGACGATTGGGCAGATGAGCTGCAATCCGGCGATCGGCGGGATTGGCAAGGGGCACCTCGTCAAGGAGATCGATGCCCTGGGTGGTGTCATGGCGCGAGCGGCCGATCAGGGCGGCATTCACTTTCGGATACTCAACCGGCGCAAGGGGCCGGCCGTTCGCGCCACGCGGGCACAGGCAGATCGCCTGCTCTACAAGGCGGCCATTCGCAGCTTTGTCGAGAACCAGCCTGGGTTGAGCCTGTTTCAGCAGGGCGTCGATGACCTGATCATGGCGGGCGAGCGGGTGGCCGGGGTGCGTACGCAGATGGGGCTGGAGTTCCATGCCCGGGCGGTCGTTCTGACGGTAGGTACCTTTCTCGATGGTCTGATCCATATTGGCGAGGCGCAGCACAGGGGTGGGCGTGCGGGTGATCCACCGTCGCTGGCGCTGTCGCAGCGATTGCGGCAGATGCCCTTTCGGGTCGGGCGGTTGAAGACGGGAACCCCGCCGCGGATAGATCGCCGCTCGATCGACTTTTCCCAGCTGACAGCACAGCCTGGTGACGAGCCACGTCCCGTGTTTTCCCTCTACGGCAGTCGTGATGATCACCCGGAGCAGATGGTGTGCCATATCACCCATACCAACCTCCAGACCCATGATCTGATCAGGGGTGGGCTGGACCGGTCGCCAATGTACAGCGGTGTCATCGAAGGGGTAGGGCCGAGGTATTGCCCTTCCATCGAAGACAAGATCATGCGTTTTGCCGACAAGGAGAGTCATCAGATCTTCATCGAGCCGGAGGGGCTGACAACCAATGAGGTTTACCCCAATGGTATCTCCACCTCGCTGCCATTCGATGTGCAGTATCGGTTCGTGCGTTCGATCAGGGGATTCGAAAATGCCTTTATCACGCGACCGGGGTATGCCATCGAGTACGACTATTTTGATCCGCGAGATCTGAAGAGCACGCTGGAGACACGGTTCGTTCCCGGCCTCTTCTTTGCCGGGCAGATCAATGGCACCACAGGATATGAGGAGGCGGCGGCCCAGGGGTTGCTGGCCGGTGTGAATGCGGCGCTCCAGGTGCAGGGGAAGGCGTGCTGGAGTCCGCGTCGGGATGAGGCCTATATCGGCGTCATGGTGGATGATCTGATTACGCAGGGGACGCTGGAGCCCTATCGCATGTTTACCAGCCGCGCCGAACACCGGCTGATTCTGCGTGAGGACAATGCTGATCTGCGGCTGACCGATACCGGCCGCAAGCTGGGACTGGTCGATGATGTGCAGTGGCACCTGTTCACACAAAAACGGGAGGCGGTCGAGCGGGAGGTGCAGCGGCTGCGAGAGACCTGGGTTCATCCAGGGTTGGTCTCGGCCGCGGAGAGTGCTGCGGTGCTGGGGCAGACGCTCAGCCGGGAGCATCGCCTCGAAGATTTGCTGCGGCGCCCGGACATGAGCTATGCAAAACTGATGCAGCTGGAGATTGCCGCGCCGGGTTGCAGCGATGAGGCGGTAGCGGAACAGGTCGAAATCCAGGTGAAGTATTCAGGCTATATCGCGCGGCAGCAGGAGGAGATTGCCAGGGCGCGGGGGCATGAGCAGACGGCGTTGCCGGCTGATATCGATTTTGCCGATGTGGTCGGTCTCTCCCATGAGGTGCGACAGAAACTGACGGAACACCGGCCCGAAACCATTGGCCAGGCGGGTCGCATCCCCGGGGTCACACCGGCGGCGCTTTCGCTGTTGCTGGTACATCTGAAAAAGCTTCGCAAGCAACCACGCAAGACTGCCTGAGTCTGATGTCGTTGCAGTCGCAATTACAGGCAGGGCTGGATGCGTTGCGGGTATCCTGGACGGATGCGCAGATCGAGCAGTCGCTGGCCTATATCGGTCTGATCGGGCGCTGGAACAGAATCGACAACCTCACTGCGATTACCGATCCGCAGCAGATGGTGGTTCATCATCTGCTGGACAGTCTGAGCATACACCCCTTTCTTGGTGCCGCTGTGCGGGTGCTCGACGTGGGTTCGGGTGCCGGATTGCCCGGGATTCCGTTGGCGATCTTCAATCCGGAAAGCCGGTTTACCTTGCTGGATGCGGCAGCCAAGCGGGTGCGCTTCCAGCACCATGTGCGTACTCGTCTGGGGCTGGGCAATATCGATCCGCAGCAGGGCAGAGTGGCGAGTTTCGGGGCGGGTGACGGCTATGATGTGATTGTCAGTCGGGCGTTCTCATCAATTGGCGAATTCGTTTCTCAGTCCGCCCATCTACTGGCACCCTCGGGACGGTTGCTGGCCATGAAAGGCAAGCTTCCTCAGGATGAACTCGGCGATTTACCGGATGAATTCAAGTACACTGTGAGTCCGTTGCAGGTGCCCGGTTTGCAGGCGCAGCGTCATTTGATCAGTATAACGGCAGGTTCATGATACGAGTTTTTGCAATAACCAATCAGAAGGGTGGCGTCGGCAAGACGACCACCAGCGTCAATCTGTCTGCTTCCCTGGCGGCTACCAAACGCAAGGTGCTGCTGATCGACATGGATCCGCAGGGCAACGCCACCATGGGCTGCGGGATCAACAAGCATGAGCTTGAAGTGACCAGCTGTGACGTCTTGCTCGGCGATGCCACGATAGCGGAAGCGACCATCAATCTGGATGAGTGGCATTTCGACCTGCTGCCGGCCAATAGTGATCTGACGGTTGCCGAGGTCAAGCTGACCGCGATGTTTGGTCGTGAATTCAAACTGCGCAAGGCGCTGGAACCCATTCGCGAAAACTATGAATTCATCTTTATCGACTGCCCGCCCTCGTTGAACATGCTGACCGTCAATGCAATGGTTGCGGCCGAGGGCATATTCATACCGATGCAGTGTGAGTACTATGCGCTGGAAGGGTTGAGCGCGCTGCTGAGCACGATCTCCGATATTCAGGAGTCGGTCAATCCAGAGCTGGAAATCTCCGGTTTGTTGCGCACCATGTACGATCCAAGGAACAATCTTGCCCGGGACGTGTCGGAACAGTTGGAAACCCATTTTGCCGACAAGATATTCAATACCATTATTCCCCGCAATATCCGCCTGGCCGAGGCGCCCAGTCATGGTACACCCATACTGCATTATGACCGCAATTCCAGCGGGGCCAAGGCTTACCTGGCGCTGGCAGGGGAAGTGTTGCGGCGTAACAGCACCAACGACCTGAATGCGGGAGCGGAAAGTCATGGCTAGAAAGAAAGCGGGGCTGGGACGGGGGCTGGACGCGCTACTGAGTTCGACCCATCGAAACGACAGGAAAGGCGGTGGAGATTCCGAGCTGATGTCCCTGCCGGTAGAACAGATCCAGCGCGGCCAGTATCAGCCGCGTATCCATATTCGCCAGGAAAGCCTGGAAGAGCTGGCCGAATCCATCCGCACCCAGGGGTTGGTGCAGCCGATCGTTGTTCGCCCCATCAGCGGTGGCTATGAGCTGATTGCCGGAGAGCGCCGCTGGCGCGCCTCGCAAATGGCCGGGCTGCAT
>CAYTPO010000241.1:0-6399 GCA_964439815.1 uncultured Thiotrichales bacterium
CGGCATGCTCTCCGAAACGCAAAACTGGATACGCGCCCACAACGACAGCGCCACCGTCCGCGTCTTCGGCCAGGACTACAACCCGCGCTCCTATGCCGTCTCCGCCTCCGACCTGCTGATCAAGGGCTTCAAGGACAGCCGTGTCGAATACGGCAACACCCTCATCGACGACAAGTTCGACCAGCCGCCGGAAAACCGCTTCGACTACCTGCTGGCCAATCCGCCCTTCGGCGTGGACTGGAAGGCCGAGCAGAAGGTCATCAACCGCTGGTCCAACTTCCGCGGCTACAGCGGCAAGCTGCCCCGGGTCAACGACGGCGCACTGCTGTTCCTGATCCACATGATCAGCAAATTCCAGCCCTACGAGAAAGGCAACCGCGACAAGCCGGGCACCCGCGTCGCCATCGTCTTCAACGGCTCGCCCCTGTTTACCGGCGGCGCCGGCTCCGGCGAGAGCGAAATCCGCCGCTGGATCATCGAACACGACTGGCTGGAAGCCATCGTCGCCCTGCCGGAGCAGATGTTCTACAACACCGGCATCGGCACTTATATCTGGGTGGTGAGCAACCGCAAGCGCGCCGAGCGGCGGGGAAAGATCCAGCTTATCGACGCCCGCGAGCGCTGGACACCGATGAAACGCAGCCTGGGCGACAAGCGCCGCTGGCTCGATCAGCAGGCCATCGATGAAACCACACGCGAACACGGTGCTTTCGCGCCTTCGGACACCAGCAAGCTGTTCGACAACGCCGACTTCGGCTACCGCCGCATTACAGTTCAGCGTCCAATGCGCCTGAGATTCCAGTTCACCGATGAGGCAAAGGAGCAATTCCTCGACGCCTGCCCGGAACTGCTCGACGCCGTGCTGGAGATGGAACAGGCCTTCGGCAGCGAGCCGCACTACGACTGGAATGAAGTCTGGGCCGAGGCGCAGCGTATCGTCAAGGCGAGCGACAACGACTGGCTGAAGGGGGCCAAAGGCACCGCGCAAAAAAAGCTCTTCCGCGAGTGTTTTACCGAGACCGACCCCGATGCCGAACCGGTCATCGCCAAACACGGCAAACGCAGCCGCGCCGTGCGCTGGGCCGACCTGCCCGGCCAGACCCTGCCCGACGGCATGACCATTGAAGAGGTCGATCCGCTGTTCGGCGTTTACCCGGACGCGGATGGCAAGAAGCAAACAGAGTACGAGGCTGATCCCAAGCTCAAGGACTTCGAAAACATTCCCCTCAAGGAAGGCATCGTCAGCTACTTCCTGCGCGAAGTGCAGCCCTATGTGAAGGACGCCTGGATCGACCGCAAGGCAAAGGACGAACAGGACGACGGCATCGGCAAGGTGGGCTATGAGATCAACTTCAACCGCGAATTCTTCCAGTACCAGCCGCCCCGTCCGCTGGCCGAGATCGACGCCGAGCTGGCCGAGGTGGAAAAACGCATTATGGCGATGTTGCGGGAGGTGACGGAGTGAGCCCCCGATTCCCAGTAGGTCGGGTTAGCGCAGCGTAACCCGACAACGGAAGGTCAATAACCATGCAATACCGACGAACATTCATCCCCGGAGGCACCTTCTTCTTCACGGTGGTAACGGAACGGCGGCGAAAATTGTTCAATGACGAAAACAACATCGAACTCCTGCGGCAGGCATTCCGCAAGATCAGGGAGAAACATCCCTTCACCATCGACGCCATGGTGATCCTGCCGGATCACCTGCACAGCATCTGGACCCTCCCGCCGGAAACCACCGACTACTCCACCCGCTGGCGGCTTATCAAAACCTGGTTCAGCAAACATTGCGCGGCGGAACTGCGACGCGAACCGAACCAGGCCCGCAAGCGAAAGCGGCAGCAAGCCATCTGGCAACACCGTTATTGGGAACATTGCCTGCGCGATGAAACCGATTTTTCACGGCATGTCGAATACATCCATTACAACCCCGTCAAACACGGCTATGTGGACGCGCCCGTGAAATGGCCCTACAGCAGTTTTCACCGATATGTCAGAGCCGGGGACTATCCCACCGATTGGGGCGCGGGCAGCATGGATTTTACGGGCATCGGTCATGAATGAAAAAAACAGTCCAACGGTAGGTCGGGTTAGCCCAACGGGCGTAACCCGACAAATACCGACCAGGGTGGAAAAACGCATTATGGCGATGCTGCGGGAGGTGACGGAGTGAGTCTATCTGATTTTAGAAGAATACCTTGGCAAGCATGTTCAAAATCTTCGTGGCCAGAAGTGCAGGTTAAGTTTGCATTTGATATTGTCTTGGGAAAGATGCTTCAGCCTGCACCCTCACGCTCTAACGATATATCTGTCCCGTATTTGAAGGCTCAAAATGTTCAATGGGGAAGGGTAATCTCTAAGAATTTGCCTGAAATGTGGGCAAGTGAAGGCGAAATTAAACAGCTTGGCTTGAAAATAAATGATCTATTGGTTTGTGAAGGAGGAGAGGTTGGGCGTTCGGCAATCGTAACAGAAGGCTTGCCTAAAGATTGTATATTCCAAAATGCCCTTCATCGGGTTCGCCCTTCCAATATTGGTAATACTAGATATTTGTACTATTGCCTAATACTGGCGTCAGAAACTGGATGGTTTGATGTTATTTGCAATAGAGCAACAATTGCTCATTTTACAGTAGAAAAATTTAGGGAATTAAAAATTCTTTTGCCTTCGATGGTTGATCAGAAAAAAATCGCCAACTACCTCGACCGCGAAACCGCCCACATCGACGCCCTGATCACGGAGAAGGAGCGCATGCTGGCCCTGCTGGAAGAGAAACGCACCGCCCTCATCAGCCAGGCCGTCACCCGCGGCCTGAACCCCGACGCCCCCCTCAAACCCTCCGGCCTGGACTGGCTGGGAGATATTCCGGCGCATTGGGAGATAGCTCAATTACGTTTTGTCTGCCACTCTCTTCAAACTGGACCCTTTGGATCTCAGCTTCATGCCAAGGAGTATGTTGACAATGGCATCCCTGTAATCAATCCAGCACATTTAAAAGAGAATCAAATAAAACCTGATATGGGTATTACCGTCAGTGAAGATGTGGCCTTGCGGCTTTCTGTTCATAGATTAAAGGTAGGAGATATTGTATTTGCAAGGCGTGGAGAGCTTGGGCGATGTGCTGTAGTAAATGACATAGAAACTGGGTGGATATGTGGGACTGGTTGCCTTAGATTGAGGTGCAATTTGGATGTGATTGAGCCGAACTATGTGGCAATGCTGTTTCGTGCTACGGCTGCCGCGAAAAGTCTGACATTAATGTCAGTTGGTTCTACCATGGATAACTTAAATACAGAAATATTAGGTCACTTCCGTATCCCTCTTCCAAAACTTCAAGAGCAACAGCATATTATTAAGAATCTGCAGAGGAAAACTGCAGGCATAGATTCCTTAGCTCAACTCCTTAAAGAAACGGTTGAATTACTCAAAGAACGCCGCTCCGCCCTCATCACCGCCGCCGTCACCGGCCAGATCCCGCCGGAGGAGATGGCGGCATGAAATGGCGAGCAGTCGTTCTGAACAAGAACAGGATAAAATGACGGTCATGAGCGAAGCATTCATCAGTTCCGAGGTTCTGCGCTGGGCGCGTGAGCGGGTCAAGTTGCCGCCAGATTCTCTGGCGGAAAAGCTGCATGTGAAGCTCGACAAACTTCTGCTCTGGGAGAAAGGCGAAAAGCACCCCACATTCTTGCAGGCGCAAAAGCTGGCAAAGGTGCTGCATATTCCGTTCGGTTACCTGTTCCTCCCGCATCCACCAGAGGAATCTTTGCCTATCCCTGACTTGCGTACCGTCGGGGATCACCAGACCCATGAAATCAGTCCCGATCTGCGTGATTTGCTGAATGATGTGCTACTCAAACAGGACTGGTATCGCGATTATCTGATTGAGCAAAGTGCCGAGCCTTTGCCTTTTGTCCACCGCTTTGGGCTGGAAACACCGACGGGGGATATTGCAGCAGATATTACCCGGATTCTCGATTTGACGCCGGAACACCGGGGGGAGGCCAGAAATGGCGAGGAGTTCCTGCGACTGTTAATGGACAAGGCGGAGAATATTGGCGTCATGGTCATGCGCAGCGGAATCGTTGGCAGCAATACACATCGCGTTCTGGATGTTCATGAGTTTCGTGGTTTTGCTATTGTCGATGATTATGCGCCAGTGGTTTTTCTCAATGGCAAGGATGCCAGGGCCGCGCAGATATTTACGCTGGTACATGAACTGGCTCATCTTTGGCTCGGGGTCAGTGGAATCTCTGATCTCTCTCTGGATATCGAGAGCCGCCATATTCATGTGAAAACCGAGCGGGTTTGCAATATGGTGGCCGCCGAGGTGTTGGTGCCGGAAAAAGTGTTTCTGGCGCATTGGAACTCCAGCCGCACATTAGGTGAAAATGCTGGTGATCTGGCCCGCCTGTTTCGCGTCAGCACCGTCGTAATTGCCCGGCGCGCGGTCGATCTACGAGTGGTCGCGTGGGAAGAATACCACGCCTTCTATGCCGAGCAGGCACAGCAATGGAAAAGTACGAAGAAAAGCAAAGGGGGAAGCCCATTTAAAACCATCCCCGTGAGAAATGGACGACGGTTTACCGATGCAGTGGTTCGCGCTGCACTGGAGCAGCGATTGTTACTCCGTGACGCAGGGCGAATGCTGGGGCTTCAGCCTTCCAATATCGGCAAACTGGCCCGGGAAATGGGAGTGGCGTGACAGGGATGTATTTGCTTGATGCCAATGTACTGATCCAGGCCAAGAACTTTTATTACCGCTTCGATATATTTCCAATGTTCTGGGATTGGCTGGATGGCGAACAGCAGAAAGGGGCATTGGCATCGATTATTCCGGTTTACGAGGAACTGGCCAAGGGAACCGATGAGCTTTCCAAATGGGTAAAACAAAGACAGCATGACGGGTGGTTTCTACCGGTTGATGAGGAAGCAACGCAACACGAGTTTTCCGATATCGCGGTTTGGGTGATGGATTCACATTTCAAGGATCAGGCAAAGAAGGATTTTCTATCGGTGGCTGATCCCTGGCTGGTTGCCAAAGCCGTTTCCATTGGAGGGGTGGTAGTGACGCACGAAAAGTT
The DNA here is from genome assembly GCA_964439815.1 of uncultured Thiotrichales bacterium. Lineage (GTDB taxonomy): Bacteria > Pseudomonadota > Gammaproteobacteria > UWMA-0217 > UWMA-0217 > JALSHZ01. Next base: position 5,085 of record CAYTPO010000241.1, read on the forward strand.
GTTCGACCCAAATATCCGCCGCAAGGTAAAGATCCCCAATGTATGCAATGCGTTTGGTGTTGAGTGTATAGACACCTTTGATCTGTTGAACCGTTTGGGTGCCAAATTCTGAGGAGGGCAGATGGATAACTGTAGGATAAGGTCATGAAACAGACCTGCGAAGCCGTCTTTGAAACTGCTATCGAGGATGTTTTGCTTGCTCAGGGGTATGAGACGCACGATGCCAGATCGTTCGACCGCGAACAGGCCATTTTCTCCAAAGTGGCACTGTATTAAATCCACACTACTTTGGGTCAGGAAATGGGATAACCTTGAAACCGTGTACCGAGACAAAGCAGAAAGAACAAGTGCTTGAGACGCTGTTTATCGGTCTGACTACTGAAACCCCGGCTTTTGCGTGCCATAATAGGAAGTATCTGGCATCTGCGTAATAGAATGGTAATGAGTTATTAAAATGGCACTAATTGACAACGAAGTCCAGATCGGCGCGCAGGGGCGTGTCGTCATTCCCGCCGCCTTGCGCAAGGCATTGAATCTGAAACCGGGTGACCGGCTGGTGGCCCGGCAGGTGGGCGAGAGCTTGGTGCTGGAGCGGCGCGAGGCCATCGGGAAACGCCTGCGAGGCCGTTTCCGCCATATTCCAGACGATGTGAGCCTGGTGGACGAACTGCTCGCCGAACGGCGGGCCGAGGCCGCCCGGGAGGAGCAGGATTCTTGAGCACGGTGCTCGATGCTTCCGCCTTGTTGGCGTTTCTCCACGATGAACCGGGTGGAGAGCAGGTCTCCGCTGCGCTCGATGGCGCGCGGGTGTCGGCGGTGAATTGGTCGGAGGTATTGCAAAAGGCGCTTCAGAGGAAGGTGGATATCGATGGCATGCAGCGGGAGTTCATGGATATGGGCGTGGTGTTCGAGCCATTTTCCGCTCAACAGGCAGAGCTTGCTGCGCGGCTCTGGACAGATACGCGGGCTCAGGGCCTGTCGCTGGCCGACCGGGCCTGTCTGGCATTGGCGCAGGAACAAGGAGCCGTGGTGCTGACGGCGGACCGGGCTTGGACGAAGCTGGATCTGGGTCTCGATATCCGGCTGATCCGCTAGGGGAAGACAGCGATGGGGAAACGGACTTCCGAAGCCGCCTTTGAAACCGCCATCGAGGCGGTATTGCTCGCCCAGGGATACGAAAAACACGATTCGCACGATTTTGACCGCGAGCGCGCCATCTTCCCCGGTGTCGCACTGGATTTCATCCGCGCCACCCAGGCCAACACCTGGAAAAAGCTCGAAGCCCTGCACGGTGACAAGACCGGTGAGCGGGTGC
>CAYTPO010000242.1:0-8966 GCA_964439815.1 uncultured Thiotrichales bacterium
AGCCACCCCAGCTCAAACCTCAACCCGCCCCCAAAAAGGCAACCTGACCCATCACCGACAAAGGTGTAATACGCTACGCTATTATACACCCTACCAGGAAGCTCCGTAGCCCCGTAGGGCGTATTAGCAGAGCGTAATGCGCCAAAAGCCGATCCAAAGCCACCCCAGCTCAAACCCTCAACCCGCCCCCAAAAAGGCAACCTGACCCACCACCGACAAAGGTGTAATACGCTACGCTATTACACCCTACCAGGAAGCCCCATAGCCCCGTAGGGCGCAATAGCAAAAAGTATTGCGCCATGGGAAAGAAAACTTCCTTTCTCTTTTGGGGTTATATTTTTATTAAACATTTGTTTTGGGTGTCCACCTGACAGGGATGTTGCACCATAAATATCTTTGCCTTTTGTGATCATTCCAGGATGATGTTGGTCTCTTGCCAGGTGTGGCGTGGTACTGAAGTGATATAGTTTGAGGTGTTTAATTCGTAGCTACTCAGCGCAATCCCGGAAATTCGTTATCTCTGCATCAGAAAATGGTCATTTATCTTTGCAAGCTCCCGTTTTTTGTCTTGATCTGATGAATTGCAGGAGCAAGCTGAGTGGCGGCTATAGAGGCCAACCACTTGCTGGGGTAGTTACCTAAATTTACTGTTGAAATATTATAATATTCAATAAATCTAATGGTTTGCGAAAGAACCCAGGATATTGACGGATGGTAGTTAAAGCCATAGTCTCTGAGGCTGATTGATTTTTCTCAATGTCGATCAACCAGATTTCACTCCTTGCCAGTATGGGTAGATATTTAAGATAACGACCATACCTGCTGTCAAGTCTGCCGGACTTCAGTTCGTAGAAAAATGAATACAGGCGAGGTAGCTTCAGTTTGGAATCGGTTAGTCGATAAATAAAAGCCTTGGAGGCATTGCATGGGTCGACTGCTATTTATTCTTCTGTTTTTAATAATATTTGTGTTCCCGTCAATATTGATGGCTGGGGATCTCGCAAGAGGCAAGGAGATCAACAAGACTTGCGCTCTTTGTCATGGGCAGTTTGGACAGGGCACCCCGGGCGGTATTTCACCAAGACTGGCCGGATTGCCAAAATATTACCTGGTCAAGGCCATTACCAGCTATCGTGACGGAAAACGGGTGAATCTGCTAATGGATACCACGTCAGGTATCAAGGATATGACTGATGCCGATATTGAGGATATCTCTGACTATCTTTCGCGCATTGATGTATCCAAGGATTCCCAATTTGATATAAAACAATCTGTAGGTGATCCGGACAAGGGTAAGAAAATCTACAAGGGCGATTGCCGGACCTGTCATGGGCGAGATGGTTTTGGTAAGCCCAAGAAAGAGGCACCTCCGCTAGCGGGACAGCATTTTGCCTATATCGACTCATCTATCAAACTCTTCAGGGCAAAAAACCGCGAACATGCTGATGATCCCGAAGATGAGACTTTTGACGATTATGACAAGACCGATATTCGCAATATTACCGCCTACCTCGCCACCCTTGATGACAAGAAATTTGTAGCCGGAGGGGAGATGTATGTTCCACAGGTAACGGCGGTGGCGTTGGCCAAGCCCGAAACCAAGACAATTTCGACAGGTTTGCAGATAACAGATATTAGTCAGACGGTTGCACAGATGGAGCTGAAGGAAGGCGTAACAAAGGAAGATGCGATCGAAGCCATGATGTCAAAGGCGGCAGAGATCAATCTGAAAATGGTAGGCCAGCAGCATGTCTCCAGGGAGCTTGAAGCTCGGGGTGTGAAAACGCCTTACCTCACTATTCTGCAATTCTGTGATCCGATGGATGCACGTACCATGATCATCAGCAATCCCATATTTGCCAGTTACATGCCATGCCGAATTGCATTGGTTGAAGATGCTGAAGGAAAGCCCTGGCTGATGATGCTCAATCTGGACATGCTGATCAACAGCAAGTTACTGTCACCGGATGTGGTTGAAACCGCCATCCGCGTGAATCAGTCGATGCTGGATATCATGGTAGCCGGTGCAACTGGAGAATTCTGAAATGTCTCTGCTGTAGAACACACCATAGTACTTCGGGGTGCTGTTGACGGGTGCCCCAAAACTGAGGACGCGATATATCGCGTCCTTTTTTGTGCCCGGGAAAATACCTTGCGCCCGGAAGGGTTTCAGTATCCGCTGTGGATAGCACCCCTAATGAGATTCTTCAATTCGGTTTCAAACAGGGGGGTGGTATGATGCAACGCTAATCTTCTCTGTACGAAATCTCAATATGTCGGCCCCCTCGCAGTCCAGAATCCGGGAAATCCCCTATAACTACACGTCGTTTTCCGATCGCGAAATCGTGATCAGGCTCCTTGGTGAGAAAGCCTGGGATGTCATTAACGAGTTACGCGGAGTGCGGCGTACTGGCATCTCTGCACGAATGTTGCTCGAAGTCCTGGGTGATTTGTGGGTAGTCAGCAGAAATCCCTACATTCAGGATGATCTGCTGGGTAACAGAAGGCGGCTGGAAGCACTGATCGAGGCAATGAAACACCGGCTCAGACAGATAGCGCAACGCGCTGGCGGCAATCGGGAGGCTCTTGATCTTGCTGCAATGGCTTGCACTGCGGTGGATGAATTTGCAGCCTGGTACCCGGCCCAGCTCAAACTGCGAAAGGCCGTTTTGCGTGAGTTCAGCAAATACACCCATAGCGACAATATCGATTTTGGCGGTTTGGCTCGAGTTTCTCATGTTACCGACGCAACGGACTGGCGGGTTGAATTACCTCTGGTTGTTCTGACACCGGATACTGAGGATGAAGTTGTCGGCCTTGTAAGAAGCTGCATCAAGTTGGGACTTACGATCATTCCTCGGGGAGGTGGTACTGGCTACACTGGAGGATCCGTACCACTGGCTCCCGACAGTGTTGTTATCAATACCGAAAAACTGGAAGGTTTGGGGGAAGTTCTGAATAGCGACCTGCCCGGAACAGATCGAAAGGTGGCAACGATTCGAGCGGGAGCTGGTGTTGTGACCAAGCGAGTCTCGGAAAAGGCTGCTGATGCTGGATACATTTTTGCAGTCGATCCTACCTCACAGGATGCGTCAACCATTGGCGGCAATATCGCGATGAATGCCGGTGGCAAGAAGGCGGTTCTGTGGGGAACGACACTCGATAATCTGGTGTCATGGAAGATGGTCATGCCTGATGGCAAATGGCTTGAAGTGGAGCGGCTCAACCATAACCTGGGGAAAATTCACAAGCAGGAGACAGTCACTTTTAAAGTGCAGCGCTATGGCCTGGATGGAAGGACAGCTGAAGGCAAGCCAGAAATTCTCAGTTATTCCGGCAGTATGTTTCGCAAAGCCGGGTTGGGTAAAGATGTTACTGACAAGTTTCTTGGTGGTTTGCCAGGTGTTCAGAAAGAGGGCTGTGATGGGCTGATTACATCGGGGGTTTTCATTCTCCATAAGATGCCATCGGTGACGCAAACAGTCTGCCTTGAATTCTATGGCAGTGATCTGCATCAGGCCGTTCCTGCCATCGTAGAAATCATTGATATGCTGGAGGAAAACCGGCAGGTTATTCTTGCAGGGTTGGAGCACCTGGATGAGCGCTATGTCAAGGCGGTAAAATATACCCCCAAAGGCACCGCTGCGGAGTTGCCGAAAATGGTGCTCATTGCCGATATTGTCGGGGATCTGGAAACTGCGGTTACAGCTGCAGCCAGGCGTGTCGTCGCATCAGCCGAAGTTCGTCAAGGTGTCGGTTTCATTGCCGTGAGCCCTGAAGCGAGACGGCAATTCTGGCTGGATCGATCACGGACAGCGGCCATTGCGGAACACACCAATGCCTTCAAAATCAATGAAGATGTCGTGATTCCGCTCCATAATCTTGCGGCTTACAGCGAAGGAATCGAGCGGATCAATATCGAACAATCGATGCTGAACAAGCTACGCATTCTGGAGGCAGTTCGTGATTATCTCGGGCAGAACCCTGATGAACTGCGGCAATCAAAAAATGTCGAAAACAGCGCCGAGCGAGAAGACCAGATCAGTGGAAAAATCGAAGCGGCCCTGTTACACCTCGATGCCGTCAAATCACAGTGGGAGGAAATTCTCTCATCACGCGAAATGTCAGCCCAAAGTGCGCTCGATCTGCTGGATGAAAATGCGCGCGATGACCTGAGGGAAGGGGATCGCATTATCGATCTCTTGTTGCGTCGCAGCCTGCGTATCTCCTATCGTCATTCCATCGAGCACACACTCAAAACGATATTTGCGGGTCGTGATTTCCGTTATTTGCGGGAAAAGCTGGACGAGATTCATGCGGAAATCCGCAATGCACGCCTTTTCGTGGCGCTGCATATGCATGCTGGAGATGGCAATGTACACACCAATATTCCGGTGCACTCCAATAATTACGAGATGCTGCAGGAAGCCGACCGGATTGTCGATCAGATCATGGAGCTTGCACAGCAACTCGATGGTGTCATTTCCGGTGAGCACGGGGTAGGCATTACAAAATTCAAATATCTGGATAAAAAGAGTGTCCAGTCCTTTGCGGATTACAAGGAAAAGATCGATCCCGAGGGCTACTTCAACCGAGGGAAACTGCTGGATGGCAGTGGGTTGCAGAATGCCTATACGCCCTCACTGCAACTGGTTCAGCAGGAGGCGCTGATCCTCGAAGACAGTGAATTAGGCAGCCTCAATGACGATATTAAGCATTGTCTGCGCTGTGGCAAATGCAAGCCGGTCTGCACGACGCATATACCCCGGGCCAATCTGCTGTATTCCCCGCGAAACAAGATTCTGGCCACCGGGCTGATGGTGGAGGCGTTTCTCTATGAGGAGCAAACGCGTCGCGGCGTCTCATTCCAGCATTTTGAGGAGATGAATGACATTGCTGACCATTGCACCGTCTGCCATCGTTGTCTGAATCCCTGTCCGGTCAATATCGATTTTGGTGATGTCACGGTCAAGATGCGCGCCATTCTCAAGCAGCGCGGCAAGCGCCATATTCGAATAATGACGGCGGTGTCGATGGCCTTTCTGAACATCAAGGATCCGCGAACCATCCGCCTGATGCGCAAGGGAATGATCGAATGGGGCTACAAGGCGCAGCGTATCGGTCACAGGATGTTTGGCATGGCGGGATTGCTGCCTGCTGGAAAGCAGCCTGAAGCAACAACGGGCAAGCCGGCGATCAAGGCGCAAGTCATCGAGTTTGTCCGCAAGCCCATGCCGGTTGATCTGCCGAACAAAACCATGCGTGCGATGCTGGGGGTCGAGGATGACAAGGTCATTCCGATACTGTCGAACCCGAATAAGAAGGCTGGGAGCGGGGAAGCGGTGTTCTATTTCCCCGGGTGCGGGTCGGAGAGATTATTCAGTCAGGTGGGCCTGGCGACGCTGGCCATGCTCAATGAAACGGGCGCACGGGTTGTGTTGCCTCCGGGGTATATCTGCTGTGGCTACCCGCAGGCTGCCGGAGGAGAAATTGCCAGGGGCAAGGCGCTCTCCACCGAAAACCGGGTGCTGTTTCACCGGGTCGCTACGACTCTGAATTACATGGATATCAAGACAGTGATCGTCTCCTGTGGCACCTGCATGGATCAGCTGTTGAAGTATGAATTCGAAAAGATATTTCCCGGCTGCCGTTTGCTCGATATCCATGAATACCTGATTGAAAAGGGTATCAGCAGCGAAGGCATCGAAGGGCAACAGTACCTTTATCATGAGCCTTGTCATACACCAATGAAACGGCTGGATTCCATCGAGGTAACCAGGGGACTCTTGGGAAACAATGTTCTTTTGTCGGATCGATGCTGTGGTGAAGCCGGGACATTTGCCGTTAGCAGACCCGATATTGCCACCCAGGTTCGATTTCGCAAGCAGGAGGAGATCCATGATGGCATTCGCTCCCTGACCGGAGAAACGAAGGTTCGGGATGGCAAGGTAAAGATGCTGACCAGTTGCCCCGCATGCCAGCAGGGACTGGAGCGATATGCAGAGGATACCGGCCTGGAAACCGACTACATCGTGGTGGAGCTGGCCGGGCGGCTACTGGGTGAACAGTGGCAGAAGCGCTATATCGAGCGAATGGCCGATGGTGGCGTGGAAAAGGTATTGCTTTGAACAGGCTATTGCCTCACGGGAGAGAAGGATTATCATCACAGGCACGGTGCTATTGCTAGAATGGCACCTTTCGCCGAACACACAGGTCCAATGCCGGATCTGCTATTCAGGGCATTATTCAAAGTTCGAAATACGCTGACAGGAGCGACCATGGAGCACAAATTACCACCATTACCCTTTGCCATCGATGCATTGGCGCCTCATATTTCCCAGGAGACACTGGAATACCATCACGGCAAACACCATCAGGCTTATGTCACCAATCTCAACAACCTGATTCCGGGTACGGAATTCGAAGACAAAACGCTTGAGGATATTATTACCTCAGCGCCGGCTGGTGGCATTTTCAACAATGCAGCTCAGGTTTGGAATCATACTTTTTACTGGAACTGCCTGAGTCCCAATGGGGGCGGTGAACCTACGGGCGCACTCGCTGACGCCATCAATGCCGCATTTGGTTCATTTGCCGATTTCAAGGAAAAATTCTCGACTTCCTGCGTTACCAACTTTGGCTCGGGCTGGACCTGGCTGGTCAAGAATGAAGACGGTTCCGTTGAGATCATGAACACCAGTAACGCCGGCAGCCCTCTGACTACAGCAGGCAAGACACCGTTGATGACCTGTGATGTCTGGGAGCATGCTTATTACATCGATTATCGTAATGCCCGTCCCAGCTATGTCGAGCATTACTGGAATCTGGTCAACTGGGATTTCATCTCAGGAAATTTTGGCTGATCTGGCTGGAATCGAATAAAAAAAACGGCGCCTCGGCGCCGTTTTTTTTGCTGACTGCTTTGCGCTCCGGCAATTACTGCTTCAGATCCGTGCGCAGATGATCGGCCAGACGTAACGCCAGCGCCAGAATGGTGATTGTGGGATTGGCGTACCCACCGGTGGCAAAAACCGAGCTGCTGGCGATGTGCAGATTATCGACGCCATGCACGGTGCAGTTATGATCAACGACGCCGACCTTGGGGTCATCCGCCATGCGGGTCGTGCCCATCAGGTGGTGTAATCCTTCGGTGCCGATGGCAGGGCCACCATTTTCCCCGAATGCCGGGACTACTTTTCCAATCCCTGTTTTGGTCAGCTCTTCTTGCATGATTTCCTGTGCCCGGGCAATGCTGCGAAGATCCTCTTCGCTCCATTGGTAGTGGACACGGATCTTCTGATCACCCAACTCGTCTTTCTCATCGATCAGCGTCACCCGATTGTCTGGATTGGGTGTCTGCTCGATAAACGCCATCAGCTCCAGGCGACGGTATTTTTTCTCGTTATTGTCGAACTTCGACCAGCCTCCCTGACCAAAGCCGGGCATCAGGGTGCCGCCGTGTCGTACCTTTTGGTAGAGCATGGAGGTCAGGTGCCTGCTGCCCTTGATCATATTGAATGCATGTTTGGGCAGATCATGGGGAAACTTCCTCCCCGCCAAATCGACGGCGATCGACTTCATGCTCAGAATGGCCTCGACTTCATAGGGCTCCGGCATGGGAAACAGCGTCGCGCAGAAGTTTCTCAAGCCCTCCTTGCGCATCACCTCTTCGGATAGCGACAATTTTCCGAGTACCGAACAACCCTCCATCAGGCGCATGTCGTAGATGCCCAGGGAGTTGATGATTCGTGGGTCATTGGGAAACAGGTTGCCGCTGGGTACCAGACCATGGTCGATATAATAGCGACCCACGACATCGTTCTGATTACCCAGTCCGTTGGCGAACTTGCTGCGGGAGTTGAGCAGCAGCCGTGGTGTCTGGAACCCGCCGGAAGCGATAATGAAGTGTTTTGCCTTGACCTGAATGGTTTTGCCGTTGAAGGTCTTGATGACAGCGGTCTCGACCGCGCTGCCGGAGTCGCTGGAAAGCAATTCTGATACCGTGGCGTGGAGATAGATTTCCACATTACCTGCCTTGGCTGCCGTTTCAGGAAAGTCCTGCCCGAAGATCCTGGTTGGGCCGAAGGTGAAGAAATCGGTAACAACGCGTGCCTCGTTGAGCTCGATGGGCTTGAACTTCCCGGTTTCCCAGTTGCCGGGACCATATTTGTAGGGGCCGATCCTGCAATCCTTGTGTACCTTTTCGTAGTAGGGATCGAGGTCTTCGCGCGTAATGGGCCAGCCGGAGTAGGGAATGGCGTCCCGTTTTTCGAAATCGATGTGGTTGAGCGGTGCATAGCGATAGCCATACTGCTTGTCGGACATCTTGATGATCCAGTGGTTGGCCGTACCACCCAACTGTCGCAGATGTGTATTCTCTACCGGCTCGTCGAAATCACCGGTCACCTCACCGGCGCTCAACTGCTGGGTGCGATGGTCGGAATGCTCGCCGCCGCTTTCGAGCAGTACCACCTTGAAATCCTCGCCGGCGAATTCCCGTGCCAGTAGTGTACCCGCCGGACCTGCGCCAATAATGCAAATGTCGGCGTCGATAACCTGTTTGTCATCCAGCCTGCGCGCGTCTTGATATTTTGTCATGATCGATGTCCTTTTCTTTGCTGTGGCAAAACTACCGCTTAGTTGACTTGAGTACGGTGACAGCGTTCATGTTACTGAGGTTTGGCCGCTAGCCGGGTTTGCCGAATGGATCATTTTCTGATGCGGGATACCCGCTTCCATGAAGACTTCTCCGCTGGTCACGAAGCCCTGGGCGGCATAGAAGGGAATGGCGTGGACCTGGGCATGAAGCAAGGCTGACCCCGGACAGGCAGCGAGCGCCGCTCTGAGTAAAGCGGTACCCACGCCGCTTCTCCGCCACGCAGGCAGGACGGCCATGCGTCCGATCTGGCCGTCGGGCAGCAGGCGGGCGGTACCGATGGGGGTGCCTGATGGTTGATGGATGGCGA
>CAYTPO010000243.1:0-4937 GCA_964439815.1 uncultured Thiotrichales bacterium
GGCAATCCATCCCCGTGGTTCATACTTGCGATGGCAAGGACCTGTCGCCCCCGTTGCAGTGGAATGGTATTCCTTCCGGCACCCGCAGTCTGGCATTGATCGTCGATGACCCGGATGCGCCAGATCCGGCGGCACCAAGGAGGGTGTGGGTGCATTGGGTACTCTATGACCTGCCAGCAACTTCTACAGGTTTGCCGCAAGCGGTTACCACGCTGCCACCCGGTACCCGAGAGGGGAAGAATGACTGGCACCGCACTGGTTATGGCGGCCCTTGTCCTCCCATTGGCCGACATCGCTATTTCTTCAAGCTCTTTGCGCTGGATACAACGTTGCCCGATCTTGAACACCCCAGTAAGAAACAATTATTAAGTGCGATGCAAGGGCATATCCTGGGCAAGGCGGTCCTTGTTGGTACCTATTCCCACTGAGCAGTGGAAGCAGCCTTATGGCCGTTACCAACAGTGAAATATCTGCCATATTCAACCGGATTGCTGATCTACTGGAAATTCAGGGCGATAACCCGTTCCGTATCCGTGCTTATCGCAATGCCGCACGTACGGTGCGGGGACTTTCCCGTAGTCTGGCCGATATGGTCGAACATGGGGAGGAACTGGAAAAACTACCAACCATTGGCAAGGATCTCGCGGCAAAGATTCGGGAAATCGTTACCACCGGACATCTGCGCAAGCTGAAGGAACTGGAAGCTGCAGTTGCGCCCGGCCTTGTCGATTTACTGCAGGTACCCGGGCTGGGAACCAGGCGGCTGAAGATTCTGCGAGATCACCTCGATATCCACAGCATCGAAGATCTTGAGCGTGCGGCCAGGAAGGGGCTGGTCAGGCAGCTGCCTGGTTTTGGCGTCAGGACGGAAAAGAATATCCTCAGGGAATTGAGTGAACTGCAACAGCGAACCCGCCGTTTTCTCCGGGCCGAAGTGGAAGAGATGGCTGACCGGATGGTGGCCTGGTTGCGCAAGCTACCCAAGGTAAGAACTGTTGAGATGGCTGGCAGTTTTCGCCGCTGTAGGGAAACGGTGGGCGATCTGGACGTGTTGGTCATTGCGTCGCGTGGCGCTGAAGTCATTGAAGCCTTTACGCGATATGAAGCGGTAGCGCGTGTAATCTCCAAAGGCAGTACGCGCTCAACCGTGGTATTTCACAATGGCCTGCAGGTGGATCTGCGCGTTGTACCGCAAGTCAGTTTTGGTGCTGCCTGGCATTATTTTACCGGTAGCAAATCGCATAACATCGCAGTGCGTGTGATGGGGGTTCATCTTGGCCTCAAGGTCAACGAATACGGCATTTTTGACAAACAGGGAAAGCGTATTGCCGGGCGCAATGAAGCGGAAATCTATGCGCAGGTTGGATTGCCGTGGATGGAACCCGAACTGCGGGAAAATCGTGGTGAGCTGGAAGCCGCAGCGCAGGGGAAATTGCCGGTTCTGATCACGCAAAAGGATCTGTGTGGTGATCTGCACTGCCACACCAGCGCCAGTGATGGGCATGACTCATTGGCAGCCATGGCTGCAGCGGCAAAGGCGTTGGGGCATGACTATCTTGCCATTACCGAACACAGCCAACACCTGCAGGTGGCGCATGGTCTGTCGGCAGATCGGCTACTGGCCCAATGCGACGCCATCGACGCACTCAATGAAACACTGCAAGGCATCAGAATATTGAAAGGACTGGAAGTGGATATACTCGATGATGGATCACTCGACATGGCAGACCATGTACTGGAAAGACTCGACCTCTGCCTTGGTGCCATCCACTCCGGTTTCGGGCTTTCCCGCCAGCGCCAAACCCGGCGAGTGATCCGCGCGATGGACAATCCCCATTTCAATATCCTCGCTCATCCCACCGCACGGCTCATTGGCAATCGCGCTGCTTGCAATCTGGATATGGAGGCGATCATGGATGCTGCGCTGGAGCGCGGCTGCTATCTGGAACTCAATGCGCAACCCGAGCGGCTCGATCTGGATGATATCCATTGTCGCATGGCGAAGGAACGCGGGCTCCAACTTGCGATATCCTCTGATGCCCATAATACTGGGCAATTGAATTATCTGCGTCATGGTGTGGCACAGGCAAGACGTGGCTGGTTGGAGAAGGGAGATGTGCTCAATACGCTGGGAACAGAAGCGCTGTTAAGGGCGCTCAGCCGTGCCTGATGGGTGGTAACTACTCGTGAGTATTCACCTAAGCAGTAGCTGAGTAGTTACCCCGTCTTATTCATGGTGGATCGCGGATCCTGGCGCTGGACTGGTGCGTCTGGGCGCCGCTTTGGAGCGAAATTTGTAGCAATCGCTACAACTTGAGTGAAGCGCAAGCGCAGGCGTGTCAGAACAAGCCAGGGCCGTGACAGGCTGAAGCCTCTCACCATTTGGGTGAAACGGGGCTGTCAAGGGTTTGTCATGGTTTTTATTTACTTATCATAGGCTTTAGCCGCCACCATGAATAAGACGGATTAATACGATGTACATGTTGCCAGCCAGTTACGGGGCGAGTACCAACACGAATTTCCAACAAGGTTGTGGAGATTGGTGCGCCCAAGGCGGGTAGCGCAAGGGGGATCTGCACGGGGTTAGACCATTATGTTTGTTGTGTAGCCGTCATAGTTTGATGGCGAGAAGATTTCGCCGTGTTCAGGCCGGGTCGATGCCTTGCTGGATTTCGCGTATTTCCACCTGTTCAAGCACAACGCTCCCGGTACCGACAAGAGGATCCACCCTCAGGAGATTTCCGAGGTTATTGTTGCCAAAGCGTAAATAAATCTCGTTTCTCCCCCTGGAAATCATGGCACTTTTCATTCTGTTAGCTGCAAATGGGTATCCACTGCGATTTGCTTCAGAATAGAAAAGTTGCAATGTTGATGCTTTGGAGCTTGTCAACTGCAAGCGGATGATATAGGTCTTTGTCGAATTGATTGCCAGGGGGGCAAACGTAATGATTGGATCTTTTTCTGTGGATTGCAGTTTCAGCGGATCGTCTTTGCCATTTGTAGCCTTCAATCCGGGAGAAAAACTCAGTTTTTCCCATTCGTTCCTGAAAATTGGTGGCTTGCCGGATGCAAACAGGGTTTTGAGGTAGGCATCCTGAAACACGGCGTTATTCCGGGGGACGTAGGGCAGGCTTCTTTCGACCCACTCTTCAATAATAATGTCAGGTTGGTGTAGGTCTATTTGCTTCAGAAGTGAGTCCTGGCCAAGTTTTTCCCATATATAGGTGGAGTGTCGGAATTTGCGAGCGATATAGGGCTCAAGTTCGGAAAAGAAGGAATCACGATAAATCAGTGCATCAAGTTTGTTGTTTGGACATATCAGGGTATGAATATTAGTGCCGGTTGCTCCCTGGGGGTGCGTTGAAGGTTGGCACGAATCATCGAAAATCGGGCGTGGGTTTTTGTCTGTTGCGTTGAGTAGTCCGATGAAGTTTGCCAGATCTCCTCCCGACAGGGTTTCTTGTGCAAAGTTCTCCACCAGACTGGCGGTGATTTGGTTGGGGAAGCGGCGTGAAACCTCTGCCAGTATTTGAAACTGGGCTATATTGGCACCATATGAATTCCAATGGGTATCCCTTTTGAAATAGAGCTGTCTGTCATTCTTGGCAGCCATCAGCGCCAGTCTCAAGTCCACAACATCGATACTGCTGTGGCTTTCGAGATAGGCTACAAGCTGATCGGTTGCAGACCGGGGGCCTACTCTGGAAATGTAATCAGGCAGGTACTCGCCATAGATGGAATGCTTGTTGGGTGCGATGACAAGCAGATACTCGATTCCCCGCTGATGCAACCATGACTTTAATGCAATCATGTGCTCAGTGAGTTTCTCCAGTTCATCTTCAGAGTAGAGATTTACGTTTCTATAGTCACCGATTGGATCATCATAGGCGGAATATCCTTTCTTGATGGAGCCGAGGAACAACCAACCATCTTTGCCAATGGTAACGTCGTGCGATGGAGAGTCGCCCAGGGCGTACTTCAATCTCTTGTAATACGTTGTCAGCAGATCCCGGAAACCAAAGTGGTCAGAGTAGTATTTGTCAAATAGAGGTGGGTATTGTCTGATTTCAGCAACACTGTGGGGGAGTTTGGGGAGTGTTGCCAGATTTCGTTTTTCCACCGAGGAAGTTGCTTTGTCCGGCTCTGTAATTCCGATAACCAACGGAATGAAGATGGCACTGCAGAAAAGGAGTGCCAATGTGATGCCGTTGATCTTGTACAGGCTTCTTGCATTCATGATTGAGATCAGAATCTGAAGTAAATAAAGGGATTATAAGTTGATGAAGCCAGTTTCAACGCACTGAGAAATAGCAGTGACGATAACAGGGTAACCCTGGGTAAATCCAGCAATACCGCTACAAGCATCGTATTGTTGCTAGCTGTTCTTGTGAGGTAATGTTTTACGTACGGATAGGCTGGAGTGCTGAGTATGATGCCGACGATCAAGGCAATAGCTGCTTCGTGTGACAGAATCTGCGCGTATTGGAAGGGGGAAGTATCAGTATTTGATAAATCCACCATGGAAGAGAGATAGCCAAAGGCATCCCCGGCGGTATTGGAACGAAAGAATACCCAGCCAACAAGGACGATTGCCAGAAGGTACAAATGCTGTATTGGCGGCCAAAGTTGCCTGAGTGTATTCTTGAATCCAGCATGCTCCAGTGTAATGAAGAGTCCGTGAAAGAGTCCCCATAGAAGGAAATTCCAGCTGGCGCCATGCCAGAATCCGGTCAGGACAAACACAATCAACAAATTGATATAGACCCTGGTTACCGCTACCTGGCTGCCACCTAGCGCTGCCTATTACCCACAAACATAGCTAGACAACAGCTCCATGATTTTGCAAAGAAAATCCTTCACACATCAACTGAAGCGCGGAATAGCCGCGCCAAATTGTCTGATGTCCCGGAGGGGGATCGGTAGAGCGATTGAGGTAA
>CAYTPO010000244.1:0-23905 GCA_964439815.1 uncultured Thiotrichales bacterium
GCCAAGCGCTGTGGTAAACACTAAGCAGCCCCAGTGGTATCGGTTTCGCGCATTGACGAGATGGCAATTCTTGCCCGGCCTCATCGCCCAGCGCGAGTCGCATTTTTTGCTTGCCCAAAAAACGCAACGCAAAAAAGGCGCCCCCAAGCGCCTGTTTCTGTTGTCGCAACCGCCTTCCGGGGTCGGTCTGGAGCCGCTTCCTGCGGCCCAGACCTCAATCGCCCATCCGTGGGTGATTGCCCCCTGCAGTCGCTCACGCCAACGGGGCGTTTGAGGGGGAGAGGATCCTACGGCTCGCCAGGGCTTTTGCCTGACATCGCTGAAATCTTTCCTCCCTGCTGTAGGCGCGGCTTCAGTCGCGAACCGCGCTTCGACATGGCAGCAATCGCGGTTGAAACCGCTCCTACCTTGCAAATTCGAATAAATAGCAATGTTGGGCAAAGCCCATCGAGCTGTCTGTCTCAATCCCGTTGGCCGTCCCGGGCTTCTTGCTCTCCAAATCGCCGGAAACTGCTGTATCAATTCCTCCATTTCCTCGTTCCCAATATACCGTTCCGACCAAGGTACGGCCTACAAAGTGCTCGTTGCTGGTGCATCAGTAATGGATTGCGCAAATTGCGCGCCCCATATTGGTGCGTTCTGCGGTGATGATGCACCGAAATAGTGCGTAGATGCGCCGGGCGAGGACTCTCCTCGCAGCTTGAGTGTCGTCAATTTCACATTTTCCGTGCCTGATTGCACTTGTGACCGTTGACTTCCTGAAATCCGTCCCTATTATTGGCACTCATCCGGGGTGAGTGCTAGCAGATGCGTGGCCTTATCGACAGACCGGAACCCTGTTTCTAACTATTTGGACTCAAATCAAAGGAGATTTGTTGAATGATTATTCGTCCTTTACATGATCGCGTTGTGATCAAACGTGTTGAAGAAGAGCGTGTAAGTGCTGGTGGCATCGTGATTCCCGATTCTGCTGCGGAGAAGCCCGACCGTGGTGAAGTGATTGCTGTAGGCAATGGCAAGATCCTGGATAACGGCGAAGTCCGTGCGTTGGATGTCAAGGTTGGCGACAAGGTGCTGTTTGGCAAGTATGCCGGTACCGGCGTGAAGGTTGACGGTGAAGAAGTGCTGGTCATGCGCGAAGACGACGTGATTGCAGTTATCGAAGATTAATGGAGGGAGTGTAGAAAATGAGTGCTAAAGAAGTAAGATTTGGAGATGACGCGCGTTCACGCATGGTCAACGGCGTCAATATTCTGGCCAATGCGGTCAAGGTAACCTTGGGTCCCAAGGGCCGTAATGTTGTGCTGGAGAAGTCCTTTGGTGCACCTACCGTAACCAAGGATGGCGTGTCCGTTGCCAAGGAGATCGAACTGGAAGATCGCTTTGAAAACATGGGCGCACAAATGGTCAAGGAGGTCTCTTCGCAGACTTCCGACAATGCAGGTGACGGAACGACCACTGCGACTGTACTGGCTCAGGCCATCGTTCGCGAAGGCATGAAAGCTGTTGCAGCCGGTATGAACCCGATGGATCTCAAGCGCGGAATCGACAAGGCGGTTGCTTCCGCAGTCGAAGAGCTGCGCAACATTTCCAAGCCCTGCGAAGACAGCAAGGCGATTGCACAGGTTGGCACCATTTCCGCCAACTCTGATGTCTCCATCGGTGACACCATTGCCCAGGCTATGGACAAGGTCGGTAAGGAAGGCGTCATCACCGTAGAAGAGGGTTCCGGTCTGGAAAACGAGCTGGATGTTGTCGAAGGCATGCAGTTCGACCGTGGCTATCTCTCACCCTATTTCGTCAACAACCAGGACACCCAGCAGGCCGAGCTGGATGACTGCTACATCCTGCTGTTCGACAAGAAGATCTCCAACATCCGCGATCTGCTGCCGGTACTGGAAGGTGTTGCCAAGGCAGGCAAGCCCCTGCTGATCATCGCTGAAGATGTTGAAGGCGAAGCACTGGCGACACTGGTTGTCAACAGCATTCGCGGCATCGTCAAGGTTGCTGCCGTCAAGGCACCTGGTTTTGGTGATCGTCGCAAGGCCATGCTGCAGGATATCGCCATCCTCACTGGTGGACAGGTCATCTCCGAAGAGGTTGGCCTTTCACTGGAAAAGGCGACTATCGAAGAGCTGGGTCAAGCCAAGAAGATCATTGTCAGCAAGGAAAACACCATCATCATCGACGGTGCTGGTGTGGAAGCCGATATCAAGGCCCGCGTCGAGCAGATTCGTGCTCAGATCGCCGAGTCCACTTCCGACTATGACAAGGAAAAGCTGCAAGAGCGTGTTGCCAAGCTGGCTGGCGGTGTAGCCGTCATCAAGGTAGGCGCCGCGACAGAAGTCGAGATGAAAGAGAAGAAGGCTCGTGTTGAAGACGCGCTGCACGCAACCCGTGCCGCCGTTGAAGAAGGTGTGGTTGCCGGTGGCGGCGTAGCACTGATCCGTGTCTGCTCCGTCATCAAGGACATCAAGGGCGACAACGAAGACCAGAACGTGGGTGTCACCATTGCCTTGCGCTCCATGGAAGAGCCGCTGCGCCAGATCGTATCCAATGCCGGAGACGAAGGCTCGGTTGTACTCAACAAGGTCAGCGAAGGCAAAGGCGACTTCGGCTACAACGCAGCAACCGGAGAGTACGGCGACATGATCAGCATGGGTATCCTTGATCCCACCAAGGTCACACGCTCTGCGCTGCAGAACGCAGCCTCGGTAGCTGGCCTGCTGATCACCACTGAAGCCATGGTAGCCGAGCTGCCAAAGGAAGAAGCCGCACCAGCTGGTGATATGGGTGGCATGGGCGGAATGGGTGGCATGGGCGGCATGATGTAAGTCGCACCAGACCCGGTACGTCAGATAAAAAGCCCCGCCTTGTGCGGGGCTTTTTTGTGGCCATTCAGTAGCTACTCAGCGAGTAGTTCACATAAGCAGTAGCTACTCAGAGGTGAGCTGAGTAGTTACCGGAGTTGTTTCGATTGTTTCCCGTTGGTCCTCCGGAGAGCATCGTAAAATGCAGGAAAAGACGCCAGTCCCAACCTGAATCTTGTTGTAGTACGTTGCGCAATAAAAAAACCAAGCAATATCCGTGGAAGAAGAATCACTCCTCAGCCGTCTTTATCTGAAAGGCAGCATGACAACCCACGCAATTGCTCATCAGTTTGCCGAGTGCTTCCAGTGTCTGCTCCTTGTCACCAAATGATTCGGCGTCGAGTGCCAGTTGATCGAAGGCCTGGTGGGTGCCGAATCCGAGTTTCTTGAAGGCCATGGGCAGTTTTTTTACCAGGCCGGGTGGCATTTCGCCTTGTGCGGCCAGACCTACCTTGCGTGCTGCGGTGGCAACACCGTCCATGTCATTGCTGGTGAGTGCCAGGGTAATGGTCTGTACGCTGGTGAGTAGGGTGCGCATCTCTTCGAGTACCATGGCCCGTTCACCCGCAGTCATTACGATGGCGGTACGTGGATCGTTCTGATTGCCGGCGACGGTTTCGCCCTTGATCATGAAGATGTAGAGCAGTCCTGCAATGGCGATGGCGAGTATTACGGTGAGGGGGCAGCAGAGTTTTTTCATGGGTTCTCCTTGGATGGGTGTCTGGTGGTTTTGCAGTTGCTATTTTGGGTGGGTGAGCAGGGTCTTGTTGATGAATTCGATGATGGAATTTGCTTCGTCTTCGAGTTTGAAGTCGAAATCGAACAGTGACCAGCGCAGCACCATGCCGTGTAGCAGGGCAGCAATGTAGCGTGCGGTTTTGTCGGCATCGAGATCCTGTTTGAAATCACCTGATTCGATACCGGCGGAGACCAGGGATGTGAGTTTGGCGGTATAGCGATTGACGATGGTCTGCACGGCTTTTTTCAGTACTGGGGATTCCAGGTGCAGGCGATCAGAGAAGATGAGCCGGGGTAAACCCTTATGTCCGCTGACAAAGAGGAGTTGTTTTCGGATCAGTTTTTCCAGTCGTTGCGCGGCAGGTTCCTTGCTGGTGAAGTATTGATCGATGGTCTGGAACAGGCGCTCGGCCAGCCATTCGATGGAAGCGGCGAAGATTGCATCGCGGGTTTTGAAGTGGCGGAAAATGGTTGACTGGGCAATGCCCACGCGGTCTGCGATGGCCTGGGTGGAGACGCGCTTGACCCCTTGCTCCGCTGCCAGTGACAGAGCGCTTTCGATGATCTCGATCTTGCGTTCGGCATGTGGTTTGCCCATACCCGCTCCAGGTAAGTGATTATTCACTCACATACTGCGCAAACGTTTGGGGGATGTCAATCCTGCTGCTTGTGTTTACTGGGGGATCAGGCATATTGACAACTATTGTGTCCTGGAACTTTTCAGCCAATCCCGGAAATCGGCCATCTCTGCCGTAAAGCATGGTTGCGCTTCCCTGCAATTTTTCATTCCCGGCCTTGATATGACAGCTCTCAGCCACAATTTGTGTCGTTACGTTTTTTCAATTGTCAGGTGATCGTCATCTCTAGTCTTGTTGCACATGGTTTATCTACTGCATTGCAGTCAGTTGCCAAACGATGCGGGTTCTGGCCGCTGCTGGTCGGGGGGTTGCTGTTACTGATGGCGGGTAGCCTGCAGGCCTCGGTCTGGAAGGCGACGGAAATCTGGGATGATGACTGGGATTTGAAGTACTCCCGGTGGATGGAGGCCAATTGGAAGACGGATTTCTTCATGAATCCCAAACGCCCGGCCTTCTACAAGCTGGCGCATGATTGCGGGGATGCGGCCTATTTTGCGCGCATTGCCTTTGCTTGGGAGCACAAGCTGCCATTCGTTATTCATGACCCGCTGCACCGGGGCAAGCTGTTGAAGCAGTCGATGCGGGATTTTGACAAGATCGGGGATCCGGTCAAACGGTTGCGTGCTTTCATGAATTTCATTGCGGGGCGGGTCAGTACCAGCTCGCTGCCTAATGACACCTATCCGGTTGCGCTCAAGGCGATCAGGCCGGGAGATCTCTATGTATCACCGGGAAATCACAACTATCAGATCGTCAGTATCAGTGATACCGGGGTGCCCACGCTGCTGAGTTCCACGACACCGCGCAAGCCACGCTATCTGCTGCAGTTCCAGGGTTTTCCGATGTTTGTTCCCAGTGACGAGAAGAACATGCGGGATGGTTATCGCCGTTTTCGCCGGCCGCAGGATATCAACAAGCCGATGAAGGCACTGCCGGATTTTAGCAATGAACAGTACAAGATGGCGAAGGCGGCAGGGTATCAGTTCTCGCGCTTTTCCAATGCGCTGGCGGTGATGCTGGGGCAGCGGCCGGAGTCATCCCGCGAGACGATCGAGCGGATGGTGGGGGAGATGTGCAACCTGGTCAATGAGCGCCGCGATTACGTCAATGAGGGATTTGAGTACCTGCAGCAGATGCGCAAGCAGGGACGGCGCTGCATGAACAAGGAGGAGTATTACCACTATTCGACCACCAGTCGGGACATGCGGCTGGGGGCGTTCTTCAACCAGAATCGTCGCGCCATGAACCGGCTGATGATGACGGGAGCCGATCCCGCCATGATCGAGATTCTGCGTGGTATCTTCCAGCCTGACGCACCATCACCGGAAGTGGATGCCAAGCTGCGACTGCTGTGCCCGGTGGAGTCCGGTGTGCCCTACTATCCGGTCGTGGATCTGCGTGACATCTGGCTGGCGATCTGGACCGGACAACTGGTTTCCGATCCACACGCGCCGCTGGCGCATCGTTGGGGTATTGCCGGGACGGCGTGGGAGCCGGATTGTCCCGTTTACGAAGACTGAAGGTGGGTGGTGATCAGTGCCCGGCCCGTGAAACCCGTGTGGCCAGATCGTCGCCAAAGCTCATCAGTTCCGTGGTCTTGAAGGTCCATTCCGGTGTATTGAGCTTGCCGGTTTGCGGTAGCGTGTACCAGGGATTTCCGGGCGTGGCCGGGTTTCGCAGAACATGGATATCCTGGGCGGGCATATAGCTCTGCGCCAGCAGAAAGGCTTTTTCTCCGGATGCCGGATCGATGGCCACGTCCACCACGATGACGGCGTGGCCGGGAAAGCCGCCCTTGATGAAGACATCACCGATGGCGATATTGCGGATGCTGTGCTTTGGCTTCAGCTCCTGGCTCAGTGACCAGCTGCCGGCGTAGGTAAATACGCTGTCGAGGTATTGGCGGAATGCCGAATAGGAGTCGTCCCGCTGAGCGGTGCTCTTCCAGCGTACCTTGTTGCCGCGGACGATCGGTCGGTAGCCCTGACGCCATTGTTCGTAGCTGGCACGGTCGCCGCTGGTGAAATTGAAGTGGATGGCGTTGTACGAGGCTCGGGAATAGAGATATTCGGCGCGCAGGCGGATAACGGCGTCGGCGCATTGTTGCAGGTCGTGCTTGCCGGTATCGATATCGATCACAGCGCAATAGGCGCGACGGTTGGATTTGATGGCACCATTGTACATGCGTACCTGAGTACCCTCGGCCTTGAGTGGCAGATGGCGCAGCCAGTCGGCGAAGGAGCCTGGCTGCTCCGGCGTACGCTCATACCCCGGCGGTGGAACAAAGCGTTCGACAATGCTTTCGCCAGTGATCTGGCTGGGCTGCCAGGGATAATCCAGCGCGTCGGCGGTGCTGCAAAAGGGCAGGGAGAGAAGCAGTAGAATCAATGCCTGGTGTGGTTTCATGAGAAGCTGCCTTTGAGAATTTATCCTGATTATCACCGGACGCTGTCGATAGCACCGACCGAATCGGTTACCATTTATACAATCATCATGTAGTTTTCCACAAGAGGAGCGTGTCACACAGGGACATTGACACACTCCCGGGCCAAACCTCTGGTTCGAAGCCGGTCAACAATAAACAATGTCGAAAAATCAGCTTTACCGCCCCGTCAGACTCTGCCCTCAACCACATACTCAATGCGTCCATTGCCAGGTCAGGCCCTCCTCGCTGTTCAGTAACGTGCCCGAGAAGCGCCTGCCGGAGATGCAGGGTTTTCGCGAAGCACAACTGGAAGTCTCGTCCGGGCAGATTCTTTTTCACGAAGGTGAGCAGCCACACTATGTCTACACCCTTTTTGCGGGTTGGGTCGCGCTGTACCAGACCACCCATTCCGGTAAGCGGCAGATCCTGCGCTTTGGCCTGCCGGGGGATTTTATTGGCCTGCAGGTCAGTGGCAATGGCACGGTGGCCTATGCCGTGGAGGCACTGACGGATGCGGTGTTCTGTACCTTCAAATATGAAGCGCTGGCGACCATGCTGGATTCCGAGAATGAGGTGGCCAAACGGTTGCTGGTCATGCAGATCCGGGATTCCAACCTGTGTCAGCATCATCTGATGGGAGCCGGGCGCAAGTCGGCCGAGGAGAAGATCGCGTTTCTGTTGCTTGAGCTGTTCCATCGCGCCAAGATGCAGAACCCCGATCCGGCGTGCCAGAACAGGGATTCGATCCAGTTTCCGCTGACCCAGGAAGATATTGCCGATGCCGTCGGGTTGTCCAAGATTCATGTTAACCGCATCCTCAAGGATCTGGTGAATCGGGGTTACATCCTGTGTGATCACAAGTGTTTGACGATTGTGCAGGAGGCCGAGCTGGCCAAACTGGCGGAGTTCGATCTTTCGATGATCACGGCGCCCCGGCTGGGCTGACGGGGAGATTGCAGGATGTCCGGCCTGGTCAAGTCGAAATCATCCCAGCCAGCCCGGAGCCTTGCTTACGAACCAGCACAGCCACTCTGGCAGCGTGTCCCCCGACATGACGAAGAGGGACGCAGGCTCAGTGATTTCATGATGCTGATTCCCCGTCTGAAGCGGCGGCAACCCGAGACCATTCGCGCCGTTCTCGACAGCATCTCGGCAGTGTTGATCCAGTATGAGCATGTCGTCATGTACGCTGACATGAATCTGAAAATCAATACGCTGTGGGTGACGATCAGGCCGGTAGCGGGGATGTGTCTGGAAATTCCCGCCGCCATCAAGGTGGCTGTGCCGGAGGCGCTGTTAGTGGCTTCAAGGGAACATTGACGATTGATAGCCCGCCCCGAAATCCGCCATATCCGTATTGATATGACAGGTGGCAGACCCTCCTTGCTACAATACCCTCTTTCTGAACTACCGGTTTTTCCCTGGTGAGACTCGTTACCATCATTATGGCGGCAATGCTGGGTGGCTGCGCGGCGCTGCCTGTGAGCGAACCGCAGCGTGACCCGGTGCAGGATATTGCCGCAGCGCCGGTCTATCGCTGGGTTGGTCAGCTCGGCGGCGCGGAGCTTGAGGCGCTGGTGCAGGAGGCGTGGCGCGCCAATCCGGGGCTGGATGCGGCGCTGGCCGCCATGCAGCGAGCACGTGCACAGGCCGTCATCACCGGGTCGGTACGATACCCCGAGGTCAATGCCGGGTTGTCGGCCGGCAGGAGTCGCATGCAGTCGTTTTCCGGCCATGAGATTGGTGACAGCTTCGGGTTGTCGGCCGAGGTCAGCTGGTTGCCGGATCTGTGGGGCAGGTTTGCCAGCCGGCAAGCGGCGGGGATTGCCGATGCTGCAGCGGCTCAAGCGGATGCGTATGGCATCAAGCTGATGCTGGCAGCCGATGTGACCAGGGCCTGGTACCGGGCGGTGGAAGCGATGCTGCAATACCGGTTGGGACAGCAGCGCGCTGACAATTTTGCAGCCACGCTGCAGGTGATTTCCGAGCGCTACGAAGCGGGTCTGGCCGAAGCGCTGGATGTCTATCTGGCAAAGGAGAATCTGGCGACGGCCAAGGCGGCCATGGTTGCCTCGCAACAACGGCTCGATGCCAGCCGACGGATACTCGAATCCCTGCTGGGTCGTTTTCCGGGGGCGGAAATCGGGATAGGCGAGAAGCTGAAGATGCCGGCATCATCCATTCCCGCCGGTATTGATTCCACGGTGCTGCTGCGTCGGCCGGACATTCAGGCCTGGCAGCAGCGGCTGAAGGCTGCGCGGGCGCGTCATGATGATGCGCTCAAGAACCGCTTTCCCTCGATCTCCCTGACCGCCAGGGGCGGTACCCAGACAACGGCCTTCGACCAGCTCCTGAACTGGGATAATCTGGTCTGGAACCTGCTCGGGGGAATTACCCAACCACTGTTCCAGGGGGGGCGGTTGCGGGCTGAGCAGCTGTTGGCCCAGGCGCAGAACCGGGAAGTTCTGGCAAACTATGCACAGACCGTGCTGCTGGCGCTGCGGGAAGTCCAGACCACGCTGGCCGCTGACCCCCTGCTGGCACGTCAGGCAATGCTGCAGGAAGAAGCAGCGCGAACGGCGGGCAGGGCGGCCGAGCTGGCGCTGTCCAACTATCAGGCGGGATTGATCGAAATAGATACCCTGCTGAATACCCAGCGCAGGGCCTATGCGGCACAAGGCGCCCTGTTGACGACGCGGCTCAACCAGTTGCTCAATCGGGTGGATTTACATCTGGCCATTGGCGGAGACTATCTTACTGATGAGGAGTAGAAACGATTAAACGCATATTGCCCGTGCTGGTGCTGATGCTTGGAGCCGCTGTCGTCTGGTACCTGATGGCGACCAGCCCCGAGGTCAAGCGTCACGAGAAGAAGACCCGCCTGCCCGTGGTCGAGGTGGAGGTATTGCAGCCGTCCGACTATCAGGTACTGGTCGAGTCGCAGGGGACGGTGACGCCGCGCACGCAGACCACGCTGGTGGCGGAGGTCAGGGGGAAGCTGACGAAGGTGGCGGACAATTTTCGTGTGGGTGGAATGTTCGCCAGGGGTGATGTGCTGGTGACGATCGATGATCGGGATTACCGCAATGCCAGAACCATTGCCGCAGCGGAGCTGGCCAAGGCGCGTGTCGTGCTGAATCAGGAGGAGGCGCGTGCCGAGCAGGCGCGTAGCGACTGGGAGCGACTGGGCAATGGCAAGCCGGCATCGGATCTGGTGCTGCGCAAACCGCAGCTCGACAGTGCCAAGGCCGCGGTAGCCGCGGCTGCAGCGCGTCTGGCACAGGCGGACACCGATCTGGAGCGTACCCGGATCAGGGCGCCTTATGCGGGGCGGGTGCTGGAGAAGCAGGCCGATCTTGGCCAGTTCGTCACGCCGGGGACTGCGTTGGGGAAGATCTATGCGGTCGATTATGTCGAGATCAGTCTGCCATTGAGTCCGTGGCAGCTCGCCGAGCTGGAACTTCCCGATCAGCCGGGAGAGCGTGGTGAGTCGGTATCGCAGCCTGAGGTGGTGTTGCACGCTGGGAAGCACCAATGGCGTGGACGGGTTGTCAGAACCACCGGCGCGATTGATACCCGCACCCGCCAGCAGTTCGTGATCGTGCAGGTGGACAGGCCCTATGCGCCTGAAGCCGCCGGGCAGGGTCCATTGCAGATTGGGCAGTTTGTTACCGCAGCCATCAAGGGACGTGTCTTGCAGCAGGTGTTCGTGCTGCCGCGCACTGCCGTCAGGGAAGATGACAGTATCGTGACCATCGATCAGCAGGATGCGCTGCACCAGCGCCATATCGATCCGGTGTGGCGCAGTGAGGACGAGGTGGTCGTGGCCGAAGGGCTGGAACCCGGCCTGCAGCTGGTGGTTACCCCCGTTGGCTATATGCCGGAGGGAACCAAGGTCAAGGTTCTGGCCGAAGAGGAGGATGCCAAAGCCGCGCTCAGTAGCCAAAAATCCAGCGAATCAGCGACTGGTCCCGAAGGTTGAAGGTGGTTTCGCGCTCTGGATGCCACATCAGCCCGCCTACGCGCTTGTCGCGCAGGATTGCCGCCTCCACCCAGTCGTCATTGGTGGTCGCCAGCGAATAGAGGGAAGGATGGAGTTCATCCATCGGGATACCGTATTCATGGTCGGAATTGACGGTGCGGATACCGCACCAGCCGATATTGTCCGGGTCGTTCTGGGCGCGAATGGGATGTTTGCTGCCGACGTGGATGCGTGAGTCGAGCTTGGTCAGCTTGCCTCCCAGCATGATCTGGATTTGCTCCATGCCGCGTGAAATGCCGAATACAGGCAGGTCTCTGGCGATGAAGTGATTCAGCAGTGCAAGTTCCGTCTCGTCGCGGCGGCTGTTATCGCCAATGTCGTTGCCACCGCTGAGAAGCAGGCCATCCAGCTGATGGCGGTCGGCAAAGGCAATGGCCTGTTTGCCGAGGTTCGGAATGGGTATCCAGTTGGCTTCCGGCAGGGCGAACGCCATATAGGCATGCCAGTTGTGAGATAGCGTATCGCAAGGCTCATCAGGTTCGTTGGCATAGACTTCGCGCATGGTGATGCCGATGCGCTTGCTTCCATTCATTGCAGTCATGTTTGTCTGGTCCATTTTGTTTTTATAAGTGTTGCTGGCACCGGGAGACCTTGGGGGTCACAAACCTGCAGTGCCGACAGACTGGCGAAACTTTATGGGCTGCGGGCAGAGGAGTACAGGAAGGGTATCAAATAAAACCCTCAACCCCGGGAGCGGCCATTGCTATCATGCGCAATAGTGCCGGTTTGGCAAATGCGATCAGAATGAGGAGCGTGAAATGGCGAGTGTGGCAGAGGCAGGGTGTCCTGCGAGGTCGATGGTCTGAATGGGCGGCCAGGTTACTCCGATCGCGCTGGTCAATCTGGCCTATGTGATGATACCGGCGCTGCTGGTGGCCTTGTTGCTGTTTCGCTGGTCGCTGGATTACAGGAATGCGGTGTACGCATTGGGGCGGATGCTGGGGCAGCTGCTGCTGGTGGGCTATTTTCTGGCGGCGGTCTTCGACAATGCGACCGCCTGGATCGTGGCGGCCATACTGACCGTCATGGTGATTTCCTCCAGCTGGATATCGCTCTCCACGGTGCGCAAGCGGCGCTCCAGCCTGTTGTTGAGTTCGTTGATTGCGATTGCCTCGGGGGGCGGGCTGATGTTGCTGCTGGTGACGCAGGGTGTGCTCGATACCGATCCCTGGTTTTCACCCCGGCATATCATCCCGCTGGCAGGGATGATCTTTGCCAATGCCATGAACAGTGTCAGCCTTGCGGCCGAACGGTTGTCGTCCGAGATCAAGCGGGGGGCGGACTATCTGACAGCGCGTAACATGGCAATGAATGCCGCGTTGATCCCGGTGACCAACGCTCTGTTTGCCGTTGGCCTGGTCTCGCTGCCCGGCATGATGACCGGGCAGATTCTGGCCGGCGTGCCGCCGTTCATTGCGGCGCGGTACCAGATCATGGTCATGTGCATGATCTTTGCGTCGGCCGGGTTCTCCACCGCACTGTTTCTGGTATTGGTGAGAAGACATTTTGTGACTGAGGATTCGAGCAGTGATTGAAACCAGTATCACCCACAAGCATGTGGGCCTGCCGATAGTGGAGCACTCATGGATGGCATGATTGCCTGGTTTGCGCGCAACGGTGTCGCGGCCAATCTGCTGATGGTGACGATCATTGCGCTCGGTCTGTATGCCGCCAGCGAACGGGTACCGCTGGAGATCTTTCCCGATACGTCACGCAATATCATCAATATCGAGGCGACGTATCGTGGCGCCTCACCAGCCGAGGTGGAGCAGGCCGTCAATCTGCGGATCGAGGAGGCGGTCGCCGATATCATCGGTATCGACAATCTCTATTCCAATGCCCTCGAAGGGGTAGCCAGAATTCGCCTGGAGCTGTTGGGCGGCTATGAACCCAATGACATTCTGACCGAGGTGAAGAACCGGCTGGATATCCTCAAGCCGCAGCTGCCGGTGGAAGTGGACACGCCCACTGCCAGCATTCTCAAGCGGGGTCGGGAGGTGATCAGCGTGGTGGTCTCCGGAGAGTTGCCGGAACGGCAGCTGCGTCGGCTGGCGCAGGAGGTGCGTGAGGATCTGACGCGTTTGCCCGATGTCACCCAAGTGAGTTTTTCCGGGGTACGGCGTTTCGAGATCTCGATAGAGGTGCCAAAGCATGTCTTGCAGAGCTATGGCCTGACGCTGGCAGATATCGCCCGCACCATTCGGCAATATTCGCGGGATATTCCCAGCGGTTCGATCCGGACAGGGGGCGGAGAGGTGCTGCTGCGCAGTCTGGGCCAGTCCTATCAGGCCAGGGATTTTGCCAGCATTCCGGTGGTCACCAGCGAGGAGGGCGCCAGGGTCATGCTGGGTGAAATTGCCACTATCAGGGACGGGTTCGAGGAAAACCCCATCTATGCACTCTTTGATGGTCGGCCAGCGGTTGAGCTGGATGTCTATCGGGTCGGTGAGCAGAGTGCCATCGATGTCGCCACCGCTGTTAAGGACTACCTGCTGCAAAAGGCGGATGATATCCCCGAGGGTGTGCAGCTGGCCTACTGGCGTGACCGCGCATCCTATGTCAATGCCAGGCTGACGACCCTGCTGCGGAGTGCATTGCAGGGGGGTGTCCTGATTTTCCTGCTGCTGACCCTGTTTTTGCGTCTGTCGGTCGCCATCTGGGTGTGCGTGGGGATTCCCATCAGCTTTCTGGGCGCATTGGCAGTGATGCCGGAGCTGGGTGTCACCCTGAATCTGATCAGCCTGTTTGCCTTCATTCTGGTGCTGGGTATCGTCGTGGATGATGCAATCGTTACCGGGGAGAATATCTACTCCCATCTGCGCCGCGCCGAGGATGCAACCGAGGCGGCTATCAGGGGGACGCAGGAGATTTCCGTGCCGGTGACCTTCGGCGTGCTGACGACGGTGGCAGCGTTTCTGCCGCTGCTGATGGTGGGGGGCGCGCGTGGCCCGATCTTTGCGCAGATTCCGATGATCGTCATACCGGTGCTGCTGTTTTCGCTGGTGGAGTCCAAGCTGATTCTGCCCGCGCATCTCAAGCATATTCATCTGGATCGCGACAAGGAGAAAAAGCTCAATGGGCTGCAACGGATGCAGCGGGCCGTGGCCGATGGGCTGGAGACCTTCATCGAGCGGTTCTATCGTCCCTTGCTCGACCGGGCACTGGTACACCGTTATCTTACAGTGGCGCTGTTTGTCAGCATCACGCTGGTGATCTTTGCCTTTGTCGCCAGCGGCCGTTTTGGCTTTACCTTTTTTCCACGAATTCAGAGTGAGGTGGCACGCGTCAGTCTGGTCATGGAACGGGGGGTGCCGGTCGAGGTTACGGAAAAGCATATTCGCCGAATTACCGAAATCGCGATCGGTCTGCAACAGAAGTACCGCGATCCGGTTACCGGCAAGAGCGTCATCGAACATATCATGTCCTATGTCGGCCAGACGCGCAGCAGCGGTGCTCAGGGCACCATTGGGCAATCGCATCTGGGGCGGGTGAGTTTCGAAGTCACGCCACCGGAAAAGCGCAGTCTGACCGTGACCAGCACACAACTGCTGCGGGAGTGGCGCAAGGAAATCGGCCAGATTCCGGGCGCCAAGGAAGCCGCGTTCAAGGCGGAAATAGGACATGGTGGCTCACCGGTTGCCGTGCAGCTGGAGGGGCATGACTTTGCGATGCTGCGCAAGGCGGCCGAAGAGCTGAAACAACACCTGGAGGAGGTCGAGGGGGTCTTTGAGATTCGCGATACCTTCGAAACCGGGAAGGAAGAGATCAAGCTCAAGCTGAAGCCGTCGGCAGAAACGTTGGGGATTACGCTCGATGAGCTGGGTACCCAGGTTCGCAACGCCTTTTTTGGTGCCGAAGCACAGAGGATCCAGCGCAATCAGGATGATATCAGGGTCATGGTTAGGTTGCCGGCCAGCGAGCGAGCATCGATCGCCGATCTGGAGCAGTTGACCATCCAGACGGCGGCAGGCTCCCAGGTGCCGTTGACGGAGCTGGCTGAACTCGAAGCTGGTCGCGGCTATGCGACCATTGTGCGCGTCAATCGCGTCAGGACGGTGACCGTCAAGGCTAATATCAACAAGGACACGACCAATATCAACCTGATCACCGCCGATCTGAGCGAGTTTCTGCCGGAAATGATGCGTCACTATCCCGGCTTGCGGTATACCTTCCAGGGGGAACAGAAGGAGCAGAAGGAGTCGATGGACAGTCTGAAGTGGGGCATGTTGTTCGTGCTGTTCATCATCTACTCGCTGTTGGCCATTCCCTTTCGCTCCTATGTCCAGCCGCTGATCGTCATGTCGGTGATTCCCTTCAGCCTGGCAGGTGCAGTGCTGGGGCACATGATCATGGGCATGAATCTCAGCATGATGAGTGTGATGGGGATGCTGGCGCTGGCGGGGGTGGTGGTCAATGACAGCCTGGTGCTGGTGGACTATGTCAACAAACGGCGCGGGGAAGGTGCCGTGCTGGAGGATGCGATCCGCCAAGCCGGGGCTGCCCGTTTCAGGCCGATACTGCTGACTTCACTGACGACCTTCTTCGGTCTGATGCCGCTGATTCTGGAAAAATCCACACAGGCGCAGTTCCTGATTCCGATGGCCGTCTCTCTTGGATTTGGCATCATGTTTGCCACGGTGCTGACGCTGTTTCTGATCCCGGTCAGCTACCAGATTCTCGAGGATTTCAAACGGCGGTTCATGTGATTCTGACCATTTTCTGGGGTCCTGTTCACGCTCTCCGTCTTTGCCCCGGTGCGGCCAGCCGCATTCGCGATAGACTCCGCTGTTTTCAACCTATGAGGCTCCCTATTCTCGGACAGCCTCATAGGTTCAATTTGGAGAATCGACCGGATGTCCTTGTTGCGTGTTTCCGCCATCTTGCTGTTGCTGGCCAGCCTGTCGCAGGCCAGCGCCGGGGAACGATTCCAGCCGGGTGTCGAACTCAACCCCTTTCGATTGCTGCTGGGGCAGGACGTGCGTGCAATCAGCGCCGGATTTTCCCTGTTTGACAAAGCGGGGCATGCCGAAATCGCCTTTCCGCTATTCGTCAGCCTCTATGATGACGATCCGGATGGGGGTGTGTACAAGGATGGTGGAAGTTATGGCCCAGACCGGTATCAGGTCATTGATCTTGATGTTCACTACCGCCGCTTCATGACCCGGCGGGTCGGTGGGTTCTACCTGAGCGGCTTCCTGCGATCAAGCTATCTGCGTGGCACCCTGCTGGAAGGGCAGGGCGAAACCGGCAGTGAGATAAAGCTGGGTCTCGGTATCGGCATGGGGTATCGCGTGCTGTTTCCCACCAATGTCTACTGGGGGATGGGAATCATTACCGGGCGCTATGTCGTTGGCGAAAGTGAGAAATTTGCCTATGCACCCATGATGGTCACCGATGACAGCCGCTATATTCTGGATATCGAATTGCTGAAAGTCGGGTGGTTGTTCTGAGGAGTACTCGTCGCTGATCAACCCGAATCCCGCTCCACTCTGCTCTGCATGATGCCTCCCAGTTCCCTGAGGGGTTCGGCTTCCAGCTGTTTGATGTCGGTGCGAATTTCTTCCAGCTCCCGGTAGAGACGTTTGCGATGCTGCATCCGTTCCTTCCAGCTGTCCTGCCAGAGTTGTTTCAACTGTGTCGTCGCGCGCTGTACGCCGCTTTTCAACCCTCGCCGCATGGCGGTTGTGACGGATGGCTTCAGCTTGATGTGGACGAGCCAGGGAATCAATGCACCAAGCAGGATCATCATGCCACTGTGAATCAGAAAGTTGAAGCCGAGGAAACGCTGCTCGCCGTGTGTACCGGAGTAGAAGGTCAGCACGACATGGTAGACCGCCCAGGATGCGGCGAGGAGGGGCAGCAGCCAGATCAGGGTGCCAGTCGTCTTGTAGAGAGACCGTTGCAAGGCATTGCCGGGTTTGGCCAGTGAGGTGGCCATGCCATCGGCCAATGCCTGTTCTACCTCGGTACCGGCCTTGCTCAACAGTCCGTCGAGGGTGGGTTCGAAAGCCTTGTAGGGAAGGCGGCGCTCCTGCAACTGGTTGAGCAGTTGCTCGTTCAGTGTTTTCAGGCGATCGATGTTGCGCTGGTCCCAGAGTGTCGCGATCAGATTGTCGGATACCCCGGGTGCCGGTGCTTCGACGGCATCGCTCTCTTTCAGCCGGGCGAGCAGACTGCGCTTCTTTCCCACTTCACTGCTGAGCAGGGTCTGGGTCAGTGCTTCGACCTGGGTGTCGAGATGCTCGGCAATCCGGTCGATATGCTCGTGGACGGTTTTCCGCCAGTCCCTTTCAGCGGCTGCCCACTGGTCATTGTCCTGTAGCGCGCTGGAAAACTGGCTGGCAATATGCTGCAGATCCTTGTTTCTGGCCTGTATCCCGAGCCGTTGCAGAATGTCCAGGCCGTACCGATTGATGGCATTGTTGATGATCTCTTCAAGCTTGTCGAACTCGTCCAGCCGGTCGGATGGAATACCGACGGTGCGCAGAATCGTTGGCTCTTCAAAGCCTTCACTCTGAAGGCGATGACGGAAATCCTCGATCTGCTCTTCACGTCCCTGATCCCAGTGGTTCATGACAAAGATCCAGGCGTGGCGCTGGGCCCGGCGTTGCAGGAACCGCCAGCCGATGTCGTCGTAGTATCGTTCCGGGCTGACGACGTAGATGATCCAGTCGACGTAGGGCAGCCAGGTCTTGACGATTTCCTGGTTGTGGGTTGCCGTGCTGTCGATATCCGGCATATCCAGCCAGGCAATCAGACGGCGCTCCGGCCGCGAGTGGTAGGCAATGCGCGTTTCCTGCGTCGGCAATTCTGCGGGTAGCATGTCGAGCTGGAAGTCCTTGTGCAGATACAGGGTGACCTCGTGTGAAGTGGGGCGTTCGACACCGACCCGGGCGATCTCCTCTCCCGCCAGACGATTGAGCAAGCTGCTCTTGCCGACACCGGTACCGCCGAACAGCCCGACGATCAGCGGCCGATGAGGGTGCTGTCTGAACAGCTCGCCCACCTGCTGCTGCTCGATGGTCTCGATCTGTGCGAGCGCATCCGCTTTCAGCCAACCGGTCTCCACTGCCTCCGTAACCCATTGATGGATGGCGTGGTACAGCGTTGTGAAACTTGGACTCATAACTGGTTCAGTTGTTGTTCGGCGGCGTAGAGCGTGTCTTCGGCGAAGCCGTAGATGTCGTTGCTGTCGAGTTGGTCGGGGAGTTTAGCCAGCGCTTCGCGGATGGGCTGGAAGACGAGTATCTGCACCGATTCGAGCTGTGCAGCCTTCAGCTCCTCCTCCACCTTGACCATGTAGCGGCCAACCGCGCCTTCGGTGAGCATGGAGGTGAAACTGAGCATGGCGGGTGCCAGTATCAGGTCGTTGAGCCCGATGCCGCCGGTCTTGAGCGCCAGTACCACGGCAGCGGCATCGGTGGTAACACGGGCGGCGCGCAGGCTGTTCAGCGTGGCCGGGTGTTGTTCGAGGTAGTGGAACAGCTCTTCGGCAGCGGCTTCTATCCGAGGTTCGAACTCGCGCTGATGAATGGCAATCCGCTCCGCTATCAGTTGCCCGAGTGGCTCGGACTGTTGCTGCAGGAGCATCCACAGTTGTTGCCACCAGTGGCGCAGGCGCTCATCGTCACTGGCCGAATGTTCGCCGATCTGGCGCTGCAGGCTGACCAGCATTTCTGCCAGGATTTCTTCCAGCGTGTCGCTTTCGTGATCCTGCTTCTGCCCCTGTTCGCTACGGTGTTCCTGCTTGAACAGCTTGCCCATCAAAGTCCGTGCCGGCCAGGAAATGGCGTTGCGTACCTTGCCCAGTGAACGGGCAAATCCGGGGAGTTCGAGCAACTCCATCAACTTGACGATGGCCCGCTGGATGGTGTCCGAATAGTGCGGGTCGCGCAGATAGTGGGACTGGTAGGCGCTGCCCGCCTGCGTGACCTCCTCGTCGAGAATGGCCTCCCAGCTGCGCCGCGCCGAGATCTCGCGCCGGATGGGTGCAGTCCAGTCGAGCCAGTGCGATTGCAGAAACTGCTTCAGCGCAGCGCTGTCTGGTAATGGGTGTGTCTCCGGGATGAATTCGGTGGCCAGCTTTCTCAGCATTGCGCCCGATGGACTGGCAATCATGCTCCCGATCTCCGGGTGATTCTCGTAGGGGAGCGTTACGATGTCATCGGCCTCGATACCTTCCTGCCGGAGCTTGGAGGCCATGGCGGCCCTGATCTGGTCGGCACTGTCCGGACTGGATTTGTTGATGCAGATCAGCAGTGGGTGGGGGATCTGCGAGATCAGCCGCAGCGTTTCCCAGACGGATTGGTCGGCGTATTTCTCTTTGCTGACGACCAGCACAACCAGGTCGGCAATGGCGCAGAGCTTGGGCACGCCAAAGCGATAGCTGCGGGAGCTGACGGAATCGAAGTCGGGGGTATCCCAGAAAATGGCGGGTGAGGCCACTGCATCGGTTTCGGCAATGGCGGTGATGGAGTAGCTGTGGAGCGTATCGGCACTGAGTTGGTCCAGCGAAACGCGGGAGAGACCCGGCAGCAGACGGTCGATTGTCTCGGTCAGGGTGTCGGTGACCGCATGGGTGCAGAAACCCTGGGCGTGGCGGGTGAAGCCAGCGAGGGCATTGGATGTGGCAGCCTCCTTGCCCAGCAGCAGATTGACAACCGTGCTCTTACCGGCCTGCGTTGGCCCAATGACCACGATCTGTGGAATCAGATCGGGGTTGTCGGTAATGATCTGGTGGTAGCGGAGAACGGCGTTGGCATAGACCAGTGACGCATCTTCGTGCTCCTCCCCGACAATGGTGATTTGTCGAGCCTGAAGCGCCTCCAGAAAAGCCTGCAGATTGTCCTTGGGTTTGGATTCCATCGGGTAAACATAAAGGAGACGAACAGGTGTGACAATTAAAAATGGCTTTTTTGCCTGCGCTGTCGCAGTCCACCCAGGGCGACAAGCAGAGTGTAGCCAAGCCATCCCAGGGCGCCGCCGCCGGATGCCGTGCTTTCACCACTGGATTGTGTGGCCGGGCTGCCGGGGGTGACCGGGGTAGTGCTGCTCTTGGAGGTGTCGGCAGTGTCGGTACCGGCCGTTACGGTAATGCCGACTATAGCGCTGCTTTTCCTGCCTTTGCTGTCGGTCAGTTGGTAAGTGATTTGGTCTGTTCCGGTAAACCCCGCTACGGGTTGATAGTCAAGCTGGCGATTGGCCGTGAGGCTGGCGCTGCCATGAGCTGGTTCGATGATCACGGTGACAGTGGTGGACTGGTCGGTTCCCGCATCATTGGTGAGCAGGTCAATGGTTACCGGAGTGCCAATGGTGGTGGTGACGGTATCGTCGGAAGCGATGAGCAGCGGTGTGCCACTCTTGCCCGGCAGGCTTTCGCTGGAGGTCGTCACGGTGTAGCTGCAGCCGGTTGTGCCGTCGGCCACCGGGTCGAAGAAGTTCATGACGACTACGGTGCCATAGCTGAAGTCGCCATATTGCTGGAAGGGCTGGTAGGTGTTGAGTGGATTGTCATAGATGTTCGAGCTACGCACATAGACGCCCATGAAGCCCTCGTTCTGGTCGCTGCCCTGGTTGTTGCGGTAACCGGTTTCGCCAGCGGGTCGGTCACTGTAGCTCAACCCGTTGTCCTGCAGTAGTACGGCTTCCCGGTGTCCCCAGTGTGAACCTGCATCGTCATAGAGGAAGCTGTAGATGGAACGTTCCAGTGGCAGCGGGATGGGGGCTGTGCTGCTGTAGTAGGCCAGATTCTCTGAACGAGTCAGGAACTCGTGGCAACTGCCCTGGCCATTGAATTCATCGCCAAACTGGTGCGGCAAGCCATCGGTGTGGGTCGTTATCCATGAGGAGGGGGCCTCTTGTGTGGGGTCGGTCTGCGAGGCGTCATTGGGATAGGTGATGGCGTTTAGGTGCAGGCTGCCAATGACCGGTGCCCGTTCGATGCGATACGTAGGTGGGCCATCATGGTTGTGGCCGGTGAGGTCATTGTCATGCAGGCGATCACCGTAGTCATGTGAGATGGCATCGATATGGGATTCGATGCCGGCCAGTGGCAGGCCGATCACATTTGGCAGCATGCCGTGGCGGGCCGTGCGTTCGGCATTGATCAGGTACAGCGCCTTGGCATCATCGGTCATGCTGCTCCAGATCGCCTGGTCGGGCAGGTCGAGAGATCCCAGGAGGCCTGCCTCGAGCTGCAGTTGCTTCTCCTCTTCGCGTCTGGCGTGGTTGAATGCCAGTTCGATATCACCAACCCCACCGAAATTTGCATCGAACAGTTTTTTGCCAGCTTCATACTCGCCCCCACTGTCCACCCAGTTGATGTCCGTCTTGAGATTGGGGGGAGAATCCGCCCGTAACGGGGAGGCCGAAATAGCAAGGCCGGTGAAGGCCAGTGCGAGTATCGGGGAGTATCTGTTCCTGTCCATGAAAAAGCTTATTCCTGATCTGATAGGTTGGTACGCAATTGCTTGGCGTTCGGATGTAGAATGTTTCCGGATCCGCGGCTTGCTCCCGGATTCGGGATATTGATAACAGCTCAGTGAGTCGTTACCAATATCGAGGGAGTCTAGAGGGGTTTTGTCATGGGTTGGAGGTTTTGCATCACATTGAGCATGTCATGCCGATCTGGACTCTGCGTTGGATATCGCTCATGGGATGCGGCTTGTTTAACGATTTGTTGACTTTTGCGGGCGAAAAGTGGTTGGAATTGGAGTAACATACCTCGCGTTTTGCACTCGGCTTGCAATCGTGCGCAGGTGATTGTTGGTGACAGGTTCGCGTCGGCCTGTTGGATCTTCCAGTGAACATGGGAATGCGAAAAAATGGCAGGTGATACCTCAACCAAGAAAGAAATCCAGAAGAAGCTGGCTGTCGGCGCCATTTTTCTGATTGCAGCATTCGGTCTTGCGCTCGAAGTTCCTTCCGTTGAAATCGCCTGGGTCAGTGGCATTCTGCTGTTGACCATCTATCTGTTTGCCTTTGAAATCGTCGAAGTGGATGTGGCCGCGATCACCATCATGGTGGTGCTCGGGCTGTCCGGTCTGCTGGCACCGCTCATGGGGCTGGAAAAGGGGCTGGTGGACAATAACCAGCTCTTCAACGGCTTTTCCAGTAACGCCGTCATGTCGATCATTGCCGTCATGATCATTGGGGCCGGCCTCGACAAGACCGGGGTGATGAGCAAGGTGGCTGCGTTCATCCTCAACGTCGGGGGCACCAGCGAAAAACGCATCATTCCCATTATTTCCGGCACGGTGGCCTTCATCTCCTCATTCATGCAGAACGTTGGTGCTGCGGCGCTGTTTCTGCCGGTGGTTTCACGGATTTCCGCGCGTTCCGGGGTCCCCATGTCCCGCCTGCTGATGCCGATGGGATTCTGCGCCATTCTGGGCGGCACCGTCTCCATGGTGGGTTCTTCACCGTTGATCCTGCTGAATGACCTGATTCTCGCCTCCAACCAGGCCTTGCCGGCTGATCGGCAGATGGAAACCTGGGGGCTGTTCTCGGTGACACCGGTAGGCGTGGTGCTGGTACTGACTGGCATCCTCTACTTCGTGATCGCCGGCAAGTACATTCTGCCAACGACCAATTCCGAGAGTGCAACCACCGCTTCCTCCTCGATGGGGTATTTCAAGGATGTCTATGGTGTTGCCTACGATGTCTACGAGGTTTATGTGCCTCCCGAAAGCCCGCTGGTCGGTCACCATCTGGACGATGTGGAGACAGTCTACAAGGTCAGGATCATTGCGACCCAGGCCGGTCACGATGTCGCGATCGGCCCCGGGTCTATCGACCGTGATACCGGTATCAGTCCTGGCGTCGTGCTTGGTGTCGTGACTTCCGAGGAAAACCTGCAGCACTTCGTGGAGAAGTTTGGTCTGCATCGTCATGGCGATCTGGAATCGTTTGCCGAAGCATTGTCACCCAGCAAGGCGGGTATTGCCGAGGTTGTCATACCTCCGGGCTCCAACCTGATTGGCAAGAGCGCCCGTGATGTCTGGATGCGCAAGGTCTACGGCATTGCAATGATTGCCTTGCATCGGGATGGCGAGACCCTGCGCGAAGGGGATGATATTCGCTCCATCCCGTTCCAGGCGGGCGATACCCTGGTTGTACACACGACCTGGGAGGCGCTGGCGCGGCTGGAGAAGGATCGCAATTTCGTGGTGGTCACCACGGAATTCCCGCACGAGGAGCTGCGGCCGCAGAAGGTGGGCTGGGCAGCTCTGTTCTTTGCCATTGCGCTGTCCATGGTGCTGTTTACCGACGTGCGTCTGTCCATCGCATTGCTGACCGGAGCCATCGGCATGGTACTGAGCGGCGTGCTGCGAATCGATGAGGCCTATGAGGCCGTCTCCTGGAAAACGGTCTTCCTGCTGGCCAGCCTGATTCCGTTGGGGCTGGCGGTGGAAACATCTGGCACGGCCAAGTGGATTGCCGATGCGGTGCTGAGTGTCGTTGGCGGTGCCCCGGTGTGGGTCATTCAGACGGTGGTGGCGGCGTTGGCAACCTTCTTTACGCTGGTCATGTCCAATGTGGGCGCGACGGTGTTGCTGGTACCGCTGGCCGTCAATATCGCCATTGGGGTTGATGCCAATCCGGCCGTGTTCGCATTGACCGTGGCCATTGCAACCTCTAACTCGTTCCTGATTCCCACTCACCAGGTCAATGCGTTGATCATGGGGCCAGCGGGTTACAAGGTGCCGGATTTCATGAAGGCAGGGGGTGTCATGACGATACTGTTCCTGGTGGTCATGATCACGATGATGAATATCGTGTTCTAATACCGATGCCCGCGCTCTGGCTGTATCTGTTGCAGGCGAAGCGGGCCAATATATCAAGCCAGCCGTTGCAGCAGGGAAGTTGCAGCGGCTTTTCCCGTTCATTTTCTTACATTACAGGTTTTTGTTAAGTTGGATAAATCTATCTGGCAGGCGATCTTTCCCTTTCTCCAATGGCTGCCATTGGTCAATAGAAACACCATTCGCGCTGATCTGATCGCTGGATTCACCGGCGCGGTCATCGTTCTTCCCCAAGGCGTGGCATTTGCGACAATCGCAGGCTTGCCGCCGGAGTATGGTCTGTACACGGCCATGGTCACGCCGATAGTGGCGGCCCTGTTTGGTTCCTCGTTGCACCTGATTTCGGGGCCGACCACCGCTATTTCCATCGTCATCTTCTCTGCCGTCAG
>CAYTPO010000245.1:0-15825 GCA_964439815.1 uncultured Thiotrichales bacterium
CCCAGGGAGGCGGCAACCGATGAAAACCAGCATACTCGATGGACACCTGATCGATCCGGCCAATGGTATCGACCAGGTGACTTCAGTCCATATCGATGGAGGCCTGATAGCCGGCATCGGTGCACCACCTGCCGGATTTCAGGCCGAGCGCATCCTCGATGCCAGCGGCAAACTCATCATTCCCGGACTCATCGATCTGGCCGCCCGGCTGGGAGAACCCGGCTTTGAATACAAGGCCGATATCGATTCCGAAAGCCTGGCCGCAGTCAGCGCGGGCATTACGACACTGTGTTGCCTGCCGGACACCGCCCCCGCCATCGATACACCCGCAGAGATCGAGTTCATCGAACAACGTGAAGAGGAAGTCGGCCTCGCCAGAATCCATATCATTGCCGCCATCACCCAGGGATTGAGAGGCGAGCAGCTTTCGGAAATGGCCAGCCTGAAGGAGGCCGGCTGCATCGGCGTCAGCAACGTATTTGCCCCTTTCGCCAATGGCAATATCGCCCGCAGTGCCCTGGCCTATGCCGCCAGTCATGACCTGACGGTCTTCATCCATCCCGAGGATCACGAACTGGCCAACAACGGCTGCGTTCACGAGGGCCCCGTCGCCACCAGACTGGGGCTGCCGCCCATGCCGGAAGCCGCGGAAACCGCAGCCATTGGCTACTACCTGCCCATCATCAAGCTGACTGGCGCAAGGGTGCACTTTTGCCGCATATCCACCGCCGAGGGCATGAACATGATCCGCCGTGCCCGCATCGACGGGCTACCGGTAACAGCCGATGTCTGCGCCCACCAGCTATTCCTGACCGATATGGATACCGCCGATTTCAACCCCCTGTGCCATACCCGGCCACCGCTACGCAGCCAGCGGGACAAGGCGGGCCTGCGCAGCGGTTTGAGCACCGCAGGAATCGATGCTATCTGCTCCGACCATCAACCACATGAGCAGGACGCCAAGCTGGCACCATTTCCCGTTACCGAACCCGGCATCTCGGCATTGGAAACACTCCTGCCCCTGACCTTGCGCCTGAGTCAGGAAAACGTCCTTTCCCTCCCCGATGCCATTGCTCTGGTTACAGCCAAACCCGCTGCGATACTTGGCCTCGGCCACTACGGGCGTCTAAACGCCGGCGCTGCTGCCGATCTCTGCCTGATCGATCCGGAGGTGGAGTGGGATTGCCATCCCGATTCCTTCCTCAGCCGAGGCAAGAACTCTCCCTTTGGCGGCTGGCCGTTCAAGGGAGTCGTTACCCATACCCTGGTGGCCGGAAAAGTGGTATTTGAACGTGAAGAGGCATCCTGACTACTCGCCAGACCTCTGCAACATGGATCGGGTAATTTCTACTTCCTGCCCAGCGTTGATACCGGCAGCAGGTCATCCAGTGGCGATGCACTATCCTGATCACCGGCCGGCGAACCGATTTCCCCGGTCACGGAATCCCCATCTTGCTTCTTGTCCAGGCTGCTGTCGCGGAACGACTGCAGCGAAGTTTCCACCGTCGGATCGCTGACACCACCACCAAAGTTCATGCGCCATTCAAGATTATTTCTGGAATCGGCATTGGCCAACGCTTCCTCTCGCGAGATCTTGCCTTCCTGGTAGAGATAGAGGAGCGATTGGTCGAATGTCTGCATGCCCACCGAGGTGGACTTCTCCATGATCTCCTTGATCTCACCCACATTACCCTTGAAGATCAGTTCTGCCACGAAGGGGGTATTGATCAGGATTTCGACAGCCGGTACACGCCCGCCATTCGCACTTGAAACAAGACGCTGGGAAGCAATGCAACGCAGATTCAACGATAAATCCTGCAAGACTCTGCCACGTGAATCTTCCGGAAACAGGCCGACAATACGGTCGAGCGCCTGATTTGCATTGACGGCATGCAGCGTGGAAAGCACCAGATGCCCGGTGTCGGCAAAGCTCAGCGCCGCTTCCATCGTCTCATGATCACGAATCTCCCCCACCATGATGACATCCGGCGCCTCACGCATCGCTTCACGCAACGCATTCTTGTAGCTGAGGGTGTCGATACCGACTTCACGCTGCCCGACAATAGAGCGCTTGTGTGAAAAGGCAAATTCGATCGGATCCTCGATGGTCAGGATATGGCCGGACTTGTGGCGGTTGCGGTACTCCACCATCGCGGCAAGCGTCGTCGATTTACCCGTGCCGGTTGCACCGACCATCAAAACGAGCCCGGTCTTCAGCATCACCTGGTCCTGCAGGATCAGCGGCATATCAAGCTGCTCGAGGCTGCGAATATTGGAACTTACATAGCGAACAACCAGCGAAACTTCCCCACGCTGGTAGTAGATATTCACCCGGAAACGTCCTACATCATAGATTGGCAGCCCCAGATTCATCTCCAGGTTGTTCTCAAACTGCTCCTGCTGCTCGGCATTCATCAATTCATAGGCAACCGCCTTGGTCACACCGGGTTTCAGCGGCTTCTCCGAGATGGGCACCATCTCACCATCAAGCTTGATGCTCAGTCTGGCCCCCGTCGTCATATAGAGGTCCGAAGCCCCCTTTTCTGCCATATATCGCAGATAAGTCTCTATTTTCATTATTATTCTTGATCCCTGAACAATTTTTCAGTCACTAGGAGCCTGTCGGAGTCAACGCTGTTTGGCTGTAAATCCCTGGATGGTGATTTTCGCTTCAAACGGTTAAGACCGACAGGCTCCCAGCTGCTACATTGACTCACACCTCAGACCTGAAACCGAGGCTCAAACGGGGGGTGTATGGTACAAGATACTGGTTTCTCAATAGTTTTTTAATCCACTGTGGAATCAATCACTTGTGCCAGTCACCTCATTCAAGCCTCAAATTCGGCTCAGATCAGGTTAAAACAATCCGCCTTCTACGGGTTTCTCCTCCAGCTCCATTTTATCGGTTCCTTCAAAAACGTCATCAGACTTGGCCCGCTTGCTCTCCAGCTTTATCCGCAAACGCAAATCATTCACCGAGTCGGCATTCCTCAACGCTTCACGATAGTCGATAGCCCCCCGTTCAAACAGGTCAAACAACGCCTGATCGAATGTTCGCATACCCAGCTCGGTCGAGCTCTTGATCAATTCCTTGAGATCATGAATCCGGCCCTGCAGAATCAAATCCGACATCAATGGCGAATTGATCATGACCTCTACCGCCGGTACCCGCCCTTCCCCATCGATCCGTCTTACCAGTCTTTGCGACATGATGCTGCGCAGGTTCAGCGACAAGTCCATCAACAGCTGCGAGCGCCGCTCTTCCGGAAAAAAGTTGATGATCCGATCCAGCGCCTGATTGGTGCTGTTGGAGTGCAATGTCGAAACACAAAGATGACCGGTTTCGGCAAAGGCAATGGCATACTCCATGGTTTCGCGATCCCTGATCTCCCCCAGCAGAATGACATCGGGTGCCTGTCGCAGCGTATTCTTCAACGCCACCTGGTAGGACTCGGTATCGACACCAATTTCCCGCTGTGTCACCAGGCAGTTGCGATGCTCATGCACAAATTCGATGGGGTCTTCGATGGTAATGATGTGCCCCTGGCTATGCTCATTGCGATGCCCGATCAGTGCTGCCAAGGTACTCGATTTGCCCGATCCCG
Organism: uncultured Thiotrichales bacterium; assembly: GCA_964439815.1. Classification (GTDB taxonomy): domain Bacteria; phylum Pseudomonadota; class Gammaproteobacteria; order UWMA-0217; family UWMA-0217; genus JALSHZ01. Next base: position 3,606 of record CAYTPO010000245.1, read on the forward strand.
TTGCACCCACCACCAGCACCAGCCCCCGCTTGGACATGGCGATATCCTGCAGAATCGGCGGTAACTGCAACTCCTCCAGCGTCGGGATCATGGTCTGGATAGTACGCAGCACCATGGCATAGCTGTTTTTCTGCATGAAGGCGCTGATACGAAAGCGCTGCAACCCTGGTACGGTAATGGCAAAATTGCTCTCCCGGGTTTCCTCATACTCACGCAACTGCCGGTCACTCATGATGGAGCGCACCAGCAGTTCCGTGTGACTCGCTGTCAGGGGTTGCTCGGTCAGACGAGTCACTACACCATCGACCTTGATGCTCGGCGGCGCTCCCGGCGTAACAAACAGATCAGACCCACCACGCTCAACCATTGCCCGCAGCAGGTCATTGATAAACTCAACCGCCTTTTCTCTATCCATTAGCGCTCACCATCGTGTAACTTCACTCCATTTGCCGAGTGGCTATGAGGTCAATCCGCCGGGATTGACCGCGAACTTCCTGGCTTCATCATGCGTGATCATCGCCGTTCCCAACAGTTGCTTGAGACTCTGATCAAGGGTCTGCATTCCATCTTTCTGCCCCGTCTGGATGGCAGAATACATTTGCGCCACCTTGTTCTCACGAATCAGACTGCGAATGGCCGGCGTACCAATCATGATTTCATGGGCTGCAACCCGCCCGCCACCAATCTTTTTCAACAGCGTTTGCGAGATGACCGCACGCAATGACTCCGAAAGCATGGTGCGAACCATCGATTTTTCATCGGCAGGAAAGACATCGACAACCCGGTCAATGGTCTTGGCGGCCGAGGTCGTATGCAGTGTCCCAAAAACCAGGTGGCCGGTCTCGGCCGCTGTCAGGGCCAGCCGAATCGTTTCGAGATCCCGCATCTCCCCCACCAGGATGGTGTCGGGATCTTCGCGCAATGCCGAGCGGAGCGCGGCATCAAAACCCAGCGTGTCACGGTGGACTTCACGCTGATTGACCAGACATTGCTGTGACTGATGAACAAATTCGATGGGGTCTTCGATAGTCAGTATATGGCCATATTCATTCTTGTTCTTGTAGTCGATCATCGCCGCCAGCGTAGTTGATTTACCCGAACCGGTGGGACCGGTCACAAGTACCAGCCCGCGTGGCAATGAGGAGATACTCTCGAATACCTTTGGCGCACCAAGCATTTCCAGTGTGAGTACTTCGGAAGGGATGGTACGAAAAACCGCGCCGGCACCACGATCATGATTGAAGGCGTTAACACGAAAGCGCGCCAGCTCCTTGACCTCGAATGAAAAATCCGTTTCCAGTTTCTCCTCGTAGTCCTTGCGCTGGCCGTCATTCATGATGTCATACACCATGGCATGAACCTGCTTGTGTGTAAGCGCTGGCATGTTGAGGCGACGGATATCACCATCGATGCGAATCATCGGAGGTAAACCAGCCGAAAGATGTAGATCCGAGGCGTTGTTTTTTACACCAAACGCCAGGAGTTGGGTAATATCCATATTCAAGTCCTGAGTTGTCGACAGCAGGCCGTGGCGGCCGATGTCTGTCTGCAAGTATACTCATGGTAACAATTCAGCTTCCCGGCATCACGTCGGACAGAAACAGTCGGGAATCTGCCTGGGCAGGTACCAATGACGTACCATGCACGTTGAACGGGTAAACGGAACAACTACTCTATCCAGTCGATGATTGTTACAGGATACCACCCAGTACTCACACGAACGGGATCACATGCCATCTGAAGAACTCTGTCAACGCCTGGCGCAGGTTGCCCGATCCATCCACACTTGTGAGAAAAGACACAACAGGGAGGTTGGAAGCGTCGCGCTGATTGCCGTCAGTAAAAAGAAATCGGTCACTGAAATCCGTGATGCCGTACACTGCGGCCAGCAGAAATTCGGCGAGAGCTACGCACAGGAGTTTCATGACAAGGCCCTGCAACTCACTGACCTTCCAATCGAATGGCACTTCATTGGCCCCGTGCAAAGCAACAAGACCCGCCTCATTGCCCAGCACGCCCATTGGGTTCACAGCATCGACCGGATCAAGATTGCCAGCCGACTCGCCTCGCAACGCCCAAAATCGCTTCCCCCCTTGAATATCTGCCTGCAAGTCAATATAGATAGTGAAGCAGGGAAGTCCGGCGTGGATGTAAACGAAGTGCCCGAACTGGCGCAGCAGGTACAGCAAATCGAAGGCTTGCAACTGCGGGGGCTGATGTGCATTCCACGACGAACATCGAAAGAAGAACTGCAACGCGATACCTTTGCTCGCCTGCGAAGGGCGTTGGAACACTTGAACAACAACGGATTTGCGCTGGATACCCTTTCCATGGGGATGTCGGGTGACTACCCTGCAGCCATTGCCGAGGGTGCCACGATGATCAGAGTTGGTACCGCCATCTTTGGCCCCAGAACGTAGCGCGGGGATGCATATCGTGACGCATTCCGTTTTTGCAACTGCTCGGCGAGTAGTTGATGGGTGCAATAGCTGCCCGGATTGCCTCAGCTCCCAGTTTTATTAATTATTCAGGAACACTGCTTTGACACAGAACAAATCACTCGCTTTCATTGGCGGCGGCAATATGGCGCGAAGCCTGATTGGCGGCTTACTGCAAAACGGCTGGCCTGCCGATACAATCACCATCTCGGATCCGGACCCCGACCAGCCTGCCCGACTGTATCAGCTGGACCCCGGACTCACCGTCCTGAGCGACAACCAGCAGGCCACAAGGCAGGCCGATGTCATCATTCTGGCCGTCAAGCCACAGATACTGCAATCTGTCTGCCGGGAACTCAGTGCAGCCTTGGGAGACAGACGCCCCCTGCTCATTTCGATTGCAGCCGGTGTCAGAACCGAGGATATCGACCGCTGGAGCGGCGGTGGACTGCCCATTGTACGGTGCATGCCCAATACGCCAGCATTGGTGCAAAGCGGTGCTACCGGCCTGTTTGCCAACGCAGCCGCTTCAGATGAAGACAAGGCTCTCGCAGAAACCCTGATGCGGGCCGTAGGAACAACAGTCTGGGTAGCAAACGAACAACAGCTGGATGCGGTTACTGCACTCTCAGGCAGCGGCCCAGCCTACTTCTTTCTCGTTATCGAAGCCATGCAGGCGGCGGGAGAAAAGCTGGGATTGCCGGCCGATATCGCCAGGCTGCTCAGTATCGAGACAGCGTTTGGTGCTGCAAAACTGGCCCTGGAGAGCAATGATGACCCTGCAACACTACGCCAAAGGGTAACTTCAAAGGGTGGTACGACCGAACGGGCACTGGAAGTGCTGGAAGCAGGTCATATTCGAACGCTGTTCAATGACGCACTGGAAGCCGCCAGTCAACGTGCAGAAGAACTGGCCGAACAATTAGGAAAAGATCAATGAATGCATTATCCAATGTCACCTACTTCCTGGTAGACACTCTGTTTTCCCTCTATATCGCACTAATCATGATCAGGATGCTGCTGGGATTTGCGCGCGCCGACTTCCGCAACCCGATCTCGCAGTTCATTATTACGGCCACCAATCCGGTATTGCGCCCTGTCCGGTCTCTGATTCCTTCCGTAGGAAAGGTCGACAGCGCTGCCATTGTCGTCATGATCGTGTTGAAAATGATTCAACTCAGCCTGTTGCTGCTGATCAAGGGACAGGCGCCAGCATTGTTGCCACTGCTCTGGTATGCCGTACTGCAACTGCTGGAGCTGCTGGTTTATGTCTATATCTTCGCTCTGATCATTCAGGCAGTTATCAGCTGGGTCAACCCTGGTGCTCTGCACTCGGGCAACCCGATGGGATCGCTGCTCAACAGCATTACCCGCCCCGTGGTGGCCCCTATTTCACGCATGGTTCCCCCCATTGGCATGATCGACATCAGCCCGTTGATTGCCATTCTGCTGCTGAATATCGTCCTGATCATCATTCGTTCACTGTAGCACCAACAGTGATCACAGAGAGATGAGTACGTTCTATCACTGGGAAGGAGAGGATCTCATCCTCTCCATTCGCACCCAACCCAGGGCATCCAGGGAAAAGCTTGGAGACGTACTCGATGACCGCATCAAGGTCTACCTGACAGCCGCGCCTGTTGACGGCAAAGCCAACAAGGCGTTGTGCAAATTCCTTGGCCAGTTGTTCAAGACACCGCCCTCGACCATCGAAATCCTCTCTGGCAAGACGGATCGCAACAAACAGTTGCGCATTCCATCTCCCCGGAAACTGCCATCGGCGATCCTGCCCGACAACCACTCAGCCAATCCACAGACGTAGCCCGAGATAGGCCTGCCACAACCCCAGCATGATTACGCTCAGCCCAGCCAGCTTCCTGATACGCGGGTCCCTTGTAAATCGACTCATGCTCGTTGCGAACAGCCCCATCAACATCAGATTGGGCAATGTCCCCAAACCAAAACTCAGCAGCAGGAGTGCCCCACGTAGAGGATCACCAGCCGCCAGCGCCCAGATCAGGACACTGTAGATCAACCCGCATGGCAACCACCCCCAGATAGCTCCGACCATTGCCGCGCCACCAAACGTTCTGACCGGTATCAATCGCCGCCCCAGTGGCTCAATCATTTTCCACCAACGCGAACCGGCCCGCTCGATATGTGTCAACCCCATCCACCAACCACCCAGATAGAGCCCCAAAGCCAGCATCACCAGCGCCGCTACCAGCTGGAATACGATGCGTGCCTGCTGCATTCCAGTCAGACCCAACGCAAGCATCCCAAGCAGCCCGACAATTCCCCCTGCTACCGTGTAACTGGTAATTCTCCCCAGGTTGTACCCGAATTGCAGATGCCATTGTCTTCGGAGTGCTGCCGGGTCCGTCTGCATCCCCAGTGATAGCGCAGCCACAATACCACCGCACATTCCCAGGCAATGCACTCCTCCCAGCAAGCCAACGACAAAGGCTGCAAGATACGAACTCTCTATCCCCATTCCCACGCCAGACATCCCCCGGTTACGGCAAAACAGTGGCCAACTTCAGCCATTTTCACGACAAAATCATGCCAGATGGTGCAAAAAACCTTCATTACCCTGCAATTTTTGTAAAAATCCCCTTGAAAACAAGAGCATACTTGGTTCAAACTTCAATTCATCAGCTTAACAGGCTGCCGCCAGATTGTTGAAAACATCTTGTCTGATCTTCAACCACGCCGACAACAAGAGCATCAACAGCCGGTTGTGAACCCATTAACGACAATTCATTACACCACGGAGAACCCCGCATGGTCGCAAAAAAGAAAGCCGCCACCAAGAAAAAAGCCGCTGCAGTCAAGAAGCCGCCAACAAAAACCGAGATCCTCTCTCATATTGCTGACGAAACAGGCCTGACAAAGAAAGAAGTTGGCATGGTGCTTGAATCCATGACCGGTCTCATTGCGAAAAATCTGAAGCCTCGCAGTGCCGGCGCGTTCACATTACCCGGTTTGCTGAAAATCAAGGTCGTGAAAAAACCTGCCACAAAATCACGCAAGGGCATCAACCCATTCACCGGCGAAGAAATGGTGTTCAAGGCAAAGCCAGCCCGCCGCGCCGTCAAGGTGCTCGCGCTCAAGGGCCTGAAGGATATGATCTGAAAAAAGATTTACGGGTACGACTTTGACTTATGAGGTTGTTCCTGGTTTTTCCTGCTTTTGATCGAAAGTGACCAAGTTCGCAATGACAAATCGGCGATCTATGCAATAATCGCACCCTTTGTAGCGCTAGGTGCTTTTCCGGTTCATGGCAACCCAATTCTTCAATACCCTTCAATCAGTCGACTTCTCTGGCATGACACGCAGATTGCCAGCCATCACAGTCGTCGCGCTGCTTCTACTACTGGCCCTGACAACCGCCAGGCTGATCTGGGCCTTTCTCACGCCTCCGGCAAACACATCACTGGTACTCACCACATCCTCGGCAACAGCTCATCAATCACCTGGCCTTGCCAAAGAGCGTCGGGACCCGGCAGCCGAGATTGTCAATACGCACCTGTTTGGCATTGCCGAGGACACTGCAACTGAAGTCAAGGCCGTAGAGGCGCCTGAAACCCGCCTCAACCTGAAACTGCGAGGCGTCTATGCCACGAGCGATGAAAACACCGGCTACGCCTTGATCGCAAGCGGTTCCGGTGATGAAAAACTCTACACCACCGGGGAGTCACTACCCGGCAATACCCGGCTGAAGGCTGTTTTTCCGGATCGTGTCATCCTCGATCGCAAGGGACGCTACGAAACGCTGAGAATGGTCGATACCCAGGCAACCGGTGGCAGCACCTATATTCCGAGACGAAGGGGCGCAGCACAAACGCGCCAGCTCGGCGCCGACAGCCGTGTGCTCAAGATGCGGGCCGAAATCCTCAAGAATCCACGCAAGCTGGCAGAGCTCGTGAGCGCACAACCTGCCTACGAAAATGGGGTATTTGCGGGCTACCGCATCATTACCCGCCGGCCTGATCCCGTGTTTGACGAATTGAATCTGAAATCAGGCGATGTCATTACCCAGGTCAACGGAATCGCCATTGATTCCCCACAAAAGGGACTGCAGGCCCTGCAACAGCTTTCCCGTGCCAGCCAGGCCAGCATCACGATCAAACGCAACGGGCAATTCATGGAATTGAACCTTTCACTCTGAAAAAGGGGGTGAAAAATCAGCACCAGATCATGCAATCAGCGAGTATTGCCGGTACTATTCCACCATTTACTAGAACCAAGGATAACAGCGACTCCATGCTGAAACTATTCACCAGATGGCTTCTCCCGATCCTGCTGCTGGGAACGATTACCCTGCAAGGCGCTGCGGAAGAAACGGCTACACTAAATCTCAAGGATGCAGATATACGGGTGCTCATTGATACGGTTGCATCGGTGACCGGCAAGAACTTCATTATCGACCCCAGGGTCAAGGCCAAGGTAACCGTGGTATCCGCTCAGCCCATGGCGGCCGATGAGCTGTACCAGATCTTCCTGTCAATTCTTCAGGTTCATGGCTTTGCTGCCGTGCCAGTGGGTGATGTGATCAAGATTGTCCCCGATGTGAATGCCAAGCAGGGGCCAGTCCCGACCGCTGACCGCTCCGAAAAGCGACTCGGCGATCAATTGATAACCCGCGTGATCGCCATCAACCATGTGCCTGCCGCACAGCTGGTACCCATCCTGAGACCACTGATCCCGCAGCAGGGACAACTTGCGGCCTATCAACCAAGTAATATCCTACTGATTTCCGATCGCGCCGCCAATGTCAACCGTCTGGTCGAGATCATTCGCCGGATCGACCGTCCGGATCAGTCGGATATAGAGATCATCTCACTCAAGTATGCACCTGCCGGAGAGGTAGCACGCACACTCTCCACACTGCAGAAGCAGGATGCCAAGGGTGCACTGATGCCAGGACAGCCGGGAATTACTGCCGATGAGCGGACCAACAGCATTCTGATCAGTGGCGACAAGTCATCCCGCCTGCGTCTCAGAGGGCTGATCGCCCACCTTGATACGCCCCTGGACAACGGTGGCGATACCCAGGTGATCTTCCTCAAGTATGCTCAGGCAGAAGAGCTGGTGAAGATTCTGACCGGCGTCAGCAAATCCAATACCTCAGCCAAATCCGTCAGCATCAAGGGCAAACCTTCCCGCTCCGTCAAGAGCAGTGGCTCACGTAGCGGCTATGCCGCCCGAAACGATGTCAGCATACAAGCCGATATCACCAACAATGCAATCGTCATCACGGCCCCCCCCGCCATTCAACAGGAACTCAAGCAGGTCATCTCACAGCTGGACATTCGCCGGGACCAGGTGCTGGTTGAAGCCATTATTGCCGAGGTAAGCCAGGAGCTGGCCAAGGAGTTGGGTACCTCACTCGCCGTCGGCAGCACCAACTCTCGCGGCCAGTCGAACAGCCCTGCCCTGGTCACCAATCTGGGACAACTGACCACCACCGCGCTGGCAGTTGCCAATGGCGGCTCGATACCTGCCAGCCTGTCCGGATTGTTACTGGGCGGGGGGGACCTGGCAACAGGTGGCGGCACCAGCTTCGGCATTCTCCTCAAGGCGCTGGGGCAGGATGCAGCAACCAATATCCTTTCGACACCCACACTGGTAACACTGGACAATGTCGAGGCAGAGATCACCGTCGGTCAGGAAGTGCCATTTCTGACCGGGCAATTCACCAATACAGGCGCCAACACCACTTCCGTCAATCCATTCCAGACCATCGAGCGTAAGGATGTCGGCCTGACACTGAAGATCAAGCCCCAGATCAATGAGGGCAACGCGGTCATGCTGGAGATTCAGCAGGAGTCCTCGACACTGGCGGCTACCGCTTCCGGTCAATCGACAGCCGATGTCGTCACCAACAAGCGAACCATTAAGACCAGTGTCCTTGCCGAAGATGGCCAGGTCATCGTGCTGGGTGGATTGATGGACGACAGCTATCGCGATACGCGGGAGAAAGTACCCCTCCTCGGCGATATTCCGATACTGGGTCATCTGTTCCGTTTCAATGGCACCAAGAAGTCCCAGCAAAGCCTGATGGTATTCATCCGCCCGGTTATCCTGCGGGACGCCAAAAGCGCTCGCGCCTATACACGGCAAAAGTACAACGACTTTCGCAATCGCCAGCTTGAGGCGAACCTCGAACACCGCGGGCTGCTGCCCAATGGCGCGGGTACCCTCCCGGATCTGGACGAACTCATTACCCAGCTTCCGGGGCAAAGCGACCTGATCGAACAACTGCCTGGCACCAAGGACTGATCCCTCATGGGTGTAATGCTCGATCCAGCCAGCCGTTACCGTCAGCTGCCTTACAGCTTCGCCAAACGCCACAACGTGGTAATCGGCGAAGACAAGGCAGGCCACCTGATTCTGTTGTATCAGGAGCCGGTTTCCCCTGTTGCCATTGCCGAGGTCAGGCGCCTGGTAGGCGCACCCTTCAAGCTTGTTGCCACCAATCCCAGCGACTTTGACAACAACCTTTCCCGCCTTTATGGCAATAGCGGTGAGACTGCGATGGTCGAACTGCAGGACATGGGTGACGATCTCGATCTGGACCAAGTGGCCGAATCACTCAGCGAGTCCCAGGACCTGCTCGAATCTGATGATGATGCCCCCATTATCCGCCTGATCAACGCGATCTTGAAGCAGGCCATCAAGGAAGGTGCATCGGATATCCACTTCGAGCCTTACGAAAACAGGTTGGCCATTCGCCTGCGTGTCGATGGTGTGCTACGCGAAATCCTGCAACCCCCAAAAGAGCTGGCACCATTACTTGTATCCCGCATCAAGGTCATGGCCAAACTGGATATTGCTGAAAAACGCCTGCCACAGGACGGACGTATTACCCGTTCGGTGGGCGGCCACAAGATCGATATGCGGATTTCCACCATGCCTTCCGGATCAGGAGAGCGCGTGGTTCTGCGGCTGCTGGATCGACAGGCCGGTCGCCTGGACATGGCGCACCTTGGCATGCAGGAAAGCGTCTATCAACAAGCGCTTGCCTGCATCAACAAGCCTCATGGCATCTTTCTGGTTACTGGCCCAACCGGCTCGGGAAAAACAACGACACTCTACGCTGCATTGGTGGAACTGAACAATCGCAGCCGCAATATTCTGACTGTTGAAGATCCGGTCGAATACTTTATCGACGGCATTGGACAGACCCAGGTCAACACCAAGGTCGATATGAGCTTTGCACTGGGGCTCAGAGCCATTCTGCGACAGGACCCCGACATTGTCATGGTGGGAGAAATACGGGATCTGGAAACCGCCGAAATTGCCGTGCAGGCCAGCTTGACCGGCCATATGGTATTTTCGACCCTGCATACCAATACCGCAGTTGGCGCGGTCACCCGACTCAGGGATATGGGGGTCGAGCCATTTCTCCTGTCATCAACCCTGGTTGGCGTACTGGCCCAACGACTGGTGCGCCGACTCTGCCCTCATTGCAAGACCCCACGCCAGGCTACTGACATCGAGTGCGAGCAACTGAGGCTGCCAAAACCTGCGCCAACCATCTACACCGCCAATGGTTGCGAGAAGTGCAGCCACTCAGGCTACCTGGGGCGAACCGGTATCTACGAGCTCGTTATCATCGATGATACGCTGCAAGGCATGATCCACGATGGCGCCAGCGAACAGGATATGGAAAAACAGGCTCGCAAGGCCACACCCAGCATACGCAGGGATGGCGTCGAGAAAATACTCCAGGGCATCACAACTATTGACGAAGTGATGCGAGTTACGCGTGAAGTCTGATGCCTGCCTTTGAATACGTCGCCATAGACAACCGCGGTAAGGAGAAGAAAGGCACACTCGAAGGAGATACTGCCCGCCAGATTCGTCAGCAACTACGTGAAAAACAGCTGACACCACTGGAAGTCCGCGAAGTCAAGGATGGCAGCAACAAGGACTCTGGGAACGGACTAAAAACCTACCGACACAGCCTGCGGGCTGCTGACCTGTCACTGATCACACGCCAACTGGCGACGCTGCTGCAGGCAGGCACCCCACTGGAAGAAGCCTTGGGGACAATCGCCAAACAGACACACAAGCATTCCGTCGAGAGAGTTATTATTGGCGTTCGCAGCAAGGTCATGGAAGGATACTCACTAGCGGATAGTCTTGCGCAGTTCCCCGGCGTATTTCCCAACATGTACCGCGCTACCATCTCGGCCGGGGAGCATGCCGGGCATCTGGACAAGGTTCTGGAGCGATTGGCAGATTACACCGAGAACCATCAGGCCATGCAGCAAAAAATCACTTCTGCGCTCATCTATCCCGTAATGTTGACATTGATTGCCATCGGCGTAGTGGCTGGCCTGTTGGGTTATGTAGTACCTCAGGTCGTACAGGTCTTTGACAATATGGGGCAGGAACTCCCCATTCTTACCCGTGGCATGATTGCAGCCAGCAATATCGTCAAGGCAACAGGACCTTATATACTGATCCTCAGCATCCTGGGCGCCTTCGCTTTTGCCCGACTTTACAAGAGACCAGGCTTCAAGCGCAAAGTAGACAGCGCCCTGCTACGACTTCCACTTATCGGTAATCTGATTCGCGGCAAGAACGGCGCGGCCTTTGCTCGGACACTGAGCATTCTGGCAGGCAGCGGTGTCCCCATACTGACGGCCCTGAAGAATTCTTCCGAGGTTGTGGGCAATCTCCCAATGCGTGAAGCCATCGAACACACCGCAGAAAAAGTGCGAGAAGGTGGTACCATCAGCGGCTCTCTGCAAAAAACAGGGCTGTTTCCCCCAATGGCGATGCATTTGATTGCCAGTGGTGAGGGCAGCGGCAAACTGGAAGAGATGCTGGAACGTGCCGCGGATCAGCAGGAACGGGAAACTACCACAACCATCAGCACCGCACTGAGCCTTTTTGAACCCGCACTGATCCTGATCATGGGCGCCGTAGTACTGATAATCGTTCTGGCCATCCTGCTACCAATCTTTGAATTGAATGAACTGGTGAGTTGATTGATGCAACGCTTGAAACTACATTATCTGATTGGACTGCTTTTAATGGCATCACTGAGCAACAGCCTGGCCGCCACTCGGTATATCACTGATGATCTGAGCATCCCGCTACGTGATGGCACCAGCCCTCGACACAAGATTCTACGGATGATCAAGAGCGGTACCGCTGTTGAGTTTGTTGTCAAGGACAAGGAAAGTGGGTACTCACTGATAAAGGTTGGCAAGGTTGAAGGTTGGGTTCCCCACTCGAAACTCTCTACCAAACCTGGGGCAGCCCAACAGTTGAAGCGCAAGACCAAGGCTCTGGACAAACTCAAAAAGGATTACGAAAAACTCAAGGCAGAACTGGCAGAGCTCAAGAGTGGCAACGCCGACAAGAGCTCCAATATCGCATCTCTTTCCTCTGACATGGCTGAGCTACAAAGGAAATATGAGCAACTGAAAGCCGATACAGCCAACGTGGTCACAATCAATGAGCAGAACAAGACACTGAGCAACAAGGTTGAAGAGCTGATTGCCCAGCGCAGCGAGCTTGAGCGTGAGAACTCGGCTCTAAAGGACAAGACTGCCAAAGACTGGTTCATTCGAGGCGCTGCTGTAGTAATCGCAGGAATACTATTGGGATTGATCATCCCGAAACTTCGATTCAAGCGAAAGGATGACTGGGGAAGCAGCTACTAGGAGGCTGTCCGAGAATAGGCAAGATCACTTGCTGACAACGACAATCTTAATGCGGGTAAGCAGCGGGATTCAGAAAAACCATGTGATATTTCCCAT
>CAYTPO010000246.1:0-2609 GCA_964439815.1 uncultured Thiotrichales bacterium
GGATGCAGAAGGTAGAGCAAAGCCTGGCGCACTTTCCGAGGTGCCTGTCCGATTTCAAAAAGCCTCCCAGGCGCTCTGGTCGTCTTTCGGCGTAGAAAGGGGTGTCTCTTTTTCCTGCTTGCGCCCAGAAGTGTCCTCGGACCAGGGACGGTTGCCGGCACGTCGTTCTTCATGGGCGGGTGTTGGTGGGGCAATGGGATCCGTCTGCGTTGCTGGTGAAGACTTATGCGCCTTTTCACTGATATGGTAAAACGAAATCAGATGTTCCAGTTCGGTGGATTGCTCCTCGAGAATTCTGCTGGATACGGCCACCTCTTCGACCATTGAGGTATTCTGGTGATTGACGTCGTCCAGCTTCATCAGGGAATCATTGATCTGCTCGACACCGAGTGCCTGCTCCTCCCCTGCGGTGGTGATTTCGGAGATGATTTCACTGACCTTGGTAACGGCATCGACGATATTGGTCAGGCTCTGTCCAGAGGCGTTCACCAGCTCACTGCCTGAGTTGATTTTCTTTACACTGGCCTCGATCAGGGTTTTGATGTCCTGCGCGGCACTGGCCGATCTTTGTGCAAGGTTTCTGACCTCGGAAGCAACCACGGCAAAACCGCGGCCTTGCTCTCCGGCGCGGGCCGCCTCGACGGCGGCATTTAGAGCCAGCAGATTGGTCTGAAAGGCGATTTCATCGATAACGTTGATGATGTCCGCAATCTTCTTGCTATCGTCGTTGATTTCGTTCATTGCAATAACAGCCTTGCTGACAATGACCTGGCCATCATTGGCGTATCTGTTGGCTTCGACCGATAGCTGGTTGCCCTGCTGCAGGTTTTCGGCAGTCAATCTGACCGTGGCGGTAATCTGCTCCATACTGGCAGCTGTTCTCTCCAGGTTGCTGGCCTGCTCCTCGGCCCGCTGTGCAAGTGAGTTATTGCTTTGGGATATCTCCATGGCACTGTTCCTGACGGTATGGGTAACATTTTCGATGGCAGTGTTGACTTCGATCAGTTTCCTCTGCATGCAGGACAGTGCTGAGAATTCCGGTGTATTGTATGGATAGCTTTCTCCAGACAGTTCACCGTGGGAAATCCTTACCAGGGACTCCGACATCAATCGGGATTCATTGCTGAGCCGGCGGATCAGTGTATGGCTGAAAATCAGGGTAAACAGCAGCACGACGCCGCCGATGGCAAATTCCATCCAGATGGCACGGGCTGCAGCCAGGGAGAGTAATTCTGTCCTCTCTCTGGCTTTTTTGGTCAGCTCGTCCTCGAACTTTTTCAGTTGGTTGATTTTCTCGGTCTGTTTCCTGAACCAGTGATTGGCATCGATGCCGAAATCACCGCCTCTGTTTTCCAGGGCTGTGGTAACGAGCTGGGCAGTTTCCTGGAATACGGGCTGGGCGATGAGGCTGTTGTAGGCATGCCGCGTCTCAGGTGTGCTGAAGTGGAGGAATTTATCGCGGAAGATTTTCTGTTCGGCCAGTAGCGTAATGAATTTGTCACGCATGCCGGGTGAGAACTTGTTGGCTGCAAAGGCACTTGCAAGCACCGCCCGGATGATTCCCGAGCGCTCCTTGATATTCATAAAATTGACAGAGGCAAGGCCGAGCTTGGCTATTTCATTGTTTGAACTCAGCGCAGACAGGGTTTCGATGAGTGCAAGAATATTGCTGTTGATGTCAGTGTAGTAGCCAACTGCGGTCTTCAGGTCCCATGAAAGTGAGCGGACATCACTGCGTACCTGAGGTAGTTTGTCGAGGCGGGAAAAGATGTCTTCGATGGCTGCATCGGCTCCTGGATACAGTACATTGAGATCATTCTTGCTGATGCTTTCCTTCAACGTCTGTAATGCGCGGTCTGTCTCCCGGGTGTGACTCGTCAGTTGGGTGCCAAAACTGTTTCCCTTGCTGCCGATATAGCCTGCGGACAAACCCCGCTCGATCTGCAGGTTGTGAACCAGCGCTGATGCGGAGATCGAAAATTCAGGCAGCATCTTGAGTTGATCGAGATGCTGCTTGTCATGAATGGATGAGTAGAAGAGAAAACCTGTTGAGGCAATAAATGCGATAAGTGGTATTAGAACAATCCCCAACAGCCTGGTGCCGAATGACAGGTTTTTCAATCGAAAATTCATGATGCCGTCTTCCTGATATTAATGATGTTTTTCTGTCGCTTTAATGAGGTTGTCGGGAAAATTATTGCTTCCGGGTTTCCTTCACCTAAATCCGATGCTTATACGCAGGAGCCTGGCACAAGCTCATGATTCCCTGTCGGGTCAAAAAAACCACTTGACTTGTGACTGAAGTCAGGATTTTTTTAACCACTGGGAAACCAATATCCCGGACGCTGCATCCCTGTTTAAACCTTGGATTTAGGTTTCAATATCTGCTGCCACCCGGGCCCCTGAATAGTAGAATTTGTTTTCAACCTTATTTTGGGTTTGTCAATACAGTAATTTCTGAAATATCAATATTTGTTGCTTGAAATAGCTGCAAATTCGGTGCCAGCAACTTTGCGGCAGGGGATTGGATGGTTGGTCTGAAATTGCAGACAAGAGGTGTCTGGGTGAAGGTGTCAGTGATCAGCAGGTTTGCCGCGATGCAGGTTTTT
>CAYTPO010000247.1:0-4177 GCA_964439815.1 uncultured Thiotrichales bacterium
TCCTGCGTGCAAAAGGAAAACCGAATGAATTTCCTGCTGCGGATCTGCTGTTGGGTGCCGCCAGGCCGCTGATGCTGCGACAGCCTTTTGCCGCTGATGCGTTCGATGAAGTGGTCTTGGGCTGTGTCATGCCGGGGCCGGATGAAAGCAATATTGCAAGAATTCTGGCGTTACGGCTCGGCTGTGGCGAGCAGATGTCGGCGTTTACCGTGCAGCGCAACTGTGCGTCCGGAATGCAGGCGCTGGATGTGGCTTGCCGCAATATCGCCGATGGGTATCAGGAGATGGTACTGGCCGGCGGTGTGGAAGCCATGAGCCATGCGCCACTGCTGTTTCGTCAGCCGATGGTCGAATGGCTGGCGGACTGGAATCGCACCCGAACCTTTTCCGCCCGTCTAAAACAGCTGCTCAAGCTGCGAGCAGGCTATTTTGCACCGGTAATCGCCATCCTCAAGGGTCTGAGTGATCCGGTCGTGGGTCTCAGCATGGGGCAGACGGCGGAAAACCTCGCCTGGCGTTTCGGGATCGATCGCAGAACGATGGATGCGTATGCATTGCAAAGTCATCAGCGTCTCAATGCAGCGGTGGAAAATGGACATCTTGAAGAAATTGTACCGCTGTATGGGGTGTCGGGTCGCGTCCATGATCATGATGATGGTCTGCGGGCTGACTCGACATTGGAAAAATTGGCCAAACTCAAACCGGCTTTTGACCGGCCCTACGGTCTGGTCACTGCGGGTAACAGTGCACAGATAACCGATGGCGCAACCTGTCTGATACTGGCCAGTAAAAAGGCGGTGGAAAAACATGATTTGCCGGTCATGGCGCGACTCCACCCCGCATGGTGGGCCGGTGTGGATCCGGCACAGATGGGATTGGGGCCGGTACATGCCATTGCCAAGCTGTTGCAGAACCAGTCGCTGACACTGTCCGATATGGATTACTGGGAAATCAACGAAGCCTTTGCTGCGCAGGTTCTGGCTTGCCGCAAGGCGCTGGCTGATCCGGATTATTGTCGTGAATATCTGGGCACTGAAAAACCTTTTGGTAAAATTCCGCTACAGCGACTCAATGTCGATGGGGGCGGCATCAGCCTGGGGCATCCGGTGGGTTCCAGCGGCGCCAGAATTGTTTTGCATCTGGCCCATGTGCTGCGTCGGGAGAAGAAAAGGCGCGGCATTGCCAGCTTGTGTATCGGTGGAGGGCAGGGCGGTGCCATGCTCGTGGAAAACCTGTCGGAGCAGAACCATGAATCACTATAGACATCTGTCGCTGACCCGGGATGAAAATGATTTGTTGTGGCTTGAGCTGGATGTGGCCGGTAAATCCACCAATGTGCTGTCGGTCGATGTACTGGAGGAAATCGATCAGGTTTGCGATGAGATTAATGCCGAAAAGGCCAGGGGATTGGTCATTCATTCCGGCAAATCGACAGGCTTTGTTGCCGGTGCGGATATAGCCCATTTCCAGAAAGTCGAGAATAAACAGCAGGCGCTGGAGTTCATTGAAAAGGGGCAGCAGATATTTCGGAAGTACGAGGATCTGCCGTTGCCAACGCTGGTGATTATTCAGGGTTTCTGTCTGGGGGGTGGCCTGGAGTGGGCGCTGGCTTGTGACTATCGAATTGCCAGCAATGCACCTGCTACGAAAATCGGTTTGCCGGAGGTAAGGCTGGGTATTCACCCGGGTTTTGGTGGCAGCGTGCGTGCGGTGCGACAGATGGGGGTGCTGGCAGCGATGAACATGATTCTCAGTGGTCGCAGCCTTGGTAGCTATCAGGCAAAAAGGATGGGACTCGTCGATGAAAGCCTGCCGGATCGGCAACTGAAGAATGCGGCCAGGCAGATACTGCTCGACCCGCCACGCAAAAAGTCGCTGCCGTGGCATTTGCGGATATTGGAGTCGGCACCGCTGCGCCCCGTGGTGGCGTCCATGCTCAGACGGCAGGTCGCAAAAAAGGTCAATCCAAAGCATTATCCGGCACCTTTCGCACAGATCGAGGTGTGGCGGAAATTCGGCAGCCACGATGCGGCCATGTATCAGGCAGAGGCCGAATCGGTGGCCAGCCTGATTATTGGTGATACCGCGCAGAACCTGGTGCGGGTATTCTTTCTGCAGGATCGACTCAAATCCCTGGGAGACAAGTCACTACTGCAACCACGGCATGTCCATGTCATCGGGGCTGGTGTGATGGGCGCTGACATAGCCGCCTGGTGCGCCATGCAGAACCTGCGGGTCACACTACAGGACAAGAGTGATGAGGCGCTGGCCAAGGCTGTCAGCAGAGCTTCCGGCCATTTCGGAAAGCGCTACAAGCGTGATCGCTTTGCCTGGCAGCAGGCCGTGGACAGATTGATTCCGGATCGGGCCGGTGATGGTATTGCCCGTGCTGATGTGATTATCGAGGCGGTGTTCGAGAACAGGAGCGTCAAGCAGGAAATTTTCAAGGCGCTGGAGGAAAAGGCAAAGCCGGAAGCGATTCTGGCGAGCAACACTTCGAGTATTCCACTGCGGGAAATAGCTGCGCCGATGCAGGCACCCCAACGGCTGGTAGGGCTGCATTTTTTCAATCCGGTCATCAAGATGCCGCTGCTGGAAATTGTCTTTGACAGTGAGCAGACGGATCGTGCGGTAACGGCGCGGGCACAGGCCTTTGCGCGGCATATCAACAAGCTGCCGCTACCGGTCAGGAGCGAGCCGGGCTTTCTTGTCAACCGAATCCTGATGCCCTATCTGATGGAGGCAGTAAAGTGCTACCAGCAGGGCATCCCGGCGCAGGTCATCGACAAGGCAGCCACCGACTACGGCATGCCGATGGGGCCGTTGCAGCTGGCGGACACCGTGGGGCTGGATATCTGCCTGCATGTGGGGAAGATTCTGGCTGATGAACTGGGCATGACACTGCCGGACAATCTGGAAGTGATGATCGAAAAAGGCTGGCTGGGCAGGAAATCGGGGCAGGGATTCTACCGCTACAAGGAGGGCAAACCCGTCGCCAGGGAAAAGGCGGAATGGCAGGGTGATCGTGATGTATTGCAGCAGCGACTGATCAACAAGCTGGTAGAAGAGTCGCAGCGTTGCCTGGAAGAGGGCATTGTCGAGGATGCCGATCTGCTTGATGCCGGGCTGATCTTTGGTACGGGCTTTGCACCGTTTCGTGGTGGGCTGAAGTTGGGGAATGTCGATCCAGCTTGAAGAAATGTCGGGCTACTGGAATACTCCAGCCCCATGACAAGACTCAAGCATCTACTCGACAACAACCGCAAATGGGCCACGGGCATCAAGGAGAAGGATCCCGAGTTCTTTATGCGGTTGTCCCGGCAGCAGGCTCCGGAATATCTGTGGATCGGTTGTTCCGACAGCCGTGTGCCTGCCAACCAGATCATCAACCTGCCGCCGGGTGAGGTTTTTGTTCATCGCAATATTGCCAATGTGGTCGTGCATACCGATCTCAACTGCCTTTCTGTCATTCAGTTTGCGGTCGATGTGCTCAAGGTCAAGCACATCATTGTTTGCGGCCACTATGGCTGTGGTGGCGTCAAGGCTGCGCTGGAAGACCATGAACATGGCCTGATCGACAACTGGTTGCGACATATCAAGGATGTCATTCGCTTCAATACGGATGAATTCGATGGCCTGACCCACGAATCCAAACTCGATCTGCTCTGCGAACTCAACGTCAAGGAGCAGGTGGCCAACATCAGCAACACCACCATCGTCAGAAACGCCTGGAAACGCGGCGCAGACCTGACAGTACATGGCTGGATCTACAATATCGAGAATGGAATTCTGCGTGATCTGGCGATTTGTGATCCGCGATTGGAGCTGGTTGACGGCGATTGCAAGCCACCTCCCTGAAGGTTCGCAGGTCGGGTTAGATGTGCTCCTCCCCAACAGTCAGATTATCGCTATTGTTAGCCTGAATCCGAGGCTTAAACGCGGTGACTGGTACAAGCTCGCGTTCCACAGGCAGACCGGTTGCGGACATTGCTGGCTAATCCCGTCTTATTCATGGTGGCGGCTAAAGCCTATGATAAGTAAATAAAAACCATGACATACCCTTGACAGTCTCGTTTCACCCAAATGGTGAGAGGCTTCAGCCTATCATGGCCCTGGCTTGTTCTGGCACGCCTGCGCTTGCGCTTCACTCAAGTTGTAGCGATTGCTACAAATTTCG
>CAYTPO010000248.1:0-3712 GCA_964439815.1 uncultured Thiotrichales bacterium
GGATGGCGTCCAGCCCGTAGCGCCACTTCCCGCCGTGTAGCGCGGCCACCGAAGGGTACCATTGCGGTGCGCCCCCCTGTGCATCATGAAAGCTGACAATGGGGTAGTTGCCGCGATCCACGGCAGCCACGACCGTATGGGTGGTGCCAAAGTCTATACCTAACCGAACCGTCACTATGGTGCTCCCGCAGAATGCTTTACCAACCAGTGTGATATTACAATTCTACCGGCATGGGCGGAACATGCCAGATTCTGTCGCAATAATCCTGAATGGCGCGGTCCGAGGAGAAGTATCCCATGCGGGCGGTATTAAGTATGGATTTCCGTGTCCATGTCTTCTGATCCCGAAAGTCGAGGTCAACATCTGCCTGGCGCTCGATATAAGACTGAAAATCTGCCAGTGCCATGAAGGCGTCCTGCTGCAGCAACTCCTGAGTCAGCGGCTGAAACAGTGTCCTGTCGCCATGCGAGAACAGTCCGGAATCGAGTAGATCGAACGCCTCTTTCAGTTCAGCGTTACCATGATAGTAATCCATTGGATGATATCCACTGGAGCGCAGTTCGATGGCTTCCGGCTCGGTCATGCCGAACAGGTAGAAATTCTCCTTGCCCACCGCTTTACGTATTTCGACATTGGCGCCATCCAGTGTCCCGATCGTCAATGCGCCATTCATGGAAAATTTCATATTGCCGGTTCCGGAAGCCTCCTTTCCCGCCAGCGAGATCTGCTCGGACAGATCGGCGGCCGGGTAAATGGGCTGAGCGCGTTTGACGTTGAAGTTGGGATAGAAGACAACCCGCAGAAAGCCGTTGACCTGCGGATCCCGGTTGATGACCTCTCCCACCGAGTGAATCAGCTTGATCATCAGTTTGGCAAGATAATAGCCCGGTGCCGCCTTGCCGCCAAAAATGAAGGTTCGTGGTGTGGGGGAATAGTTGCTGTCACGCTTGATGCGGCTGTATAGCGTGAGGATGTGCAACAGGTTGAGGTGCTGGCGCTTGTATTCGTGAATACGTTTGGTCTGAATATCAAACAGTGAATCAGGATCGACAACCACACCGGTCTGTCCGGTAATCAGCTCGGCCAGATGCAGTTTGGCCTGGTGCTTGATGGCACGCCACTGCTCCTGAAAGCCGGCGTCATCGGCAGATTGTTCCAGAACCTGGATCTTGTCGAGATTGCAGGCCCAGGAGGGGCCAACATGATTCCTTAGCAGTTCATCCAGTCCGGGATTGCTCAGCTGAACAAAGCGGCGGGGTGTAACGCCATTGGTGACATTATGGAATTTGTCCGGGGACAGTTCATGAAAATCCCTGAACAGTCGCGTCTTGACCAATTCGGAATGCATGGCCGCCACGCCATTGACTGCATGGCTGCCAGCAACGGCCAGGTGTGCCATGCGTACTCTCCGCCCCGCGCCTTCGTCGATCAGCGACATCCTGGCAACGCGTGCCTCATCGCCTATGAATCGCATGCGTACCTCATCCAGCAAGGCTGAGTTGATGGCATAAATGATTTCGAGATGCCGTGGCAGCATGCGCTCAAACAGCGCGACAGACCAGGTTTCCAGCGCTTCCGGCAGCAGAGTGTGGTTGGTATAGGCAAAGGTCTTGCGGGTGATATCCCAGGCCGTATCCCAAGGCATCTGATGTTCGTCCACAAAAAGCCGCATCAACTCCACGATCGCCAGGGCAGGGTGGGTATCGTTCAGCTGCGCGGCAAATTTCTCATGGAACGTATCCAATGAGCAGCCCGTTTCCAGTTGCAGGCGGATCATGTCCTGCAGCGAGCAGGAGACAAAAAAGTACTGCTGCTGCAATCTCAACGCCTTTCCCGCCTTTGGCTCATCGTTGGGATATAGCACCTTGGAGATGTTTTCGGCATGGATCTTGGCTTCCACTGCACCGTAATAGTCGCCACTGTTGAATGCCTGAAAATCGAATGACTTGCTGGCTTCGGCCCGCCACAGGCGCAACAGGTTCGTATTGGCGACACAAAAGCCGAGGATTGGGGTGTCATAGGCAACACCATTGATCTCCCATCCAGGGATCCAGCGCACCCGCGTCTCACCATGATCTCCCTGATAACGTTCGGTATACCCCCCGAACTTCACAGGAAAACGGAGCTTTGGCCGAGGTAACTCCCAGGGATTTCCATTGCGGAGCCAGAGATCGGAACTCTCCTGCTGCCAACCATCCACGATCTTCTGGTCGAAAATACCGAACTCGTAGCGTATTCCATAGCCGATGGCCGGAATTTGCAGCGTGGCCATGGAATCCATGAAACAGGCTGCCAACCGCCCCAGTCCACCGTTGCCAAGGCCGGGTTCTTCTTCCTGCCGCAGGATGGCATCCAGGTCAATGCCCAGTGTAACGGCAGCTTCACGGGCCTTGTCGAATATCCCCAGATTGTTGAGATTGTTTGCCAGGTGCGGGCCCAGCAGAAATTCGGCAGAAAAATAGCAGACCGTTCGTGCACAGGATTTCTTGTAGGTCTGGGCGCTCCTGACCCAGCGCTCCAGCAATCTGTCCCTCACAGTCAATGCAGAGGCCATATACAAGTCTTGCAGCGTCGCACTCTCCCACGGGCGGCCCAGCGAATAGAAGAGATTGTCCAGAAAGGCGCGTTGCAGTGTGTCCAGAGACATCCCGATACGGATATTTTCACTATTGTCGGCGGGTGGAGGAGTATTGTTCATGGTGGTTTGTCGTGTTATTTCTTCGGAGTCTACTGATTATCTTATAGCGCGAATTCTCCGGTTGATACTACATAGAGCAATTCCATCAGGATTTGAAGCGAAACCGTGGCAGGCTGATATTGAAACGCATGGCAAGTAGGCGGGACAGGAAAATCCCCAGACCGGAGAAAATTGCAGCAGAGGTAATATCCACCCCAAGCTGCAACAACAGGATGAATAGCAGGGATCCCGCCCAGGAAACCGTGGCGTAAAGCGGGCTCAGAAAGACGACAGGTGTTTCATTGCACAGCACATCGCGAAAAATACCGCCCATGGTGCCTGTCATCACACCCATGAAACTTGCAATCAGTGGTGGAACTCCAACCATCAGCGAAACCAGCGTACCGGCAACACCGAACGTTGCGAGACCTGCAGCATCAGCGACCAGAAAGAATCTGGGAGAAACCGTGACAATCCTGGCAGTGATGAAAATGGAGATGGCACTACCAAGCGAAGCGATAAAGAAAATCTGATCATTGATCCAGAAGACATCCCGGTCCAGCAGCATGTCCCGTAACGAGCCACCGCCCAATCCCGTTGCAACCGCAATGATAATCACCCCAAACAGGTCAAACTGCTTGAAACCCGCCTTGAGAACACCGGAAGCAGAAGAGACGATCACGGCAAGCAGCGTGATCCAGTACAGGTTTTGTAGTAGTAACGGTGTGGGATCGAGAGTCATGAGGGGGGATTATAGGGTTCCTGAGAATTTGCTGTCCAAACAGAGCTGCCGAATATAAAGGGTTGTGTCCCTTTTAGCTGATTCAGCACGGACTTGTCCAGCAATCTGGTAAAGATCGTGGCTCGCTTCGCGAGCACGACGATCTATCCCTATTCGTTAGGTTTTATCCCGTCTTATTCATGGTGGCGGCTAAAGCCTATTATAAGTAAATGAAAACAATGACAAACCCTTGGCAGTCCCGTTTCACCAAAATGGTGAGAGGCTTCAGCCTATCACGGCCCTGGCTTGTTCT
>CAYTPO010000249.1:0-11745 GCA_964439815.1 uncultured Thiotrichales bacterium
GGTTCGGGTTCGGGTTCGGGTTCGGGTTCCCCATCAGACGATCGATCTGGCCCTGTAGCGATGCTATCTTGCCATTGATTTGGTCGAGACGTCCCTGCCAGGCGGCAATTGTACGCTCGGTACGATCGATCCGGTTTTGCAGATAAGCCCGATACCTTGGGTTATGGCTATTTTCCAGCCGCTCCGTGCGCTGTGCATTGATACTCTCATAGCGCTGAATGCGTGAGCTGTAGTAATTTGCCTGTCCCTGCACACTGGCCAGCTGCTGGTTGAGAACATTCAGCGTACCCGCATTGGCATAGCCCCCACGTTCCGCACCTCGGCTCCCGCCCCTTCCGCGGCTGGATCGGTCAGCACCAAGCTGCGATAACTGCCGTCCCACAATCGAGTTCATGGAGCGATCGTAGCGATTCCCATCCCTCCGCTGTCCTCTGGAATCCTGATAACGCCATGCAGTGCTCGAAGTGGAATGCTGGTTGCGACGCGGCTCACCTCGACGAGATTGATATTGCAAGACATCTCTGTAATAACCATTATTTCCATAGGAGTTATAAATTGGCACAATCCACCTCAATACTGTTTTCTGCGGGATTTTATTGTTCCAACCGCAAAGCGGTTGTGCTTGTTTCCGGGTAACTGCTCGGCGAATAACCCCAACGGGCCATCGCTGCCTGCAAATCTGTCAGGTCTGTTTTCAACGCAGCACTGACGTTATCAGGGATGAGCTGAGTGGTTACGTTCCTGAAACCTTGTGGAACACGCAGCCCTTGATATCCACAACCTTTTCTGCAGATACCACCACGCAATCACACGGCAAATATAGTGCAATCTGGAGCAGGTAAAAATCAGGTATTCGTACTACGACTTTGGTATGAGCACGTCTTATTGATGAGTGGTGCAAGATATTGGCTTCACGGTGGTTTCAAAAAATCCTGACTCCACCCACAGATCAAGCAGGTATTTTTTAATCTGCAGTGGAATCAGGAGCCTGCGCCAGTCGCCGCATTCAAGCCTCGGATTCAGGTATTAACCCGTCTTATTCATGGTGGCGCCCAGACGCACCAGTCCAGCGCCAGGATCCGCGATCCACCATGAATAAGGCGGGATTAATCATTGCCATAGCAAACGCATTCCTCCGTTGGGCAAAGGAGTTAGCGACGTACTCACCACACCCGGTGTATCTGGCTGGGAAAAGCAGATTCCTGTCATACCTTGGGGCCGGAGCCGGGTTGCAATCTGAACGCTTCCACTGCTTCATTCATGAACTTTTCAAGTTTGCCATCATGGTGCATGGCCAGAATGATGACAGCCCTGCCCGCATATTTCCCACCAATGAACAGCTGTGGAAACCGGCTCTCCCCGGTAATCCGCTCCACCGCCTTACCCATTTCGCTGTTGGCGTCGATATCGACGTGAGCATAGGCCACACCGGTTTCCGTCAATGCCTCTACCACCTGTCGTGTAACCGGATTCACCGGGGAATCAGGCGTTCCCTCCAGATAAAGCACATTGGGATTCAACTCGACTTGTTTTTCCACCATGTCTACCAGATTCATTTTTTACCCCCCTTCTTTATTGGCAAATACTGTATCACTACATGGCTCATACCAAAGTCGTAGTCCATTAGCACAATAGATTTGGCGGCGTGCAGATTTTATCATGAGCACAATGTAGGGTTTTACAGGCAGTGTTCTTGTCCGTGGCCTTTACACAAACAAAAGACTTTGAACATGATGCAGCCGCAGGGTTGCAAACCATGTCATTTTTTTATTTGTACATAATTTACGATCTCAGGAGAATACTAGTGCCAAACAATATATATGGCTATGGTCAAAACTACTCTGCCTATTCCAATAATTATGGAGGCAGGCATGGTGGCCAGGGCCAGCGCAGCCATGGATCCGGCTACCCGGGCATGGGCGGTGGCTTCAGTTACGGTAATTTCGGCAACATGGGCAATATCTTTTCGGGATTGCTGGGACAAATGCCGGGATACAGCTACAGCAGCGGTGGGCACGCTCACTCGCTCCCCTATAACACGGGTGGTTATCCTGCCGGCGGTCCACTGATCATCCAGGGTGGTGGTGGCAAGGGCGGTGGCAAGAAAGGCCGCCAGAACATGCAGGTGCTTGGCGGTTATGGTATGCCGGGTGGCCCACTCTTTATTCAAGGTGGTGGTGGCAAGAAAGGCGGCAAGAAGGGGCAGCAGAATGTCACCATTATCGGGGGTTACGGTCAGATGCCCATGCCACAGCCGCAACCTCAGTATACCGGATACGCCGGCGAGCATCCGGGCCATCAGTATGGCCAGCAGCCCTATTACGGTGGTTACCAGCCTCAGCCTTTTCCCGCCCAACCCTACCCGGCTGACGGTGGCTATTACAACCCGGGATACCCTGCGGGTGGGCATCAGCACTCCATTCCCGGTGGCTATGGTGGCTATCCTGCCGGCGGCCCCCTGATCATCCAGGGTGGTGGTGGCAAGGGCGGTGGCAAGAAAGGTCGTCAGAACATGCAGGTACTCGGCGGTTATGGCATGCCAGGTGGCCCACTGTTCATCCAGGGCGGTGGCGGCAAGAAAGGTGGCAAGAAGGGCCAGCAGAACATCTCGATTATTGGTGGTTATGGCCAGCCCACAATGCCCCAGTATCCAATGTATACCGGTTGGGCCGGTGAGCATGGCGGGCACACCTTTGGTGGCGCACCCTATATGCCGGTCGGGATTCTTCATGGTGGAGGACATCAGGGTCATGGACATAGCCACGGCAACGGGCATGGTCATGGAAACGGCTCGAATTTCAATCCCATCGGCGGCGGCTATGGCGGCTACGGTAATGACTATCCCGAACAGGGCGACGGTTACGATAGCGGCTACCCCGGGCAGGGTGATAACAATGGAAAATGGTGGTAATCGGCAGTAATAACCTGGCCGATCTGCGACTTTGCCAAATCACCGGTTGCCCGACAGGCATTTCACTGTCGGTTCTGCCGGAGAAAACGGCTAGCCGCATCATTCGACCATCAGCCACACGTTCATCATGTGGCTGATGGCCTGCTTCGGGCATGGCTCCCCAACGGGTCAGCCAATTCCGCACGGGCTGCCGTCATGTCACAAGATACTGTACGCCAATACACCAGGCACCTTGCCATTGACAAGTTGGTCAGAAAACCTTGAATAGTCCTGCATCCACGCGAACTGCCGGGAAACGCCGAACAGGAACTCAAAACGGTGAATTTTCCGCATCCCTTCAACCGGATACATCCTTCGAGGTTTTCTCAACAACCTGTTACCGCCTGCAAATGACAGCACGCGACACTTTTCGTGCAGGCTCGAAAACCTGCCATTCTGGTCATTCTGCTGGCATTGCGATTCAGGATTGATTCTGAAATTGTAACTACTCAGCGAGTAGTTCGCATAAGCAAGTAGCTGCTCGGATTACCTTTGAAATCTGAGCAGCTACCTGAACTTTAACGCAACAACCGGCTTCAGGTTCAGGCAACCGCTCAACGGTTTTTCGGTATTACCGCAAGACCGGATAGTGGCAACCGATTTGCAAAATCAAGATGGGTTTTCCGTACGTCTTGGGCAGATCCAGCCAGGGAATGACTGTTTTCTTCGCAATACGGATGTTTCCGTTTTGCAGAGGCCCTGATCGTTGAGCGAAAACTCTTGAGCACTTCACCCCGGGACAAGCTGCCTTGGGTAACAAGACAATTAAAAGAGGCAATATTTATGGTCACTCCCAACACTTCCTTTACCCCCGATGATATCGCGCTCAACTGGGTCAAAGACAAATTCACCGCCCATACCCAGGAGCTGATCAAGGATCATCCATGGTCAAAAGTCTATCGCTTGCAGGGGGCGACTGAAGTTGCCTACCTCAAGCTCGTACCGGATCACGAGAAAGACGTGCTGAACAAGACCCGACTGATCAGCCAGTATTTCCCCGATACCGTCCCGGAGGTGACAGCCACTGATGGTGATCTGGGACTGTTGATCATGCGCGAGTTTTCCGGAATCCCGTTGAATGACAATCCGACAGAAGTTCAGGTACGCAAACTGCTGCTAACCTACGGTGACATGCAGGTTGGAGCCGCCAGGAATGAAGCTCTGCTGTCCGAACTCCCGTGGTTCAATCTGGAAGACACCATTCAGGGTTTTTTCGATTTCCTCGATCCCGATACCACACATCCGGGTGAGATTGGTGCCGACTATTTCCTTGATCCGGCAGAAGCCGGTGGCTATTTCAAGGCACTCAGCGGTCGCAGAAAACTGCTGGAAAACCTTCTGACCAAAGTTGCGCCACTCCCTCCTACGCTGAACCATTGTGACCTGCACGCTGAAAACGCCGCCGAGACTGCAGATGGCTCGATGATCATCTTTGATTGGGATGACGCCATTATCGGCCCAGCGGGTCTGTCGCTCCACTTGCTGTTCAATGGCTGCACCGGAATCTACCGCCTTCTCAATGGCGATCCGGATATCAATGAGGAGATGCCCTACCTGCAAAGACTGTTTTCAGCCTATGCCAACCGCCTTGCCGTAGGCGGGTATGCCGACTACCAGGTTCTGATCGACACCATTCCAGCAGCCGTCTGCGCCGGTGCGATGCGCTCCATGCTGCTCTATTCCCGGTTTCCGCGAGACGATGAAGACTACAAGGAAAATATCGCCGATATCCTGCGCAAGCGCCTGGAAGATCTGCTCCAGCTCTGCGATGTACTGACGCTCGACAGCCGGCGGGACACCATCACCTTCGTCAATGACTATCTGCAGAACGGGGTCCCCTGGCGTGCCAGCTATGTGCTCGAGAAATACCTCAACAGCCATCCCAATGATACCGAGCTGCATGGCTGGGCCGCCAACCTGCACATGAGCAGTGGCAACTGGGAGGCAGCCGTCGCCAACTACGCCAATGTCATGAATGCCTACCCCAACGAAGCATCATCTCATGACAACCTTGGCCTTGCGCTGCTGAAAAATGGCCAGCCTGATCTCGCAATCGAGGCTTTCGAGACTGCGCTCAAGATCGATCCGCAATCCCAGCAGGCACAGAAAAATCTCGCAAGAGCCAAGGATATCGTTTTCCGCATTCAACAGGCGTCCCTGCCGCATATCGCACCCGCCATCAGGCTCAGCGACGAAGAGAAGAACAACAATACCGTGGAATCCGAAAATCTCGACCTCGCTACTCGCATGTTTCGTGAGCATGGCAATGTGGTAATCGAGAATCTCTTTCCAGTCGATCTCATCAAGGAAATTTCAGAGGAATTCTTCAGTAAATACAACGGTTATTTCGAAGACCGGCTCTATCCCGACAATCTCATTCTCGGTGACAAGCGCCGCATGGTTTCAGTCGCACTGGAAGGCGTACTCAATTCCCCCAGGTTGTACGGCAGCACACTCGTTGTGGAATTGATGAAACGGCTGCTTGGCGAGGACTATGTCATGGGCGGCTACAATTCGGTGGTCTCCCTGCCAGGCGCAAAACCCAAGGGATTGCACAAGGACTATCCCCCACTGTTCGAGAGTGATCCGGCGGAAACCCATGTCACACCACCGTTTGCGATTGCTGTACTTTTCCCATTGATCGAGTTGACCGAAGCACATGGCGTCACCTCAATGCGAAAGGGTACACACATGGTGCCGGAGCAAACGCCTTTTGGTGCACCGGAGCAGAAACCACTGCTCAAACTTGGTGACGCCATCGTATTCGACTACCGCACCGCCCACGACGGTCTGGAAAACAAGGCAGATACCGTGCGCCCATTACTGGCAATGGTATTTCACCGCGTCTGGTTCAGGGATGCACTGAACTATGTGCACCAGAAAGCAGTTATGATTTCTCCCGAAGAATATGATCGCGTACCAGAGCAACTCAAGCATATATTCCGCTGGGCACAAAGCGACAACTGCGAAGTCAAAACAGATGCCAGGGACTACTGGAACTGACAGGCATCGTTCGTTGCATGAATATTGGCTATTTACCGCAGGTTGCGGCACAGGAGGGACGACGTGCCCAACCTGCACAGGACGAGCATATACTCATACAACGATCACTATCATGGCAATTCATGGATACCGGAGCAGCTGGGCTCCAGGCAAGGTCGACTGATCATCCTGCAGAAGCGCCCGCGTCATCCCCACACAAGGATTTCAGGTAACGTTTTCGGGTGGAGATGACGTGCCAGCATATTTTCAGAATAGCTTGCTCACAAGCTGACCTTGAAAGGCAGGGCAGGAAACCTTGCCTTTCCTTTTTCCTGATACCGTTGACACTGCAGACAGCGATACGCTGATTGGGGGTTCCCGCCTTCCAATATAACCGCAACACATTTCCATCTTATACACCGGGAAGGCAATACCCGGTTTGCCAACAACAATCCACATTTATCGCAATCTATCCGGCATCATACCCGGCGCAAGGCGATTGCAGTACGCTGAATCGCCTCTTCCGGAATATACTGATCTACCGAACCTTTCAGGAGTTGATCGACCAGTATATCGTCCGCAATCCCCGGAATTTTCTCCTCCCGCGCAACAGCCACCAGCCGGCGTGTCATTTCACCTCTACCAATCATCAGGATCACCGGCAGCGGTGTTTCCTCGGGGTCATAACGCAAGGCCACAGCCCCCTCGGAACCAATGACCAGGATTCTCGACCGCTTGATCCTGTCCGAGATATCCTGACTGGAAAGCTCTCTCGCCGTGGCTCTTCGCGCCCCCTTGATCAGCGGATCACCCTCCATGTCCTTGAACTCTCGCTTGAGTTCCTCTTTTGACATCATCTGTTCCTTGAGAAAATGCTGTCGCTGTATGAGGTAATCAATCGTCGCCAGCACCAGCAACAGAGGGAGTATGTAGAGAATCAGCCCTTCGACCAACGATTGAAACAAACCCTTCAGGCATTGCACATTACAGACCGTTGGATCATGAATAATATCCTTGAGCCCACTGCGAATCACCAGATAGAGAACAAAGGCAATAACGATGATCTTCATCATCGACAGGATCGTTTCCAGCAGTGTCTTCAACGAGAAAATCTGCCCTGCCTTTTTCACGGGATTGAGTTTATTGATATCCGGTTTGATCGGGTGTGCCGAAAACAGCACGCCAAACTGTACAATACTGCCAATGACTGCCATCACCATCTGTATGACGACAACCGGCAGTATCACCCAATACATCGCCACCTTGAGCATCACTGACAATGCCTTGTCCAGTGCGCTGTCGAAAGGCATGGTGTAGATGATCTGCGGTATGCTGAACAGCTCGATGAGATAATGGAATTGCGCCTCCCAGGTCAACCAGAAATAAATGGCAACACCCAGCAGCATAAACGCAGAGACAACCTCCTTGCTTTTGGCAACCTGCCCCTTCTTGCGAGCATCCCGCAGTTTCTTGGGGGTCGCCTTTTCGGTATTTCTACTCTTGTCTTCGCTCATTTCAGTATCGTATCGAGTATCGACACGACCGAGCCGAATTCCAGAAACTTCTGCTGTACGTACTTGACAATATAGACAATGTAGACGCCCAGCAGGAAAAAAGACAACGCACTCTTAACCGGCATCGCCAACAGAAAGACATTGATCTGGGGCACGAACCTGCCCACCAGGGCAAAGCCCAGCTCGGTGAGGAACATGACGATCACCAGTGGGCCTGCCAATAAGAGCATGATGTACATCAGTGAATCGAGCAATTCGAGAAATATGGTTATCCCGGCATAATTCAGGGTGGGGTAGTAACTGGTTACCGGCCACAGCACATAACTCACATAGATGACATTCATGAGTACCAGGATGCCTCCACTGGTCAGCAATACCACCCCCGCCAGTTGTGCAAACAACGCACCGGTAATGGAGGTCTGCCCGCCGATCATCGGGCTGAATAGCCTGGCTGACATCGCACCGCGTTGCGTATCGATCATGACGCCCACTGCGGCCACACCCCAGAAAATGATACCCAGCACATAACCGATCATGGTTCCCAGAATGGCTTCCTTGAAAATAACCAGCAGCCACCACAGAACATCAAATTCCATGGCCGTCATCTGCTGGGAAATGATGGGCAGTGCTATGACGGAAAGGCTGATGGCCAGTGCATTGCGAATTCCCGATGGCATCATCTTTTTGCCGAAGAACGGCAACACATTGAAGATCACCATGATCCGAGGCAATGATATCGTCAGCACCATGAACCAGTGATTCAGGTCAGGCAGTAAATCCATGTGTCAACCACTCAATGCACGGTAGGAATGACATCGAACAACCGCGAGGAGTAGGCCAGAATTTCTCCCCCCATCCACCGGGCTGTCAGCATGAGCGCCAGGACTGCGGCAACAAGCTTTATGCCAAATGGCAGTGTTTGCTCCTGTATCTGCGTCAACGCCTGAAACAGGCCAATCACCAGACCCACGACCGTTGCCGCAATAATGACCGGCAGCGAAAGATACAGGATCAGCAGCATGGCCTGAGAAGTAAAATAAACCAGATCCTGTTCAGTCATATACCGTACTCCCGATTGATTGGAAATTACCGTTCATGAGGCTCACTGATAACTGAGGACCAAACCGTGTATCAACCTGGTCCAGCCATCAGCCATGACAAAAAGCAGAATCTTGAAAGGCAGGGAAATCATCATCGGGGATACCATGATCATCCCCATGGCCAGCAGAATATTGGAGACGATCAGGTCGATGACGATAAATGGCAGATACAGCAGAAAACCAATCTGAAAAGCCGATTTGAGTTCCGAAATGGTAAATGAGGGCAGCAAGACCAGAACATGATCCTCGGTCACGGCATCGGCCTTATCCTTGGGCCAGAGCTTTTTTGTCGTCTGTGCGAAAAAGCGCCGTTCATTCTCATCGGAATGTTTTTTCAGGAATGCCACCAGTGGTTGCACGCCATCGGTGACTGCTTCATACAATGCTGGATCCTGAAAATTGTCAAGCTTGACATCATGTCGCGAAAACGCATCACTCATCGCAAACCCCACCGGTGCCATGATATAGAGCGACAGGATGATCGCCAGACCATTGACAGCCATATTGGGCGGTACCTGCGGCAACCCCAGACCATTCCGCAGTATATACAGCACCACCACAATCTTGATATACGAACTGACCATGATGGCCAGAAACGGTGCCAGCGCGAGAATGCTCATCCCCGCCAGCAATATAAACGGATTTGGAAGACTATCCATTATTTGCTACTCCTGCCCGGCTGCCTGCTCTACAGTAACAGCCTATTAATTATTGTTATCGGGCGATATCCGGATCACTATCATCCGGCAACGCAAGGTCATCCATTGCTACAGGTTTCCATTTGCCCATGTCTCATCCATAAACCGATACCTGAATCACTCTCGCTGCAACCCTGTTTTTATGGATGGGAATTACCTATGATTTCCACAACACGCATGCCAACACGATCGTCCACTTCAATCAGTTCTGCCACACCGATCTTTTGCCCATTGCAGCGGATCGTCACCAACTGATTGAGTGGCTGATTCAACTCGAAGGTGTAGCCCTTGCGGAGTTTTTTCAACTCACGCAATGGCAATTGCTGACCTCCCACATCAAAGGTCAGTTCGACATTCAGTTCATCAATACTGACAGGCTCCGCGTGTTGCGCTTCAGAATTATTGTTCTGCTTGATACTTTCAACCATTGCCTTGCCCTGCTCCAGTTTTATATAGATTTCCAGATTGGGAGAAAACCTCATCTGGATCAAACGCCTTTCAAGAAAATCCGTGGGTTCCAGCAACACCACATCGCCACAGGAAAGCCCGCGCAAATCCGACTGTGTAATATGACTGCAGCCCACAACCAGATTCGCGTGAAAGCCCAGTCGATTGGAAAATGCCGGCAGATGACCGGGCCACTCCCCGAGTTTCTCAAGCAACCGATCCATGAATCCCTTGGAGCTGAACAGTCCAATAATGACCAAGTCGCCAGCGCGATCCAGAATCATCTGCAACGAATCCTCATACATGATGGTCTTGGTGGCCTGCGTCAAATCGACAATCGTCACCTTATCGTTGAATCGGGCCTCCAGTACGGGAATGAAATCCCCCAACCCGGCTTCCGCAACAATCACCCTCAATGCCCTTGGCATACTCTGCACAAGATTCAGGGAAGGCATTTTCAGCTCCAGCCCGGTATCTGGCCAGCGACTCAACGTCAGGTAGATCAACTCCTTGCCAATTCTAGTTTTCAATAGCGGCATTCCCACGGCAACAGCCGGCTGATGCCAAGGCACCAACTCCAGGCTATGCCGCTGCCCCCCGGCGACAAACTCAAGCGCTGACTGGCACCCGGAAACAATATTGTTCTTCACGATTTCCCGTTGATTGAAACGGGGGAAATGGAAGATTTCAGCCGGTTTCTCCGTAACGGTCTTGTCTCCTGAAGTCTTTCCCGAGGCCAGAAATTTTCTGTAATTTAAGTTTTTAATTTCGCTATCCCGGTTAATTACTTGACACGATAAATAAATCGCTACCGCATCATCAGTGGTAGCGCAAGCAAGCCAGTCTCTACACTCCGACTGGAGTTTCGACTCACAGGCTCAGCCCTCCCGGCAGACTCTGATTTCACTGATTAGAGAGAATGGACATGGATTAATTCCCTCACTCTTGCGAAATGGGCTGACGCTGCTGTTTTTTGTGACCAACTGCCATTTCTGCCAGTCACGAGACAACCAGCGCTATCCCCCAGTGCCTGCATTGCATTCGGCTCCAATGGCCATGATGGCCATCTGCCAAGTCGTTACCCAGCACCTGAATCCGAGATCCAAACGGGGATGAGTGGTGCAAGATATTGGTTCTACAATGGATCAGGAAATCCTGGCTTCAGCCACGGGTTAAGCGGATATTTCCTGATCCACCTTGGAATCAACAACTTGTGCCAGTGACCGCCTTTAAGCCTCGGGTTCAGGGATGCTCCAAGCTACAAACAACGTAACTACTGCTGGTCTGATCTACTCTCCGAGTAGTTACCAAACAACAAAGCCCCTTACTGACAGCAAGGGGCGCCCATGAGTTATCTGGTTTCCATCCAATTATGTAACCCATGGCATCCTTGCCCTCGGTCACATCAGGTCCATCTGGATTGCGGGATCGGTCGCTCACCCGCTCAGGGAGCGATCAATGCCACCACCAACCACCATTATTGGTGTTGCCCCCACCATTAGGTCCGGAATTGGCGCCTCCCGAGTTACCGCCGTGGTTGGGTCCACCATTGGAACCACCACCATAGCCACCGTTCAACCAGTCTCTGACATCATTGGAATCGATTTTCCCATCCCAGTTGACATCCCCAACCCCTTGGGAAAACCAGTCGAAAAAGCTCTCACCATCCTGACCATCGGTTCCATCAGCACCTGGCGCTCCCTGCAACGACGCAAGGAATTCTGCCTCGGTACCCGTGTTGCCGGCATTCAGCCATACCTGATAGGCAGAAGCACCATCGCTACCATCCTGACCATCAACCCCGTCAGCGCCAGCAGGACCCGTCAGCGACGCGAGGAAGTCAGCTTCACTACCGGTATTTCCTGCATTCAGCCATACCTGATAGGCGGAGGAACCATCGGCACCATCCTGACCATCGACGCCTGCGGGGCCCGCAGGACCCATCAGTGAAGCGAGGAAGTCAGCTTCACTACCGGTATTTCCTGCATTCAGCCAGATCTGATAGGCCGATGCCCCATCAGCGCCATCCTGACCGTCTGCTCCAGCAGGACCTA
>CAYTPO010000250.1:0-14950 GCA_964439815.1 uncultured Thiotrichales bacterium
TTCTGCATCCATGCACTCATGGCGGCTTGACCACTTCATGACTCGCCGTACCCATCGAGCCTAAATCGATGGAGCACTACCCCAGACTGTTGGAGACGATTTCAAACACGTCAGCCGAGAGATGCGCCTTGTCTGCAATACGTCGCAGACATCGCTGCATCGATGCCTGACGCGTCTTGTCGTATCTTTGCCATCGTGAGAACACCTTTGCCAGGCGGGCGGCGATCTGGGGATTGATATCGTCCAGACGCATGATGATATCCATAGCAAATTCGTATCCCGCACCATCCCGACGATGAAAACCCGCCGGATTGGCCTGCATGAACGCACCAATCAGAGATCTGACACGATTGGGGTTACTGATAGAAAACGCGGGGTTGCCCATCAGCGACTTCACCCGATCCAGTGTATCCGGCCGCGAAGAGGTGGCCTGCACCGTAAACCATTTATCCAGTACCAGCGCATCATCCTGCCAGCGATTATAGAAATCCTCCAGCACCTTCTCCCGCTGTGGAGAATCCCCATTTTTCAATGCCTGCATTGCACCCATGCAATCCGTCATGTTATCGGCTTGGGAATACTGCTCCAGTGCCAATACCTGATACGCTTCACCACCTGTCTCCAGCAGATAATCCAGCGCAATATTTTTCAATCGGCGTTTACCGATACTTGCCGCATCGATTTTATATTTCCCCGGCGTACCCGATTGCCGGTAAATATCTTCCCATTGCGACTGGAACTCCCGCGCGAGGCATTGCTTGAGTTGCTCCCTGGCAGCATGAATCGCATCGACATCAATGGTTTCCATCTGTTCACCCAGAAAGACTTCATCCGGCAGAATGATTGCCTCGGCAAGGAGCGCAGGATCCATGGCCTTGTCCAGCAACAGGGATTCTACCGCAGACAGCAGTACCGGACTTACGACAGGTTTTTCGCCATGCTGCAACTTCCTGATCATCGAAAGCAGATTGCGCATGTAAAGCGACTGCCCAGCATCCCAGCGATTGAACGCATCGTTGTCATTGGCCATTAAAAAGGCCAGCTCCTCATCCGTATATTCGTAATGAATCTTGACCGGGGCCGAAAACCCCCTGAACAACGACGGTACGGGTTTTTCCCCGAGTCCGGAAAACGCCACTGTCTGCGATGCTTCTGTCAACGAGATGACATCATCCAGCGCCTCGCCTTCCAAATCCTTCAACGGCAAGTCATTTCCCTGATGATCGAGCAGGCCAAGTTTCATTGGTATCAAATAGGGTTTCTTTTCACTACTTTCCGGTGTTGGTGGACAAGTCTGCCTGATTGCCAGTGTAAAAGTTCCAGAGGATTCGTCCCATTGGCTTTTCAACGTCACTTCGGGCGTCCCTGCCTGCTCATACCAACGCTGAAACAGGCTCAGATCCACGCCATTGGCATCTGCCATCGCCTGGCGAAAATCATCGGTCGTGACCGCCTGGCCATCATGGCGCTGAAAATAGAGATCCATCCCCTTGCGAAAACCTTCCTTGCCAAGCAGCGTCTGATACATGCGAACAACTTCGGCGCCTTTTTCATAAACCGTCAGGGTATAGAAATTATTGATTTCCATATAGGAGGACGGACGAACTGGATGCGCCATCGGGCTAGCGTCCTCGGGGAACTGATGGCTGCGCAAGGCTCGAACATCATCGATCCGCTTGACTGCCGCCGATGTCATATCTGCCGTAAAACACTGATCCCTGAATACCGTCAGCCCCTCCTTCAGGCTGAGCTGAAACCAGTCCCGGCAGGTTATCCTGTTGCCGGTCCAGTTATGAAAATACTCATGGGCTATCACTGCCTCGATATTCACATAATCCGTATCGGTAGCCGTATCCGGCCGTGCCAGAACAAACTTCGAATTGAATATATTGAGCCCCTTGTTTTCCATTGCTCCCATATTGAAATCATCGACCGCTACAATCATGTAGATATCCAGGTCATATTCCAGACCGTAGGTTTCCTCATCCCACTGCATGGCCCGGATCAGTGACTGCAAGGCATGGGCAGTACGATCCCGGTTGTGATGTTCGGTATAGATTTGCAGGCGCACTTCGCGGCCTGACATCGTTCGATAATTTCCCTGTGTAATGGCCAGGTCTCCAGCCACGAGTGCAAACAGGTAACTCGGCTTGCGAAACGGATCCACCCATCGAACGCTGTGGCGCCCTTTTCCCAGCCGTTTTTTCTCTACCGGATTACCATTGGAAAGCAATACCGGAAAAGCAGTCTCATCAGCCTCGATGGTGGTTGTAAAGACTGCCATTACATCCGGACGATCCAGATAGTAGGTAATCTTCCTGAAGCCTTCGGCTTCACACTGGGTGCAATAATTTCCACTGGAGCGATACAGCCCTTCCAGTGCCGTATTGTTTTCCGGATGAATTTCCACCACGGTCTCGAGATAAAATTCATCGCCCGCTTGCAGAATCGTCAACCCCCTTTCATCCAGCCGATATAAATCTTCGCTCAGCGTATTACCATCCCTGGAAATTGATTTGAGCAACAATCCTTCACCATTCAGGTATATTTCCGACGGTGCCTCGACACAGGCCTTGTTGCGAACAATCTTCAACCTTGCAGTCACAAGGGTGGCATCATCATGCAGATCAAAATAGAGATCGGCAGTCTCGATAAAAAAGGGAGGTGGGGTGTATTCCTCCAGATGAATGACTTTGGGTGAAGATTCCTTCATGCATTGCTCCATTATTTACGAGGTGATCAGGATTGATGCCCTGGTTCCGGAAACAATCTCCGAATATCCAGGAGCCTATCGGACTTAACGCTGTTTGGCTGCGCCCGCAGGAAGTGCCCTTGGGGTGCAAATCTCTGGATGGTGATTAACTCAGCTTATCCTGTTCGTCAAATAGCTCTGCTATTCTCCTCACACGATAAGCTGACTGAATTCACCCCCAGTGATTTTCGCTTCAAACGGTTAAGTCCAACAGACTCCTAGAAAAGGGGAAATCCGGGTTCATGTTCCAGTTTCTACAAAAAATATCGACACAGTTAACATGTTTTCGTCGGCGGCTCATGAAACCACTGAAAAGCTGCCGGCAATGAGTGATTCGAAAGGGGCTGAAAAGACGCCGTTGACTGAGCAAATCCCACCTTCTGCGCCCTTTATCCGGGATTTTCGCAGCCTGTACAGCCAGGGCTTAAGTTTTGGGAATTGCTGCGATAATCTACGTCTCGAAGCTCAGGGATTGAGCTCAGCTCCGGCTGGGGACAAGGTAGTCCCTCACCCCTATCTGATGACCCGGAATCTCATGGTTCCGGGTCATTTCCTACCCGACACCACCATTCATCCAAATCGCTCGACTGCCACCAGCAGATCATCCGCCTCCAATGGCAACTGCAAAACCGCATCGACTGTAAACACTTCCCTGACCTGATCCAGATACTCCTGCCAGCAGGGTTCATAGATCAGTATCGTTCTTGTATTCGTATTCTTGCCTTCAATCTGCGCCAGCAGGGATTCAAGATTACTCACCCGGTCGCGAAAGTGCGAATCGTAAACAAACTCCGCCACGACGATCTCCGGATTCTGCTTCTGCATGAATTTGATCGCCTTGCGCATCATATGTTCTACCGTGACGGCATATCCGGTACTTTGCAGAGCTCTCACCAGCTCCGGATACAGACCGAACTCATTGACAAACAGTAGTTTTTTCACAATCAGGCTCTTTTCATCAACTGTGTTGCAAGAATGGAGAACAGGCAGTAGGCAAGAAAGCAGTAGAAACCGACCCCGAATCGGGCATCCAGCACAAAGATCTCGTCCATGTTCCGGGTCGCATTGGCGGCCATGTAGGCCACGATGACCGCCACTACAAATACGTCCGCCATCGACCATTTGGAGATCAGGTCGATGGTGCGCTGGCTCATGCGATGAAATGCCGGCCGCAGCTCGAACGCCGTCAGCAACAAAAGCCCGCCCTTTGTGACGGGAATCAGTATCGAGAACAACGCCACCAGCAGCCCCACGGTGATATTGCCGGACTCAAACAGCTCATGCACCGTCCCCAGAATGCTGCGCGTCTTCTCATAGGCCTGGATTTCCCCGCTGACCTCTATCTTGTCAAGCAGCGAAATGGCCATACTGCCAATCATCGGCATGATACCCGGACTATCGGCAATCAGCTCCTTGCCCAGGGTCATGACCCGTGCCTTGTCGATACTGCCTGTCAGACTCAATAACGGCTGGGTAACGCCCGGCAGCCATAAAAGGTAAGCCAGCAGCAGGCTGGTAAGCCCCAGTTTGAATTTCAAAGCAATCCCTTTTGTCTCATCTTTTTTTCGCCAGACGATCCCTTTCCCTGAGCATCTGCAGCTTTTCGGCTATCCTGATTTCCAATCCGCGATTCACCGGAGCATAAAACGTCTGACCATCCAGAGCATCCGGCAGATACTGCTCACCAGCCGCATAGGCATCCGGTTCATCATGGGCATAACGATAGCCCTTGCCGTAATCCAGTGACTTCATCAGTCGGGTTGGCGCATTGCGCAGATGCATCGGCACTTCCAGGCTACCCGTCTTTCTTACCACCGACATCATCTGCTTGTAGGCGCTGTATACGGCATTGCTCTTCGGTGCGCAAGCCAGATAGACCACGGCCTGAGCCAGTGCCAACTCGCCTTCCGGCGAGCCCAGCCGCTCGAAGGTTTCGGCTGCGTCCAGCGCAATCCGCAAGCCTCGCGGATCTGCATTGCCGATATCTTCGGAAGCCATGCGGATGATACGACGGGCAATATAGCGCGGATCGGTTCCACCATCGATCATGCGGCAAAACCAGTACAGCGCACCATCAGGGCTGCTGCCACGCACCGACTTGTGCATCGCCGAGATCTGATCATAGAAATATTCGCCGCCCTTGTCGAAACGCCGCAAACCTTCACTGGTAAGGGATTGTACCGTAGCTTCATCGATGACCTTGCTGCCACCTTCCTGTACGGGAGCCAACTCTTCGGCAATCTCGAACAGATTGAGCGCCCGT
This sequence comes from uncultured Thiotrichales bacterium, assembly GCA_964439815.1. Classification (GTDB taxonomy): domain Bacteria; phylum Pseudomonadota; class Gammaproteobacteria; order UWMA-0217; family UWMA-0217; genus JALSHZ01. Next base: position 5,016 of record CAYTPO010000250.1, read on the forward strand.
CGTGCATCACCATCCGCGAATTCGATGATCATTCTCAGCTCATCATCACCAATGTCGATTTTCGCACCACTGGCCTGCTCCAGCTTCTGCCGGGCCGTGCGCAGGATTTCCAGCAACGCATCCTGGTTCAGCGGCTTCAGTACATAGGTTCGCAGTCGCGACAACAGCGCGTTGTTCAATTCGAACGAAGGATTTTCCGTGGTCGCACCAACAAAGGTGATTATGCCCTCTTCGATATGCGGCAGAAAGGCATCCTGCTGCGCCTTGTTGAAGCGATGCACCTCGTCGACAAACAGCACCGTGGCCTGCTGCGTCGTCTCCAGGTGTCGACGCGCCTGCTCGACGGCCGCACGAATATCCTTCACCCCGGAGAGCACTGCGGAGATGGCCAGAAAGTGGGCATCGGTCACTCGCGCGATCAGGCGTGCCAGCGTTGTCTTGCCCGACCCCGGCGGCCCCCAGAACACCATCGAATGGAGGCGTCCCTGCGATAGCGCCTCATACAGCGGCTTGCCGGGCGCAAGCAGATGCTCCTGGCCGGTAACTTCCGCCAGCGTCTCTGGTCGAATGCGGTCTGCCAGCGGTTGCCAGGGGCTGGTATCTGCTACCAGCCCGTCTTTTTTCTCATTAACCAGAATCAGTTACCTATCACATCTGCTCCCGGCGGCGGCGTAAACCTGAACAGTTTCTTGCTGACCGGTTTGTTGTAGCTGGATTCCTGAAAGCGGATCATCGTGATCTGCCCGAACTGATCATACAGATCCATCGCCTGCACACCGACATCATCCAGGCCGATCAGGATGCGCTTGAAATCACCCTGTTTCTTCTTGGGTCGCAAATCGACCCAGAGCATACCCTCCCGCGGGGATTTCTCCAGCACCAGATAATCCTTGTTGAGATCATGCTGGCGCATCAGGATGCTGGCAGGTGAAGAGCCCAGCGCCTGCTTCAGGGGCTTGACGGTGACCTGATCCAGGTCCTTGTCGTAAACCCACAGCTTCTTGCCATCAGCAACAATCACCTGCGGTGTTGGCGACTGGTATTCCCAGCGGAATTTACCCGGCCGCTGCAGATAGAATTTCCCGTAGGCCGTCTGCATGATCCGCCCCTGCTCGGATACCACCTCCTGGGTAAACGTTGCGTTGACGGTCTTCGCCTTTTTCATGAACTTGTTGAGTCTTTCCGTGCCTGAATCCGCAAAGGCAACTGTGGTTCCTACCATCAATGCCATTGCAGCCACTAAACACCCCATTCTCTTCATCATCGTGTGAGTCTCCATAAAGTCATCAGTCTCCCGAGTTATCCGGGTATCCTCCCGGTTCTTCAAATTGCAACTACACAGTAGCTGCTACATTTCCGGGGGTGGCGGCGCAATCACCTCTCGCGAGCCATTCCCCTGCACAGCAGATACGACACCTGCCGCTTCCATCTGTTCAATCATTCTTGCCGCCCGGTTGTATCCCACCTTCAGCCGCCGCTGCACATAGGAGATCGAGGCCTTTCTCGACTCGGTGACGATGGCAACCGCCTCGTCATACAGCAGATCCGTTTCGGCATCCGCATCCCGCGCAATGGGCTCCAGTCCGGGAATCGGCCCGTCCAGGCCATCACTGCCATCCAGTATTTCCGGCAGATAATCCGGTGCACCGCTGGCTCGCAGGTATTCCGCCACATGATGCACCTCATGATCGTCCACAAAGGCGCCATGAATCCGCGTGGGAATGCTGGTGCCGCCCGGCAGATAAAGCATGTCTCCGTGTCCCAGCAGCGCCTCGGCACCCATCTGGTCCAGAATGGTTCGCGAATCGACCTTGGACGAGACCTGAAATGCGATCCGGCTGGGGATATTGGCCTTGATCAGGCCGGTAATCACATCCACCGAGGGGCGCTGTGTCGCCAGAATCAGATGGATACCCGCCGCCCGCGCCTTCTGCGCCAGCCGTGCGATCAGCTCCTCCACCTTCTTGCCCACCGTCATCATCAGATCGGCAAATTCGTCGATCACGATCAGGATGTTCGGCAACGGCTCCAGGTCGTCTGCCATATCATCCTCGATCAGCTCATTGGGCTTCCACAGCGGATCCTTGATCGGCTCACCACGATCGATCGCATCCTTCACCTTCTTGTTGTAGCCCGCCATGTTGCGTACACCAAGCGCCGACATCAGCTTGTAGCGGCGCTCCATCTCGGCCACACTCCAGCGCAATGCCGTTGCTGCATCCTTCATGTCGGTCACCACCGGCGTCAGCAGGTGAGGAATACCTTCATAGACGCTCAGCTCCAGCATTTTCGGGTCAATCAGGATCAGTCTCACCTGCTCCGGGGTGGCCTTGAACAACACACTGAGCAGCATTGCATTCACGGCGACCGATTTTCCCGATCCGGTGGTACCCGCGACCAGCACATGGGGCATCTTGGCCACATCAGCCACTACCGGCGCACCGGAAATATCCTTGCCCATACCCAGCGTCAACGGCGAAGGTGCCTTGTCAAACAGCTCGGACGACAGGATCTCACTGAGAAAAACCATCTCCCGGTGTTCATTGGGAATCTCCAGCCCGATTGTCGTCTTGCCCGGAATGACCTCTACCACCCTCACGCTGATGACCGACAGCGCCCGTGCCAGATCCTTGGCCAATGCCGTGATCTTGCTGACCTTGGTACCCGGTGCCAGCAGCAGTTCGAAACGGGTCACCACCGGCCCCGGATGTACCGACTCGACTTCGACCTCGACCTTGAAATCTCGCAGCTTCAACTCCACCAGCCGGGAGATGGCATCCAGTTCATCTTCCGAATACCCGGTACTCTGTTTTACCGGAGGATCAAGCAGATCGATAACCGGCAAACTGCCCTCCTTGGGCGTCGGCTTGAACAGCGGAATCTGCTTTTCCCGCAAGGGGCGCGAACTCACCTTCGGCTTGGTCACCTTGGGTTCGATACGCGGCTTCTTGCGTTTGCGCAGTTTGGCATGTTCCGGCTGCAATGCTATCTCGCGCTCTTCGCGCACCTTTTTCATTGTCCACTGCTGTTTCCATTCAACCAGCCGCTCCCGCACCCAGCCAATACCAAACAGTGTCCATTCGCCGACAAATTCACTGACCGCCACCCACGAAACCCCGGTAAACAGCGTGAATCCCGCGAGAAACAGCGCCAGTAACAGCAAGGTTGCACCCAACATGCTGAACCCCGCCTGAAGTGATCCGCCAACGCCAACCCCCAGCAGCCCGCCGGCGTGCATGGGCAATTGTTCAGCACCAAAATGCAGCTCCGCCAGACCGCAGCCGGTTGCCAACGTGACCACAAAACCGAGCCAGCGCACCCCCATTTCAACGATATCCACCTCTCCGGTATCCCGCTCACCGGTGTAGAACAGCCAGCCACTCCAGGCAATCATGATGGGAGCCAGATAGGCCAGCCCACCAAACAGATAGAAGAAGACATCCGACAACCAAGCACCGACCAGGCCACCAAAATTGTGAATCCCCGCATAACGTCCGGTATGGGACCAGCCGGGATCTGCCGGGTCATAGCTCATCAGCGCAATCAGCAGATACAACGCCAACGCACCAAAGACGAACAACGCCGCCTCACGCATTCCCCGCCCAAAGTGCACGCTGAATGCGTGCGAAAAATCCTTTTTCCTTTTTGCCTGTTTCTTAGCCGCCATTGTCCTGTGTCAGTCAAATCCGCTTGTATCGCGACAGTATAACGCAAATACTCTTTTCTTATGGAAATTGAAAGACCTGGGTAAAAACATTCAGACCTCGCATTAACTGATTTCCCTCACTTCATCATCACAAGCTACGTTTCGATAGCAGAATTGGGTAAAATCGGCCCCCAACAATTCAAAGCAACACTATGGAGAATGGTCGGCATGACTGACACACAGCATCATCGTTTATTGATTCTTGGTTCCGGCCCCGCCGGTTATACCGCTGCCGTCTACGCTGCACGCGCCAATCTCAACCCGGTCATCATCACCGGACTGGAGCAAGGCGGTCAGCTGATGACCACGACCGAAGTGGACAACTGGCCCGGCGATCACGAAGGTGTGCAGGGCCCTGATCTGATGGACCGCATGCGCAAGCACGCCGAGCGCTTTGGCACCACGATAATCTTCGACCACATTCATACCGTCAACTTCGACCAGCGCCCCTATATCCTCGAAGGCGACAGCGGACGCTACAGCTGCGATGCACTGATCATCTGCACCGGCGCGTCAGCCCGCTATCTCGGCCTTGAGTCCGAGGAAAAGTTCAAGGGCAAGGGCGTCTCGGCCTGCGCCACCTGCGATGGGTTCTTCTATCGCAATCAGAAGGTCGCCGTCATCGGCGGTGGTAATACAGCCGTTGAAGAGGCGCTCTACCTCTCCAATATCGCATCCGAAGTAATTCTGGTGCATCGCCGCGACGCACTGCGTTCGGAGAAGATCCTGCAGGATCAGATCAAGGAGAAGGCCAAGAACGGCAATGTCACGATCATGTGGGACCACACACTGGAAGAAATCCTCGGCGACGACTCTGGCGTTACCGGCATGCGCGTCAAGAACGTCAAGACCGGTGAAGCCACCGATGTCGAGCTGATGGGCGTCTTCATTGCCATTGGCCATCACCCCAATACCAAGATCTTCGAGGGTCAGTTGAAGATGAACGGCGGTTACATCACCGTGCATAGCGGCAACAGCGGCAACGCCACGGCGACCAACAAACCGGGGATCTTTGCGGCTGGCGATGTCATCGATCATGTCTACCGCCAAGCCATCACCTCGGCGGGCACCGGCTGCATGGCAGCGCTGGATGCAGAAAAGTTTCTCGACCTGGAGGAACTCGGAGAACATTGAGCGTTGAGCCTGAAAAACCTTACCTGGATCGACCCGACTGATCCGGTCATCGCTTTCCCCCCTGTCGCACAGGCACTCAAGGAGCCGGATGGTCTGCTGGCGGCGGGGGGGGATTTGCGACCGGAAAGGCTGATTGCGGCCTATCGACAGGGCATCTTTCCCTGGTACGAAGAGGGGCAGCCCATTCTCTGGTGGTCTCCCGACCCCCGGGCAATCATCTACACGGAGCGGATACACATCTCCCGCAGCCTGCAGAAGACGCTGCGCAAGGATCACTACCGGGTCAGCTTCAATACCGCATTTGCCGATGTCGTCGAAGCCTGTTCACAACCTCGCCGCGGTTCCAATGGAACCTGGATTACCGAGGAGATGCGCCTGGCCTATATCACGCTGCACAATCGCGGCGATGCCCACTCGGTGGAAGTATGGAACAATGACAACGCACTGGTGGGTGGACTGTATGGCATCATGCTGGAAAAGGCCTTTGCCGGGGAATCGATGTTCAGTCGGGCTACCGACATGTCGAAGGTTGCCATGGTCTACCTAGCAGAATGGCTGCAAACCAGAAACATTCCAATCATCGACTGCCAGTTGCCCAACCCACACCTGCTACGCATGGGCGCCGTAACCATCCCTCGTAACGAATTCGTCAATCGCTACCTGTAGTTTTCCACCTCTTCGGCAGTCAGCTGGCGCGCCTCTTCCTCCAGCATGACCGGGATGCCATCCTTGATGGGATACGCCAACCTGGCCGAGCAGGAAATCAGCTCCTGTTTCTTCTTGTCGTAGATCAAAGGCCCCTTGGTAACCGGGCACACGAGAATTTCAAGCAGTTTGGTATCCACGTTCCACTTCCTTAAGTCGATTCAAAAATCCCAGCGCAAACTCCGGGTCTGGTCGCGCAACCACCGGCATGTACCAGAAGCGCTGATCGGCAAATACGCCGCATTTTACCGCATCCTTTTCCGTCATGACGATCATGCGGTCATTATCAAAGACAAAATCTTCCGTCACATAGCGGTGATGATCGGGAAACGGGTGGCGCAATACCTGCAATCCGGCGCTCTCCAGCTTGAAGAAGAAGCGGGCCGGATTGCCTATGCCTGCAACCGCATTGACGGTTACATCCTCCAGTGCCGACAGAAACATGCGCTTGGCCGGGCTGCGCAGGTTGATCAGCTCCTCGCCACTGAACTCCATGGCGTACTCATCCTCATCGGCCATGCTCCCGGTCACCACCTTGAAATCCACCTCATCAAGCCGGCTGACCGGTTCGCGCAAGGGTCCCGATGGCAGGCACAGCTCATTGCCAAACCGTCGCGCACCATCGATCATCGCGATCTCGATATCTCGCGGCATCCGGTAATGCTGCATGCCGTCATCGGAGATCACCACATTGACACTGCCATCTTCCAGCAATGCCTCGATGGCCGCCACCCTGTCCCGGCATACCCAGACAGGACAACCACCACGCCGGGCAATGACCACCGCCTCATCACCCACGGTACGTGCATCGCTGTTGCCCGACACCAGCACCGGGTGATCACGCGAATCCCCGCCGTACCCCCGACTGACGACACCCGGTCTGTAGCCATGCGCCTGCAGATACTCCACCAGCCAGATCACCATCGGCGTCTTGCCCGTCCCTCCCACCGAGATATTGCCCACCACCACCACCGGTACCCGGCGCGGGGGGGCCACTGCCCGTGCCTGCAACCGCCGACGACGAAAGGACGCCATCTTGCAAAAGAGCCAGGAAAGCGGCAGTAGAAAAAATGCCACAGGCCCATTACGGTACCAATGCTGTGTCAACAAGTTACTCAAGGGAGTCAGACCAGGGGAATACTCGATAGCGAAAACAGGGCACAGCCTTTCTGCCAGAATGGAAGCTCACACCGAGTCGTTCCAGTCGCATTTTCCAACCCGGCAAGACTGCCGCGCCATTCTACCTGAGCCGGCAGGCAAGGAGAAACCAAAAGATACGGCACCTGCAGAGTCAGCTGGCAACGCTTATAATCCCCATTGACTCAGAGATACCCACATTCACCATGGCCATCAGAAAAAAAACCCGCAGAAAATCTGCTCCCAAGCCCCTCGGCTGGAATACCACCGACCAGGAAGAAATACGCCGTCGCAAGGAGCGCGCGAAGAGCGAACGCTTCAGGGTCACTTCCGTCAATGGCGACAATGCCATCTTTTCCACCTGGCAGGTCACCAGCCCCAGCGGCAATACCTATCAGGTAGAGATTCGCTCATTGCAGCAGACCATCAACAGCTGTGACTGCATGGACTATCAGCTCAATCGGCTGGGCACCTGCAAACACATCGAAGCCACCTGTAACAGGCTTCGCAGGCGCAAGCTTGTCGAGCGAGCGCAGGGCCACCCCCTGATTGAAATCTTCCTGGATCGCCGAGACATGGCCATAAAAGCCAGCATTCCGGAGCGAATGCGCAGTACCAACCGCGCCAAAAAGGCCATCGAAGGCTTTTTCGATGAAGCCGGCACGCTCCGCGGAGATCCACTGCAATCCATGGCGGCATTGAACAAACATCTGTCCAGAGAAACGGCGCGGATTCGCAATCAGATACATCTCTCATCCCATCTCGAAACCTGGCTGCAGCAACAACAGCAGATCACCGACCGACGTACCCGGCAACGGCAGTTCCTAAAGGATCTGAAAAGTGGCCGTGCCAGCCTGGATCTCGTCAAACTGCCACTTTTTCCCTATCAACAAGAAGGCATGATGCATCTGGCCTTTACTGGCAGAGCCCTGCTCGCCGACGAAATGGGCCTGGGGAAAACCGTGCAGGCGATTGCCGCCAGCGAATTGCTGGATCGCCTCTACAGCATCGAGAAGGTACTGGTCATCGCCCCCGCCTCCCTCAAGAGCGAGTGGCTGGAGCAGATCCACAAGTTTTCCGATCGCCATGCAATAATCATTCAGGGAATGCGTCAGCGTCGCCACAAGCTCTATCAGCAGCCAGCTTTTTTCTACCTCGCCAATTACGAGCAGATTTTGCATGACAGAGCATTCATCAACGAAACTTTGCAACCCGACCTGATCATTCTCGATGAGGCTCAGCGGATCAAGAACTGGCAGACAAAAACCGCCATCGCCATCAAGCAACTTCTGAGTCCCCATGCCTTTGTCCTGACCGGCACACCACTGGAAAATCGCATCGATGAGATCTACTCCATTACGCAATTCCTCGACCCACAGATTTTCGGCCCACTGTTCCGCTTTAACCGGGATTTTCATACCCTCGATGAAAAAGGAATGCCCACTGGGTACAAGAACCTCGACCAATTGCACGAGCGACTTCGGCACATCATGCTGCGGCGACGCAAGGATGATGTCGAAGGAGAATTACCCCCTCGCAGTACCAACACCTATTTCGTAAAGCTCAGTGACGAGCAGCGGATGCAATACAGGGAGCATGAAGAGATCGTCGTCAGAATATCGGCCATTGCCAGTAAACGGCCGCTGAAAAAGGAAGAACGCGAACGCCTGATGATTGCTCTGGGCTGCATGCGCATGGCCTGCGATACCACCTATATTCTCGATCAGACAAGCAGGCGCGCCCCCAAACTGGATGAGCTGGAAAAGCTGCTGGACGAACTTCTGTCCAACCCTGACTGCAAGATCATCGTATTTTCCGAATGGGAGCGCATGCTGACACTGCTGGCCGAGCGCCTGCTGGATGCCGGCATCGATTATGCCTGGCATACCGGCAGCCTGAGTCAGCCACGTCGCCGTGAGGAGATCAATCGTTTCAGGCAAAGCCCAAAATGCCGCCTGTTCCTCGCCACTGACTCGGCCGCCACTGGCCTGAATCTGCAAATCGCCAGAGTCGTTGTCAATCTCGATCTACCGTGGAACCCGGCCAAACTGGAACAGCGCATTGCCCGCGCCTGGCGCAAACATCAAAAGCACCCGGTCAGCGTGATCAATCTGGTCAGTCAGGATTCAATCGAACACCGGATGCTGGAGGTATTACGGCACAAGACCGATCTTGCAGACGAGGTCATCGATGGTGCCGGCAGGACGCAGGCCATGCCAATCGGCGCGGGCAAAGGCTCCCTTATGGAGAAGGTCAATGAATTATTGGATCGACCTGAACCAAAAAAGCCCCCCATCGAACAATTTATCGACGCGACCGTGGCACAACACCCCGACAATCTGGCTCACCTGGAGCTGCGTGGCGATGTGTTACTGGCCGTTGTCGAAGAACCCGACAGCACACTGGCAGCCAGCATGACGGAAAACCTGACAACCCATTTTGGTGAGGCGACTCCTCAGCTGGAAATGCTGGATCGAAATACCTATGAAACTCTGCAACGGCTGGCGGAAGCGGGCATCATCCAGTTCACCCAGCCAGTGAGCGGTGCTGCCCGCAAGCCACAGGGTGGCGATGAGAAAGCACAAAGAAAGCAGCGCAGACGCCTCGCAAAAGCAGAAAGATATCAGGAGACGGCCAGGGAAAAACGGCGCATGGCCACCCTTCTCAGTGAAAATGGTTTCATCAATGAGGCTCTGACGCCCATCGGTGAAGCCATCGACAACGCGCTGAACAGCCTTGCCACTCTGACTGAGACAGAGATTCAGGATCCTGCCACACTCAGCGAAGTCGCCAACTTGCAAAAAGCGTTTCAACTTCCCGCTGAACTCGCAACCACCCTTGCCGTTCTGCGGCATGAACGTGAAAAACTGGACAAGACGGCATCAACGGAATTACTGGAATCCGCCAGGGAAATACTCGACAAGATCCTTCAGGTCACAGCCTCCTGGGAGGCTGTCCGAGAATAGGAGTCGTAGCGAGGGAAAGCCATATTAGGCCATTTTTTTCACTGATTTGAGGAGAATATTGGTTATATTTGACGAAAATCAGGGGGAAAAAGGGCCAAAATGGCTTTCCCGCAGTAGGCTCCCTATTCTCGGACAGGCTCCTAGCGCTGCCTATTACCCACAAACATAGCTAGACAACAGCTCCATGATTTTGCAAGGAAAATCCTTCACACATCAACTGAAGCGCGGAATAGCCGCGCCAAATTGTCTGATGTCCCGGAGGGGGATCGGTAGAGCGATTGAGGTAA
>CAYTPO010000251.1:0-7512 GCA_964439815.1 uncultured Thiotrichales bacterium
ATCCAGGCGATCTGAGGTAGCAATCCATGTTGGAGACGTTTGACCTGAATCCGAGGAGCCTGTCGGACTTAACGCTGTTTCAGGCTGTAGCCGGCACCAAGTTGTCCGTCTCGACCGACAGCACGTTTTCGCGCCCCAGCAGATTGAGCATCATGATCACCCGCTCTTCTCCGGAGTCATTTTCGACAATGCCGGTCAGCCCCTTGAGCGGCCCATTGATCACGGTCACCTTGTCACCCTTGTTGAATACCGGAATCTTCGGCTTCTGGATACCCAGCAGGTTGTCCTGATTGGCGATCAGCGCCTGTACGAGATCGGTAGGCACCTGCGCCGGGTACTCGCCAAAACGAATGATCTTGTGGACGCCAAAGGTTGAGCGGATGGGTGCAAAATTGTCTTCGAACATCGTCAACTGAATGAACAGATAACGCGGAAACAGCGGTTCGATCTTGTCGGTCCATTTGCCGCGCTGCCGCTTTTTCACCTTGATCATTGGCAGGAATGCCGTAAACCCCTGACGCTCCAGGTTTTCCAGTGCAACATTCTCCTGTCGGGGTTTCGTATTGATTGCGTACCATTTTCCAGACATGTTCCATTCCCCAAAATTTTATGTTTTTGCAGATGCTTTCCGAGTAGTTAGTGTATTTTTTATAGCGCTATTCTATGTCCTTGAACTACATTTGTTTGTGAATCTGATCTCATGAAGACAGAAGGCCTGTTTTTCAGGATGAAAGGTCAAGCTTCCAGATACCCCACCTACCAACAAGCTTTTTGCAACGCGCTTTAATCCGACATGCACTTGCTGTGACTTATCCCGCCCAAAACGCTAGACTATCGCGCTTTGAACCGAACATTGCGCTATGGAACTCAACCCGATCTACAATCAGATAAAAGACCTGCAGGGGCGTCTGGAAGCCCTTAGGGGGTACCTTTGACTATGCTGAAAAGCAGGAACAGCTCGAAGAGGTAAGCCGGGAGCTGGAAGATCCGGATATCTGGAACAACCCGGAAAAGGCGCAGTCGCTCGGACAGCAGCGCGCCCAGCTGGAGGCCATCGTCAATGTCATCGAGCGGCTGGACTCGGGTCTGAGTGATGCCCACGACTACCTCGCCATGGCCGAGGAAGAAAACGATGAGGAGACCGTCGCTACCGTTCAGGCAGATCTCGCCGAATACGAAAAGGAGGTCGCCAATCTGGAATTCCGGCGCATGTTCTCCGGCGAAATGGATGCCAGCAACGCCTTCCTCGATATCCAGGCCGGCTCGGGTGGCACCGAAGCCCAGGACTGGGCCGAGATGCTGCTGCGCATGTACCTGCGCTGGGGTGAACGCCACGGTTTCAAGACCGAGATCATGGAAGTGTCACCGGGCGAGGTTGCCGGTATCAAGAGCGCCACCGTACTGTTCACCGGCGAGTATGCCTTTGGCTGGCTGCGCACCGAAATTGGCGTCCACAGGCTGGTACGAAAATCCCCGTTCGACTCCGGCAACCGCCGTCATACCTCCTTTGCAGCAGTATTCGTCTCACCCGAAGTCGATGACAATATCGAGATCGAAATCAACCCTGCCGACCTGCGGATCGATGTCTACCGCGCTTCCGGAGCCGGTGGCCAGCATGTCAACAAGACGGAATCCGCGGTGCGCATCACCCACCTGCCGACCAACACCGTTGTCCAGTGCCAGAATGGCCGCTCCCAGCATCAGAACAAGGATCACGCCATGAAACAACTCAAGGCAAAACTCTATGAGCTGGAGATACAGAAGCGCAACGCCGATCAGCAGGTACTGGAAGACAACAAATCCGACATCGGCTGGGGCAGCCAGATCCGCTCCTACGTCCTCGACCAGTCCCGCATCAAGGATCTGCGCACCAACGTGGAAACCGGCAATACAGGTGCCGTGCTGGATGGCGACCTGGATCAGTTTATCGAAGCAAGTCTGAAATCGGGGTTGTAGGTTGGTCACAACGGCGCAATCTTGCAGCCGGAAAATCGTGTGATTTTTTGTCCGCAAACCGCTTGCCCTGGCCTGTTCATGGTGCTCACGTCCCTGTGGTCTGGATGCCGGTCCACCCGGCATGACGGAGGCAATATCCGGGATGGCAACCAAGCAAAGATCAGTTAACCGGCACGGCAGGGCCAGCTATCGCTCGTTGTTACGCCGTGAAAATAGCGCCTGCAGTATGCTGGCGCCCTCTTTCATGCCGATCGCTACATTCTCACGGATGGAATCCATGGTGATTTCTTCGGTGCCCCGTCCGGCGGCAAGGTTGGCAATAACGGAGATGGTTGCATAGGAAAGCCCCTGCTCCTTGGCCAGCGCTGCTTCCGGCATGCCGGTCATGCCGACGATATCGCAGCCATCACGCTCCAGTTTGTCGATTTCGGCAGCGGTTTCCAGCCTTGGCCCCTGCATGGCCGCATACACACCACCGATGATGCAATCGACGCCGGACTTTTCTGCAGCCGTGACCACGCTCGCACGCAGTTCCGGGCAGTAGGGTTCGGAGAAATCGATATGCGTGACTTCGCTCAGATCCTTCTCGAAAAAGGAGTGCTGCCGACCATAGGTATAGTCAATGATCTGGTCGGGAATGACGATTTTCGGCGGCACCATGTCGGCGCGTATTCCACCGGTGACGGCAAAGGCAATGATGCCGGTGATGCCATGATTCTTCAGCGCCCAGATATTGGCGCGGTAGTTGATCATATGCGGGGGAATATTGTGGCTGTAACCATGGCGCGCCAGAAAGGCAACCTCCCGGTCATACAGGTTGCCAATGATCAGCGCTCCGGAGGGTTCACCATAGGGCGTGTGCATGACCTCGCGCTTGACGATTTCAAGCCCTGGCATCTCCGTCAATCCCGTTCCGCCAATGATGGCAAGTTTTTCCATATCCTATTCCTCTCGTAATGCAAAGATGCCGTTGGCATTGCGCCACTCGTGCTCAAGATCCATGCCGAAACCGAAGACATAGCGGTCTTCGACCTCCAGTGCGACAAATTCCGGGCTGATATCGGCAACGGTGCGCGGGTGAATCTTCTTCAGCAGCACTGCCGATGCTACGCTGGCCACCCGTTGCTCATGGCAATACTGCTCCAGCGCTTCCAGCGTATAGCCTTCATCGAGGATATCGTCCAGCAGCAACACATGCCGCCCGGCCAGATCGGTATGGGGTGGCGCCAGCCAGTGCAGCTTGTCACCGGTCTGCGCCCCGCGATATCGGGTAGCGTGGATGTAATCGAGCCGCAGCGGAAAGGCCAGCCGTGTAATCAGGTGCCCGGCCATGACCAGGCCACCATTGAGCACGGTAACGACCAAGGGATCAAGGGTGGCATAGCGGGTCGTGATCCGTGTCGCCAGCCCGTCCAGCGCCTGATCGATCTCCTCACGGGTGTAGAGGCAGTCGGCAAAGTCTTCCGGCTTCTGTGGGTAGGCTGGCATGGGGTTTCCTGGTTATTCGGGTTCGATATAGCGCCGGATGGCTTCCAGCTCGGGACGGTGGCGCATGGTTTCATTGTACCCGAGTTCGATGGTTTCATTGGCGCGGTGAAACTCCACCATCGCAATATCCCCCACCTTGGGTGCAATCAGCAGATCAGCGGGCTCTCCTGCCAGGCGGCTCTGTGAGATCCGCGACGTCATGATATTCAGGCTCTTCACCATCACGTCCAGCGCCGAGGGCAAGCCGACCCGTTCATCGTCCTTGCCAAGCTGCAGCTTGCCGGTCACCGTCTGCAGGAATCCGAACAGGCGATCCGCCTGCGGCCACTGCTCCAGAATGGTCTTGGTGTCGATGCTGTTCTTGCGCTCCTTGTGCTGACGCGTGAACGGCAGGCGGGTCAGATCCACGGCAATAACGACATCGGCCCCCAGCGCCCGGCACAGCGACACGGGATTGGGGTTGACCAGCCCGCCATCCACCAGCCAGCGATCTTCGACCAGCGCCGGACTGAAAATACCGGGCAGCGCAATGGACGCCCGGATGGCATCGAGCACATACCCCTTTTTCAGCCAGACTTCACGACCGGTCTCCAGATCGGTTGCCACCGCAGCAAAGGGGGTATCCAGTGATTCGATATCGATGCCCGCCATCCCTTCCGCCAGCCGATTGATCACCTTCTTGCCACCAATCAGCCCCCCGGATATTCGCAGATCGAGCATGCTGAGAATTTCCTGCCAGCTGAGCTTGCGCACCCATCCTTCCATCTCCTCGAGATAACCGGTGACATAGGCGCCACCGACCAGCGCGCCGATGGATGTCCCGGCCACGACATCCGGCTTCATGCCCAACTGGGCCAGGCCATGCAACACGCCGATATGCGCCCAGCCACGCGCCGCGCCACCCCCCAGTGCCAGCCCGAGAACCGGTCTAGACCCGGCCATGATCTGTCTCCACAGTTGCCAGCATGGTTTGCCACTGCTTCGACTGGTGCAGCGCCTGCCAGTCGAACTGCGCGCGACGGCGCATCGTTGCCAAACGCTGCTGATGTTGCAGGGTCATCGCAAACGCTTCCAGGGATTCGAGCACCTCGATGGCCGCAGCCGGGTCATTGCAGACCAGCAGCATATCGCAACCCGCCTCCAGCGCCAGTGCCGCCCGCGCTTCCACGGTGCCTACGCTGTGTGCAGCCTGCATGGAAAGGTCATCACTGAAGATCACGCCGGTAAACCCGAGCTGGCCACGCAGTATCTCCCGCAGCCAGAACGGTGAAAAACCGGCTGGTCGCGCATCACATTCGGCATAGATCACATGCGCGGGCATCACCGCATCCAGCCCCTGCCCGGCCAACTCACGAAACGGCAGCAAATCAGCAGCTTCGATCTCATCAAAGCTGCGTTCATCGACCGGCAGATCGGTATGCGAATCGGCTGCAACAAAACCATGGCCGGGAAAATGCTTGCCCACGGCCGCCATGCCCGCCCGATGCATGCCGTCGATATAGGCCTTGCCCAGCGCTGCGATGGCTTCAGGCTCGGTGTGCAAAGCCCGATCCCCGATCACCGCGCTGTGGCCGTAGTCGATATCCAGCACCGGTGCAAAGCTGAAGTCCACGCCGGCAGCAAGAGTTTCAGCCGCCATCAGCCAGGCATGGTCCTGAGTCCGGCGGCAGGCTTCCAGCGGATTGTCGGCATAGTCCCGCCCCAGCGCAAGCAGTGGCGGCAGCTGCAGAAAACCCTGCCGAAACCGCTGCACCCGACCGCCTTCCTGATCGACAGCAATCAGCAATTGGGGATCGCGCAGACGATGAATACTGTCGGCCAGCGCGCGCACCTGCTCGACATCATGATAGTTGCGGGCAAACAGAATGACGCCGCCACAGGCCGGGTGCTGCAGGATTTCGCGCTCCTCCTGGCTCAGCTCGTAACCCGCCACATCGAGCATGAGCGGCCCCAGGTTCATGGCCGCACCTCATTCCAGGCGGCTTCGACCACTTCCAGCCCGGCGCCCTTGCGCGGCGCACGCTCGCTGAGCACACGCCGCCAGCTGCGCGCCCCCGGCTGACCATGGAACAGCCCCAGGATATGGCGGGTGATATGGCTGAGATGGATATCGTTGCTCAATTGTTCCTCGATATAGGGCAGCAGTCTTGCCACAATCTGGTGGCGGTCAGGTATCGGATGGTCGTCGTTATAATAGCGGCTATCGACCTGCGCCAGAAGAAAAGGATTGTGGTAAATCTCACGCCCGAGCATGACGCCATCGACCTGCTGCAAATGGCGATCACAGGCTTCCAGTGTCTTGATACCACCATTGATGATGATCTCCAGCTCGGGATGTTCCCGCTTGAGCTGATAGACACGGGCGTAGTTCAGCGGTGGAATATCCCGGTTTTCCTTCGGGCTCAGCCCCTTCAGCCAAGCCTTGCGGGCATGCACGATAAACGTCCGGCATCCTGCTGCAGCCACCGTATCGACAAATTCCTCCAGACTCCGGTAGTCATCCTGATCATCGATACCGATACGATGCTTCACCGTTACCGGTACCTCAGTGGCTGCCACCATTGCCGCCACACATTCCGCTACCACCTGTGGTGTGGCCATCAGACATGCACCAAAGGCGCCATTCTGCACGCGGTCGCTGGGGCAGCCGACATTGAGATTGATTTCATCATAGCCATAGTCGGCTGCGATCCCTGCACACTCCGCCAACGCAGCCGGGTCGCTGCCACCCAGCTGCAGCGCCAGTGGGTGTTCAGCTTCGCTATGGGCGAGGTGCCGGTCACGATCCCCAAACAGGATGGCCCCGGTCGTCACCATTTCGGTATAAAGCAGGGCATGGCGGGAAATCTGGCGTAGAAACCAGCGATCATGGCGATCGGTCCAGTCCAGCATTGGAGCGACACAAAATGTTCTTTTCATTGGGCATTCAAAGCTACAAAATAGCCGCTACCGGTAAATCTCAACAAGGAGGACAAAACGAATGATCCCTTCAGGCCCAAAAATGCAGGCACAAGACGCCAAAGAATACATGGAGCTGATCGAACAGGCCATTTTCGAAGTGGAAGATCTTGGCGCCGCCATCAAATTTGATGAAGACTATCGCGGCGAAATGGATGGGTTTGTCGTCAAATTGGAGAAGCATTTGCAGGAGCTGAAGCAGTCTCTTGATCCGGCAGCGCCAGAACTCACCGGCAAGGACCTGCCATTCATGGATGTTGTCAGGGAAACCGACATCGCCTTCCTGCCCTTCAAGCATCTGATGCTGCGGATCAATGCCACCAACAAGTTAGGCTACAATTCCCAGGGAATGAACGTCAGAATAGACTGAACTGACAACAACGGCACTACCGCGGCTTGCGGCCGCGACCCGAGGCAATTCGCTTGCCGCCCTTGTCTCTGAGGGCGCGGTGGGTATTCTTGCTCTCATCACTAAAAATGAAGCGCCCCGCCAGCACACAGCCCTTCATGCCGGGATCACAAGGCCGATTCTCGACCCGTTGACAAATTCCTCCCGCTTCGTGCGGACATCCCCAACCGGACATTGGTTTTCACCTCTCAAAGGTAGATCAGATGCAACGACTCGCTGAGTAGTTACCCCATCTTATTCATGGTGGATCGCGGATCCTGGCGCTGGACTGGTACGTCTGGGCGCCGCTCTGGAGCGAAAATTGTAGCAATCGCTACAACTTGAGTGAAGCGCAAGCGCAGGCATGCCAGAACAAGTCTGGGCCGTGACAGGCTGAAGCCTCTCACCATTTGGGTGCAACGGGACTGTCAAGGGTTTGTCATTGTTTTCATGTAACTACTCAGCAAACTGTTACGAAGTCGCCCGGTATTGGATCGCCGAGTTGCAGTCGGCCTTGCCGAGCGCAACTCGGCGATCCGGGGGAATTCGAAAGTAGTCGTTTACCACTGCCGTCTCGTATCCCTTGCCTTGAACTGGTGTTTCTCAGGGATGAGCTGAGTAGTTATTGTCAACAATAATACGCCATGAATTCAGCGAGTTCACCATGGAGTATAATTTTCCCAGCCTTTAACCTGAATCCGAGGTTTAAGCCTCAGATTCGG
>CAYTPO010000252.1:0-36928 GCA_964439815.1 uncultured Thiotrichales bacterium
TGAGTGGTGAACGGCGTGAACCCTTTCTGGTGAATGCGGTTGCCACGACGCAGATCCGCAAGCGTCCTGGACGAACCGAGTTTGCCCGTGGTACTGCCAGTCATGGCGAGCGTGGCACCTTGGAGGTCGATGTAACCGGCAAGCAGGGCTCGGGTATTCTCACTTCGATGAGCTATGGCAACTGCTTCATCATCCTCCCTCCTGAACAGGGCACCGTGGAGCCTGGTGATATCGTGACGATCCAGCCGTTCAGCACGCTCGACTGAAGCTCGGACAGCCTCCTTGGATCCAGGGAGTGTTCCCCGTATGGGAATTACTCCCAAAATCAAACCTTCTCACTCTGCATTAATTAATCTGCATCCATGTCAAATGATGTGGCGTAATTATCTTCAAGCACGGATTGCTTGATCGCTGAATTCAGACAAACAGACAAATTTATCAATTAACGAACAATGAGTGATGGAGTTAAACCATGAAATTATCAAAACTTTTTACCGTGTCTGCGTTGGCCCTTTTCCTGCCCCTGTCTGGTCAGGTCATGGCCTCTGATGAAGCGATTGAAATTATGGAATTTGTTTCCTCGGATTATGAGTCAGTCGCAGTTGGAAGCCCGTTGCCCAAGGTCAATATTGCAATGCTGGAGATGGGTGGTGTCGCACAGGAACCTGCGTTGTCAGGCGATATCCTGGCGATAATGGAGTTTGCCTCTGCCGATTATGATTCTGATCCGGTAGGTGCTCATCAACCCCGTGTTGACATTGCATCAATGGAAGTCATGGGTCACAGATCTGGCGGTACAGTGCTGGAAGGTGAGGCGCTTGAATTGACGGATTTCCTGTCAGTCGATTACTGAGCAACAATACTGGATACTTGATCGTCATGAATCGGCCGCCAAAAAGACGGCCGCTTCATGACCAGGTTTCTCGGGAAAAGGTTTTCCGCAAGGATCATTCAAACATTTTTGCTTCGGCTTCCAGTTTTGCCAGGCTGATATGCTTTCCCAGCTCCTTGTCAAAACCGGGCCAGTTGGCATAGTTTTTCAGTTTTGGTGCGATGGCCTTTTTCATTTCAAAATCTTCCAGCCCTTCATCGACCATGGCGGCCACATTTTCATAGACCGTTTTCAAATAGGTCAGAAACGCATTCAATGTCTTTTTCTTTTCCCCGCTTGGTCCATGCCCTGGAACGACGGTCGTAACCGGTAGTTTCAATGCACGTTCGATAATCTCGATATTTCCCGTGAAGCTGCCATCATCCATTCTGGCGATTCGCTTGTAGGTGACGTTGTCGCCGGTAAAAAGCACCTTTTCCTCGACCACCAGAATCATCGCATCGGTTTTGGTATGGGCATGTTCCGAGAGAATGACCCTGAACGTGATCCCGCCCGTTCTGATTTCCTGACCATCTTTCAGTGCAATGGTCGGGATGACTGCCTTTGTGCCCCTGGTGGCATTGTTCGTCAGTTTTTCCAGCATCGTGATCCACTGTTCGGCTGCTCCGGCTTTGGCCTCCCGAATCATTTCCGGGTGGGCCATGAGTTGCACGTCGGGGAAAGCTTCGATGATGGCATGGTTGCCCAGCCAGTGATCGCCATGAACATGGCTGGCAAATACATGTGTGACGGGTTTGTCGGTTACCTTGCGGATTCTCTCCAGCAGGGATTTCCCGGCGTTGTAACTCGAACCGGGATCGATAATGACCACCCCATTGCTGGTGACAATGAAGCCGGGATTGTTCATGAATCCGGCATTCTTTTCGGAGGGTGTTTCCGTTGGGCCGTGCACTACCCAGGTTCTGGGTGCGATCTTCTGGCTGGGGTAGGGGCCCAAGGGATCGGCAATAATGGATGGGATACCGGGTGCATTAGTGGTGATCTTGCCATCTGCCAGTCCCAGTGTACTGGTGGTTAGCAGGATGACGGAGAAAAGGATTTTCAGGTTGGGGGTCATTTTCGGCATAGTCTCATTGTGTTCGAAGGGTCAGTTTAACCTGAATTCGTCTTCACGCCTCGGATTCAGGTGACGGGCAGCACACGGAAGCGTGGGGCCCTGTGATATGATTTGCGACCAATCCGCAAACGATCCATCGCTGGCCAGATTCCAGGACTCGGGCTAGCGGGATGGCAGGTTCAGCCCATGAAAGATTCAATCCAGTTTGCCACACCATTGCTGGGGTTTTGTGCCTACAGTGGTACCGGAAAGACCACCCTGCTGAAGAAGTTGATACCGTTGCTGAAACAGCGGGCGCTGCGCGTTGCGGTGATCAAGCATTCACACCATAACTTCGAGATAGACTACCCCGGCAAGGACAGCTATGAACTGCGCCACGCCGGTGCCCAGCAGATGCTGATCGTCTCCCAGCACCGTCTGGCCCATATCACCGAATTTCAGGGCCTTCATGACGCGCCACCACTGCAGGACATTCTGCTGAAGCTGGATGCCGATACTCTCGATCTGGTGCTGGTCGAAGGCTATCGTCATGAACGTTTTCCCAAGATCGAATTGCACCGCCCCAATCTCAACAAGCCGTTGATCTTCCCGGATGACAAGGCGGTAATCGCCATAGCCACCGATGAAGCATTGCCGGAGATGCCATCAATGCCTGCCATACTTGATTTGAACAATGCAGCATCGATAGCGGATTTCATAGCGGCGTATTCGGCAGCCAAACAGCGTTAAGTCCGACAGGCTCTCAGAGAGTATCAGCGTGGACAATAGAGGTTGCTCGCCAGGGTCGGTGGAGAGTTTGGGCTGACAGGTCAGGGTGGTTTTGCTGCAGGGAGCTGGCATGTTACTCCCACCTCAGGAAACTGGTGCTTCCCACAGAGAATCCTGGCCTCATCACTCCGTTTTTTCAGCAGCTGGAATAATTCCAGTTCCGGCGCCTGTCTGGCCTTGCTGCGGGGCGTCAATCTGAACGTCCCATAGTGAATCGGCAACAGCTTCCGGCAATTCATGGCATTGGCGATGGCGAGTGCTTCGGCAGGGCTGGTGTGATTGAGGTGATAGTAGCTGTCACCAATGGGGAGAATGCAGAGGTCTGGTGGTGTGCCGGGGTTGAGTTTTTCGGACCAGTCCACTTTGACTGGTTGCCGTAGCAACCTGCCGTTTTCATCCCGGTTTCTGTCGAAGGAGGTGTCACCAAGAAAGGCAATGCGGATACCCCGTTTCTCCAGCAGATAGCCGTTGAAACCCATCGGCCGATGGCGCTTGCCGAATGGAACGTAGCCATAGTGCTCAACGCGGAAAGCGCAGATGGTGAGTCCGTCATCCAGGGTGATTGCCGCTCGTTCACCGGGCAGCCAGTCGAGCTCGGTGACAGGAGTATCGAACATGTCTGCCAGAGTGGCGACCTGGCGAGGTACGATCAGGTGAGTTCCCATGGGCTCCAGCGTGCGCAGTGACGGGAGATCGAGGTGGTCGTAGTGTGCATGGGAGATCAGGGCAATATCGATGGCCGGCAAGGCGTCGATGGTGAGTGGCAGAGCGGTGATGCGCTTGATGCCAAGCAGGTTGTCGAGGACTTCCGGTGGCCCGATTCTTTTATGTAGCACCGGATCGGTCATGATCCAGCTTCCCATCAGGTTGATCAGAACCGTGGCATGGCCCAGCCAGCTGTAGGTGATGTGACGGTCATCCCAGTGTCGTGGATCAGGATGGTGTCGTGGTGTCTGCATGGTGGCAGGGGTGAGTTTGTTTTCGCGAAACATCTCCCGGGTATAATGGCTGCAGCTGGTAGAGAGCAGGCTGGCGAGCAGCAGGAGTATCAGGCGGGTTGTCATTTGGCCGAATTTTTGTGGAGGAGTTGGCATTTTACAAAAGGGAGTCCTGCATTGGTGAACAGCACTTCGAAGAGGCGGTATAGCAGGGCAGTTTCGCATGTTAAAGTTTGATGGTGTTCAGCAAACGCCCCGGTTGTTATGAGTAACCCGCTAGTTGGTCTTAAAGGATTGCCGCCCTTCTCCCGGATTACGCCAGATGTGATCGAACCGGCGATCGATACGCTGTTGCAGCAGAATCGAGAGCAACTGCAACAGTTGCTGAGTCAGCCTGGGCCATTCACCTGGGACAATCTGATTCAGCCGCTTGAAGAGATGGATGACCAGTTGTCACGTGCGTGGTCGCCGGTCGGCCACATGAATGCCGTGGTCAACTCCGATGCACTGCGTCAGGCCTATAATGCGTGCCTGCCCAGGCTCTCCGAATACACTACCGAAATGGGGCAGAACAAGGCGCTGTACGAGGCCTATCGGTCGATTGCCGATAGCGATGGATTCGCCCAGCTGACGCCGGCACAACAAACAACCATTCAACACGCGTTGCGGGATTTTCATCTTGGTGGCGTGGATCTGCCGGAGCAGGACAAACAGCGCTTCAAGGAGATCTCGCAGCGGCTGTCCGAGATTTCCGCCAAATTCAGCGAGAACGTACTCGACGCCACCAATGCTTGGGAAAAACATATTACCGATGAATCAGCCCTGGCGGGATTGACTGCATCGGGGATGGCGATGGCGCGACAGGCTGCCGGGCAGAAAGGCAGGGAAGGTTGGCTGCTGACGCTGGATTTTCCCTCCTATCATTCGGTTGTCACCTATGCGGATGATCGCAATCTGCGCGAAGAGGTCTACCGCGCCTATACAACCCGCGCCTCCGATCAGGGTGACAAACCCGAGCTGGACAATACCGCCCTTATTGAGGAGATTCTGGCGCTCAGGCACGAACTGGCGCAGCTGCTGGGTTTTGAGAACTACGCACAGCGCTCGCTGGTGACGAAGATGGCGGATACGCCCGAAGAAGTCCTGCAGTTCCTCGATGAGCTGGCGCAGCGCGCCAGGCCGGCTGCTGAAGCGGAAATGGCTGACCTGAAGCGTTTTGCAGTAGGTGTCCTGGGTATGAGTGATGTGCAAGCCTGGGATGTCCCGTATATCAGTGAGAAGATGAAAGGGGCTTACTACAACCTGTCGCAGGAAGATCTGAAGCCCTACTTTCCGGTGGATCGGGTTGTACCGGGTCTGTTTGCGTTGGTTCATCGCCTTTACGGCGTCACGATACGTGAGAAAAAGGGCGTCGATACCTGGCATCCCGATGTCCGGTTTTATGAAATCTTCGATGCCGCCGGTGAGTTGCGAGCGCAATTCTATTTCGACCTCTACGCCAGAGCGCAGAAACGCGGTGGCGCCTGGATGGATGTCTGCATTACGCGCATGCGCAAGCAGGAGGGGGTGCAGATCCCGGTCGCGTACATGACCTGCAATTCCACCCCTCCGCTGGGAGACGAGCCGGCGCAGTTTACCCACCAAGAAGTCATTACCCTGTTCCACGAGTTTGGCCATGGCCTGCATCACATGCTGACACAGGTCGATGTTGCCGATGTATCGGGCATTGCGGGTGTCGAGTGGGATGCGGTCGAGCTGCCCAGTCAGTTCATGGAAAACTTCTGCTGGGAGCGTGAGGCGCTGGATATGTTCGCCGCTCACTACGAAACGGGTGAACCCATCCCCGATGAGTTGCATGACAAGCTGATCAGGAGCAAGAATTTCCAGGCGGCAATGCAGCTGGTTCGGCAGCTGGAGTTTGCGATTTTCGATATGCGCCTGCACCGGGAGTATGACCCCGAGCAGGGTGGCCGGGTACAGGAGATCCTGCGGCAGGTGCGCGATGAAGTGGCCGTTGTCAAACCTCCGGCATACAACCGTTTTCAACACGGTTTCAGTCACATATTCAGTGGCGGCTACGCGGCAGGCTACTACAGTTACAAGTGGGCTGAAGTGCTGTCGGCCGATGCGTTTGCCAAATTCGAGGAGGAGGGGCTGTTCAATCCGGAAACGGGGCGTGCGTTCCTGCAGAATGTTCTGGAAATGGGCGGTGCACGCCCGGCCCGTGAATCCTTTGTCGCATTTCGCGGGCGTGAACCGAAGATCGATGCGCTGCTCAGACATACGGGGTTGGCCGCATGAAAATTGCCAGCTGGAACGTAAACTCACTCAAGGTCAGGTTGCCGCATGTCCTCGACTGGTTGAAGAGTGCCACTCCCGATATTCTGGCGTTGCAGGAGACCAAGTTGCTGGATGAGAACTTCCCGCGGGTCGAGCTGGAAGCTGCCGGTTATCAGGTTGCCTTCTCCGGGCAGAAGACCTACAACGGTGTGGCGTTGCTCAGTCGTGAGCCGATGACCGATATCATCACCGATATTCCCGGTCTCGATGATCCGCAGCGGCGGATTCTCGGGGCGACGATAGGTGACCTGCGGGTGCTGAACCTCTATGTCGTCAACGGTCAGGTTGTTGGCAGTGACAAGTATGCCTACAAGCTCGAATGGCTGCAGAAGGTACGCGACTATATCGAACAGGATCGGCAGTCACATGAAAATTACGTCATTCTCGGTGATTTCAATATTGCTCCCGATGATCGTGATGTCTACGATCCTGCCATCTGGCATGACCGGGTGCTGTGTTCCGAACCGGAACGCGAAGCGCTCAATGCTATCCTGGCGCTGGGCTTCAGGGATACCTTCCGGCTGCATGAGCAACCGGAAGCGGTATTTTCCTGGTGGGATTACCGCCAGGCCGCATTCCGGCGCAACCGTGGTTTGCGGATCGACCTGATTCTGGCCAGCGAGCCGCTGGCGCAGCGCTGCATCATGAGCACCGTCGACCGTGAGCCGCGTACCTGGGAGAGACCCTCGGATCATGCGCCGGTGATTGCGGAGTTCGATTAGGCATTCTGGTGCGAGTACTGCACCAAACCTGACTCGATGGCGCCCCAGGCAGATTTTTCGAGGTTGCCACCAGCGGGAATCCGTGCTGGACTCCCGTTGCATCCTTCTATACATTTCCCCCGTAATAATGACCGACAAGATTATTGTTTTGACGACGTGGCCGGATTCGTCCGGCGCGGCGCGATTTGCCAACGAGCTGGTGCAGGAAAGACTGGCGGCCTGCGTCAACATTCTCCCCGAGATGGTTTCGATCTATCAGTGGCAGGGCAAGATGGAGCAGGGCAAAGAGCATCAGCTGATTATCAAGACGCACGCCCGGCTCTACCCGCAGGTCGCGTCCCTGATCAGCCGCCGTCATCCCTATGAATTGCCTGAAATACTGAGTATTCCCGTTGTTGACGGGCTCCCCCGATATCTGAGATGGATTGATGAGGCAACCCATGCTGAATAAATTATATGCCCTGTTGTTGATGATCCTGTTGCCGCTACCGGCACTGGCGATCAATCAGGACGAGTTGTTGCATGTCGATGAGGCGTTTGTCTTCAGCGCATCCGAGGACAAGCCTGGCATTATCGATCTGCAGTGGAAGATTGCCGATGGCTATTATCTGTATCGCGACAAGTTCAAGTTCACGCCACCAGAAGGGCTGGCGCTTGACAAGGCGCCGGAATGGCCGCCCGGCAAGGTCAAGATGGATCCCAATTTTGGCGATGTCGAAATCTATCGCGGTACCGTCAATGTGCAACTGCCCTACCATTTTGCACCGGGTCAGAATGGTCCGGTCGATATCGAGGTCATGTATCAGGGTTGTGCCGATCTCGGTGTCTGTTACCCGCCACAGAAGAAAGTAATCTCGGTTGAGCGGGATGAACCTGCACCACCCGCAGCCAGTGGTGGCAGCATCGCCAATCAGCTGGCTGCCGTGGCCGGTTCAAGCCCGTTTTCACGCCTCGACCGGCTGACCAGTGGTCTGGGCGGCAGTGATGAGCCGGAGCTGTTACCCAATGACGAGGCGTTTGCGTTTCGTGCCGAGCTGACAAGCCCTAATACCCTGGTGGCCAACTGGCAGATTGCGCCCGGATATCATCTCTACAAGGACAAGATCAGGACGGCGCTGGAAGGTGCCACCGGTTTGAAGCTGGGGCCGGGTAAATTCCCCAAGGGGGAAATGGAAGACGATCTGGAAGGTGGAGAGACGGAGGTCTTTCGTGGTCCGCTGCGTGTTGAGTTTCCAATCCTGGGCGTGCAGTCAACGCCGAAAAACCTGGCGCTGAATATCAGTTATCAGGGTTGCGCCGATGCCGGTGTCTGCTATCCGCCCGTGAAGAAGAAAATTGCTTTCGATGCGGTACAGCTTGCTGCCCTTGCCGCAACGAAGGATCTGGCGGGTACAGCTGAAATCACCAACGCACCCGCTATTGCCTCCGAGCCGGATATGGCTGCAGGAACCATGGTCTCGGCGCAGGATGCCATTGCCGAGCGTCTTGCCTCGGGCAATATGATTCTGACGCTGATTGCCTTTTTCGGCTTTGGCCTGCTGTTATCGCTGACCCCCTGTGTCTTTCCCATGATTCCGATTCTCTCCGGAATTATCGTTGGCCAGGGCGAAACCCTTACCACGCGTCGCTCCTTCATGCTTTCGCTCTCCTACGTGGCGGCGATGGCGGCGGTCTATGCGATTGTCGGGGTTGTTGCCGGTCTCTCGGGTGCCAACTTGCAGGTGATGTTCCAGAATCCCTGGGTGCTGATCGCGTTTGCCCTGGTCTTTGTGGTCCTGGCGCTCTCCCTGTTTGGCTTCTACGAGCTGCAGATGCCGGCCGCCATCCAGAGTCGCCTGACCAATGTGAGCAACAAGCAGCGCAGCGGCTCCCTGACGGGCGCGGCGGTGATGGGGGTTCTTTCGGCACTGATTGTCGGACCGTGCGTTACCGCTCCATTGATGGGGGCGCTGGTCTATATCAGCCAGACAGGTAATGCGGTACTTGGTGGTGCGGCACTGTTTACGATGGGTCTGGGCATGGGTGTTCCACTGCTGCTGATCGGGCTGTCTGCCGGCAGCCTGCTGCCCCGGGCCGGAGCCTGGATGGATGCCGTGAAGTCTGTCTTCGGTGTCATGATGCTGGGTGTGGCGATCTGGTTCCTCGAACGCATCCTGCCTCCCGCAGTCACCATGATGCTGTGGGCGTTCCTGCTGATCCTTTCCGGCGTCTACATGGGTGCGTTTCATGGCTATGGCAAGGTCGGCCACAAGTTGCTGCCGCTGTGGAAGGGCAGTGGCCTGATCATGATCGTCTATGGTGTGCTGATCCTGGTCGGCGTTGCAGCCGGTAGTAACAATGTCCTGCAGCCGCTCAAGGGCGTGATGGGCGCTGGTGGTGTGTCCGCTGTCTCCATGGGTCAGTCTGCGGCCCCCGTTGCCAGCAGCAAGCTCCCGTTTCGACACGTCAAGGGTGAAATGGGACTGGATGATGCGCTGGATGAGGCTCGCAGGAAAGGCACGGTGGTGATGCTGGATTTCGAGGCCGAATGGTGTGCCGTCTGCAAGGAGCTGGAGAAATTCACCTTTTCTGATCCCTCGGTACATGAAGCGCTGAGTGATGTCATGTTGTTGCAGACCGATGTTACCGCCAATGATGACGAAGACAAGGCATTGATGAAGCGGTTTGGTATCATCGGCCCGCCAGCGATCCTGTTCTTCACGCCCGATGGGAATGAGCGCAAGGGATACCGGGTCGTCGGATTCATGGACGCCGCAGAGTTCCGCGATCATGTTCTGGAGGCCAAGAAACCATGAATAACAGATTCCTGGGTTACGCCATTCTGATTGCGTTGCTGGCTGGTGGCGGGATCTTTCTGCTGCTGCAGTCCTCCGGAAGTGATGTTGGCGGTGTTTCCCCCGAGGCTGCTGATGTCGTTGCAGATGCGCACCGACCGGATTTCTCCCTGCCCGATCTGGATGGCAGGATGCGTTCCATCAGCGAGTGGGATGGCAAGGTTGTGCTGGTCAATTTCTGGGCAACCTGGTGTCCTCCGTGCCGACGTGAAATCCCCGGCTTCATCGAGGTCAGGAATGCCTATGCCGACCAGGGGTTCGAGATCATTGGTGTGGCAATAGATCAGCCTGACAAGATTCGCAGTTTTGTCGATAGCATCGGCATCAACTACCCGGTGCTGTACGGCCAGGCTGATGCCAATCAGGTGGCAGTGGATTATGGGGACACCATGAACACACTGCCTTACAGCGCATTGCTCGACCGGGAAGGAAATATCCGCTTTTCCGGCGCTGGCGGATTGACGCGGGAATCGCTGGAGAAGGCCGTCAAGTCGTTGTTGTAGTGTGCTCCTGTTGGTGGCAGGCCACTGAGTCGCTGCCCCTCTTTACAGGTTGGCAACTTCTCCGGGATTGGACGGCAATCCATTCAGCGAGTAGTTGTGTATTTCATTTGTGAACAGATAGACACTGCTCACAATTTCCGGCAGAATCCCTTGATCCCAATATAGTGACGATTTGGAGACAGATCGAAGCAACTTAATAACAAATGCCCGATATTCTAGTATTGAATGGTCCCAATCTGAACCTGCTCGGACGACGCGAGCCGGATCACTACGGGCGCAATTCACTGGACGATATCGTGGATGCGCTGATGGCGCAGGCTGAAGCAAGGGGCATGTCCCTGGATGCTTTTCAGAGCAATGCGGAGCATGAGTTGATTGATCGGGTTCATCAGGCTGCTGATGACGGTACGCGATTCATCATCATCAATCCTGCCGCATTTACCCACACCAGTATCGCGCTCAGAGATGCGCTGCTGGGTGTGGAGATACCTTTTATAGAAGTACATCTCTCTAACGTATACCGGCGCGAGCCTTTCCGTCACCACTCCTACTTTTCCGATGTTGCCGAAGGCGTAATTGCCGGGCTGGGTTCGCAGGGCTACCATCTTGCGCTGGAAACAGTGGTCGAGCGGCTGAAAGCAGATCAGTAGCCGGTCAAGGCAGAATCACTATGGATATTCGCAAGATAAAGAAACTGATTGAACTGATCGAAGACTCGGGTGTTTCCGAAATTGAAATCAAGGAAGGGGAGGAGTCGGTTCGCATCAGCCGTGGTCCCATTGGCAATGCCGAGGCGCCGGTTACCTATGCCGCGCCACATCCCGGCTACATGCCACCACCACCCCCTCCTCCTGCAATGGCGCCACCGGCAGTGCCTGCCGAAGCTGCAGAGATAGCCGAGCCTGCAGCAGCTTCGGGGCACCAGGTCACCTCGCCCATGGTAGGCACCTTCTATCGCGCCTCGTCCCCGACTGCTGCTCCGTTCGTGGATATCGGGCAGACGGTCTCCGAAGGCGATACGCTGTGCATCATCGAAGCCATGAAGATGCTCAACCAGATCGAATCGGATGTCTCGGGCGTGGTCAAGGCCATTCTGGTGGAAAACGGTCAGCCGGTTGAATTTGGTGAGCCTCTGTTCATTATTGAATGACCTCATATCGACTACTCGCCGAGTGGTTACACGAAATCTTCGTTCATTAGAGGCGAACAGATGATTAACAAGATACTTATTGCCAATCGCGGCGAAATTGCGCTCAGGATTCTGCGTGGTTGTCGTGAACTGGGCATCAGCACCGTGGCGGTGCACTCCGAAGCCGATCGTGACCTGAAACACGTGCGTCTTGCAGACGAGACGGTTTGTATCGGTCCGGCTGCATCGACCGACAGCTATCTGAATATCCCGGCCATTATTGCTGCTGCGGAGGTGACCGATGCGGTTGCCATACATCCCGGCTACGGATTTCTCTCCGAGAACGCGGACTTTGCCGAGCGGGTGGAATCCAGTGGCTTCATTTTCATTGGACCAAAAGCCGAGACCATTCGCCTGATGGGGGACAAGGTTTCCGCCAAGAATGCGATGATCAAGGCCGGTGTACCCTGTGTGCCGGGTTCCGCGGAGGCGTTGGGTGATGATCCGCAGGAAAATATCCGCATGGCGCGGGAAATAGGCTATCCGGTCATCATCAAAGCCTCCGGTGGTGGCGGCGGCCGCGGGATGCGGGTGGTCCATGCCGAAGGGGCGCTGACCAATGCCATTTCGCTGACCAAGGCCGAGGCGCTGGCCGCGTTCAACAACGGCGAAGTGTTCATGGAGAAATACCTGGAGACACCGCGCCATATCGAGTTTCAGGTGTTGTCCGATGGCCAGGGTCACGCGATCCACCTGTGTGAGCGCGATTGTTCACTGCAACGCCGCAACCAGAAGGTCATCGAGGAAGCGCCGGCACCGGGCATCACCGAGGAGGAGCGTGCGCGGATCGGCGAGCGGGTTGCTCAGGCTTGTATCGATATCGGCTATCGGGGTGCGGGTACCTTCGAGTTCCTGTATGAAAATGGCGAATTCTATTTCATCGAGATGAATACCCGTCTGCAGGTCGAGCATCCGGTCACCGAGATGATTACCGGAATCGATCTGGTCAAACAGCAGATCAGTATCGCGGCGGGGCATCCCCTGACGCTGCAACAGGAGGACATCACCATTCGCGGTCATGCGATCGAATGCCGCCTGAATGCCGAAGACCCGGCTACCTTCATGCCTTCTCCCGGCGTCATTAATCAGTTCCATGCTCCGGGCGGCCCGGGTGTGCGGGTCGAAACGCATATCTACAACGGTTATCGTGTACCGCCCTATTACGATTCCATGATTGGCAAACTCATTACCCATGGCGAAGACCGTCAGACGGCGCTGGCCCGCATGTGTGGTGCGCTGCAAGAGGTGGTGATCGAGGGCATCAAGACCAATATCCCGCTGCATCAGGATTTGCTCAAGGATGAAGCCTTCCGCCGTGGCCGGGTAGAGATTCACTATCTGGAAAAGAAGCTGGGCCTGTAGGAGGCTATCCCGATGTCCTGGCTCCAGATTCATTTTCAGCTTCCTGGTGAAGTGCTGGAACAGGTCGAGGAATTTCTCGAAGCGCTTGGTGCATTGTCCGTGACGCTCAGGGATGCCGAGGATGAACCCCTTTTCGAGCCACCACCGGGTACCTTGCCGATGTGGGGGGAGGTGCGGATTCAGGCATTGTTCGCAGCAGATACCGATGCCGAGGCGCTCCGGCAGGCGTTGACGCACCAGATGGGGCAGCCTCCCGCACAGTGGCGTACCGAAATGCTGGAAGATCAGGCCTGGGAACGCACATGGATGGAGCAGTTCGAACCCATGCAATTTGGCAAGAGGCTCTGGATCGTACCCTCCTGGCATGAGCCGCCGGACCCGCAGGCCATTAACCTGATGCTCGATCCTGGGCTGGCTTTCGGTACCGGAACCCATCCCACGACTGCGCTCTGCCTGGAATGGCTGGATGCCCATCCGCCACAGGGAAAGAAGGTGCTGGATTTCGGTTGTGGTTCCGGAGTTCTGGCATTGGCGGCCGCCCGGCTTGCCGCCGATCGTGTGACGGGTGTGGATATCGACTCGCAGGCGTTGCTGGCAAGCCGGGAAAACTTTCAGCGCAATCGGGTGAATGATGACAGCCTGACACTGTTATTTCCCGAGGATCTGCCCGAGGCATCCCGTTTCGATCTGGTTATCGCCAATATTCTTGCCGGCCCGCTGATGGAGCTGGCGGGTAAACTCACTTCACATCTTCGTCCCGGGGGTGAGATAATCCTGTCCGGGATCCTGGAAGAGCAGAGTCAGGTTGTTGTTGCGGCCTATGAGCCCGAGGTGCAGTTTGCAGAAACTCGATCCAGAGAGGGGTGGGTGTGTCTCCATGGAAAGCGAAAATGAACCGCACATCGTGCGCCTGCCCAATAACAACAAGACTATGTAACTACTCAGCGAGTAGATCACACAAACAGTAGCTGCCCGGATTTCAGAAGTATGCTGGGTAGTTCAAAATATAAAAGTCTAGATATGTATGCAGAGTGTCCTCATTGCCACGCCATCTTCAGAGTCACTGAAGATATCTTGGCCAGAGCCGGCGGCAAGGTACGCTGCGGTGAATGCAACTATGTGTTCGAGGTGGTGGAAGTCACCGAGGATGGCTCGGCCATCGACAATCCTCCAACCGATGAAACCCTGGTATCCGGTGATGTTCCGGCTCATGAGGCGGATAGTGACAAGCCTGTCGTTTCCGTACCGCAAATCGAACCGGCGAAGCCGGAAAAACCCCTGCCCAATGGCTTGCCCAGCTCCTTCAGTCCCGAGGATGAGGCACCGGTTGAAGGGGATGATGAGAAGGATGAACCCGAGGAAGATTTCGAGCTGATCATCGAGGAGCGTGAGGAAATCGAAGAAAATCCCCGGCAATCCGCCTCGGCACTGCGCTACCTTGGAATCGGGGCTGCGCTGGGATTGATCTTGTTGCTGCTTGCACAGATCATGATCGCCAATCGCAATACCATCGTCAATGCAGTGCCGGCGCTGCACCCGGTACTGTCAGGGTTGTGCTCTGTTGCAGGATGTACGGTCGATCCACGGCGCGATGTGAAGAAGATAGAATTGGTGCGGCACTCGATCTTTTCACACCCGGGCAGTGAAGGCGCCCTGATGATTCGTGGTGCCATGGTCAACAATGCCGTATTCGAGCAACCCTATCCCGTGATTCAGTTGAAGCTCAGCAATATCCAGGGCAAGCCTGTATCCATGCGCCGATTTGGTCCGGATGAGTATCTGGATACGTCGGCACCGTTGCCACCCCTGATGCCGCAAGGAGAGCCGATCAATATTCAGCTGGAAGTAGTTGATCCGGGAAAAAATGCACTTGCATTCGAATTTGACTTTTTGTAGTAGTAATAATTCACCCCTCAATTGTAAATTCTAGGGTTATTCTCCGTTATTACACAAGTTATCCACAGGTTTTGAATTGCTGTTTCCCGGCAGGCGCTGTATCTTTTCTGCCACTGGTTAGGGAAAAGCGGCTGTTGTTCACGCGGCTGTACAATCAAAAGATGGAATTCGGCCGTTCTCGTCGGGCGCTGGATTGGTATCATGGACGCTGCCGCCTTTGTTAAAACAACTCATATTTGTGCGCCGTGTATGTTCGCCAATGGTTTTCTTGAATCTGGTCTGGTTACCGTTTCAGTGAAGCTTTGTCGTTGCGCGGCATCAACAAATAATTAAGTAACCGGGGGAGAGTAAACTGTGAAACTCCACGAGAGTGCGCAAGGTTGTGCTGTTTCCGATGAAGTAAGAATTGGTGAAGCTGTTCATACTGCGCTCGAGGACTATTTCAGTCTCTTGAGCGGCCATGATCCGGATGGTCTGTACGGGCTGGTCATTGCGGAAGTGGAACGACCGTTGTTCAAATGCGTCATGTATCACTGCGATGGCAATCAAACCAAGGCAGCGCGCATGCTGGGCATCAATCGAGGCACCTTGCGAAAAAAGCTCAAACAGTATCAGGTCAACTGATATTGTCCATGGCGAGCAAATCGCCGAATTTTAAAACATGCTCCATGCATCTCCTTTTGCGGAGGTGCATGGGGCCGACAACCAATAACCCCCCCTCCCGAGTCATCGTTGAATCATTCCTTCAGGAGCCTGTCGGACTTAGCGCTGTTTGGCTGCGCCCGCAGTGATTCTCGCTTCAAACGGTTAAGTTCGACAGACCCCCAGGCTATTGAAAAAGGCGATGATATCTGCTGATACCTGGAATTCCGTGGTCGTGGCACCAAACTGGCTCACCGTGCCGGCAGACACGGCTCGGCCATACCATTGATGCCCACCGCCTTCGACCGTGATGGCCTGTAGTTGCCTACCCGGCCTCTGGTTGGCGTGACAGATTTCGCGCTTGATTGTCAGAGTCTCCGCGCCGATGGCGGCGACACTGAAGCGGGTCTGCCGGCAGTCGAGGTAACTGCCAACGGTTTTCCAGTGATCGACCAGATCGTCGAAGCTCAGGATCGGAGCGTTTTCATTGGCCATCAAGCTGCCGGGTGCAGACCCTCCCGCAAAGGGGATGATCGGGTCTCCGCTGCCTGCTATCAGGTAGAGTGAGGGAATCTCATCGATATAGCTGCGCTGAAAGACATTGAGCCCCATTGTCGCAATGACCGTTGCAACCGCCTGAAAGAAACCGGGCAGGTCACAGATCAGACGCTGTGACAGAAAACCTCCATTTGATGCGCCAACGAGAAAAATGCGTTGCGGGTCGATGGCGAGATCGCTGATTGCCATTTCCAGCAGGGCTTCGATAAAGCCGATATCATCTATTTCGTCATCGTCAGCCCGACCGTCCCGCCAGATGCCTTCCCAGGCATCGGGATACAGCAGCGTGAAACGTGCTGCCTCGGGTAGATCATGAAAGCGTGCCACGTGCGCCATGATCGAGCCTCGCTGGGTCGCACCATGCAGGCCGATAATCAGGCTGCCATCGGGGCGCTCTGGCCGCAATAGCAGGTATTGTCTTTGCAGGCCGTCGAAATCGAACGGGTTTTGGGTCGACTGCACGTTTATGCCTATAGGAGTAATCGGTAAGGTTTATGCGTCTAATGCATTTCTGATTGGGTATAATACGCGCTTGTCCCGCATCTACTATCCAATTATGTCTGAATCTCAAACCTATCCCGTGCGCAGAGCATTAATCAGCGTTTCCGACAAGTCGGGCGTTGCCGAATTTGCCCGTTTTCTTGCCGATGCAGGCATTGAAATTCTTTCCACCGGGGGTACCGCCTCCCTGCTTGAAAAGGAAGGAATCCCCGTCAAGGAGGTGTCCGCTCATACCCGGTTTCCGGAAATGATGTCAGGCAGGATAAAGACGCTCCACCCCAAGATTCACGGGGGTATTCTGGGGCGTCGTGGTGAAGATGACCTGGTAATGGCCGAGCATTACATCAAGCCGATCGATCTGGTGGTGGTCAACCTCTATCCCTTCGAGGCCACGGTCGCCAATCCTGATTGCAGCCTGGACGATGCGATCGAGAATATTGATATCGGTGGACCTGCCATGGTCAGGGCAGCGGCAAAAAATCATGCCTATGTCACGGTTATTGTCGATCCCGAAGATTATGCGACCGTGATCGAGGCCATGCAGTCGAATGAAAATATCGTGCCCCCCGAAATGAAGTATTCATTGATGGTCAAGGCATTCGAACACACGGCCCGCTATGACGGCATGATTGCCAATTATTTCGGCAGGATCGATGCCGAAGGTAACCAGTCGGAGTTTTCCCGGACGTTTAATCTGCAAGTCGATAAGGTGCAGGAGATGCGTTATGGGGAAAACCCCCATCAACGTGCTGCATTCTATGTCGAGAAGAATCCGCAGGAAGCATCGGTTGCAACCGCAACGCAGATCCAGGGCAAGGAATTATCGTACAACAATATTGGTGATACGGATGCCGCGCTGGAATGCGTCAAGCAGTTCGAAGCGCCGGCGTGTGTGATCGTCAAACATGCCAATCCCTGTGGTGTGGCCGTCGATGAAAATATCATGGCGGCCTATGACCGCGCCTTCAAGACCGACCCTACCTCGGCCTTTGGTGGCATTATCGCCTTCAATCGGGAACTCGATGAAGCGACCGCCCAGGCCATTGTCGAGCGTCAGTTTGTCGAGGTCATCATTGCACCGTCGATCAGTGAGGGAGCAGTAGCGGCGGTCGCGGCCAAGAAGAATATTCGTTTGCTGGTCTGCGGTGAACTGGGTGAGTCGCTGCCTGCGTTTGACTACAAGCGGGTCAATGGTGGATTGCTGGTACAGGAGCGTGATCTGGGCATGGTGAGTGAAGCCGACCTGAAAATCGTGACCGAGCTGGCACCTACCGACCAGCAGATGAAGGATCTGTTGTTTGCCTGGAAGGTGGCCAAGTTCGTCAAATCGAATGCCATTGTCTACGTCAACAATCTGATGACCATCGGGGTAGGTGCAGGGCAGATGAGCCGGGTCTATTCTGCGAAGATCGCCGGCATCAAGGCGCAGGATGAGAATCTGACCGTTGCCGGATCGGTCATGGCATCGGACGCGTTCTTCCCCTTCCGTGATGGCATCGATGCAGCGCATGAAGCGGGCATCAAGGCTGTCATTCAGCCGGGTGGTTCCATGCGGGACAATGAGGTAATCGATGCGGCCAATGAGCATGGCATGGCCATGGTGTTCACGGGTATGCGCCATTTCAGGCACTGACCCTCATGGAACGGCTCGGTTAACCCCTGAAGTCCGCGCAGATGTCTCCTGCCAATGGTGTCTGCCCCTCATCCATCCAGAGTGGGCAGCACCATCATTGCTGTAACGCAGCTTCCATATCATCCCTGGATACGGGGTGTTGCAAGACGGCATGTAACGGAAACAGCTTTTGCAGTTTGGCGACATGCCCGGCTTCCGCCTTGCTGACCACGACGATGACGCGGGTATCGGGCGAATAGCGCTGCAGACTGGCCAGCAAGGTGTCGAGATTGGAGACATTGACGCCCGCGTAGTTGTTACCATACCCGTAAAAGAATTCAGCCACGATGACCTCGGGACTAATGTGCTTGAGTTTGCTGATGGCCTTGCGCTGTGAGGTGAATTTCAGCTCTTCGAATCCTTTCTGCCGATACAGGTCAGACATTTGCGGGTGAGCGGATGATTCGAGAATGGAGAACAGAACAGGCTGGGACATGGAAACCTCGGATTCAGGTATTTGCTGAAGAGTTACCAGTGAATCAGGTAAGGGCAGGCCGATTCGAATTCGAGAGCCGCCACAAACCCCATGCTGCCAGAAAACAACAGGCCTGACCAGCCACGAAATACAGCAGTTTGCCGCTGAGCAATGGCACTGCGACGCTGGCAACCACTGCGTTGATGATCATCTGATTGCAACTCTGCATGGCTGCCGCAGCACCCCGATTTTCCGCAAAGCAGTCGAGGGCGGAAATGGTAATCCCCGGCATCGCCATTGTCAGCCCGGTTGCGTAGATGACGATGGGCAGAATCACGGTGACCGGATTGGTTGGCAACCACCAAAGCTGGATGATATTGCTCATGCAGCCCAGGCCAATGACCAGGAATGCCGTGTTGACGACACGAGTGGTTCCCAGTGCATGAATCAGCCTGCTGGCAATCCACGAGCCTGTCAGGATGCCGGCAGTGACCGGAATGAACTGTACCCAGAAGTCGTTGCTGCCCATGCCGAGAAAATCGAAGATGACGGTTGGCGCCCCGGCAATATAGAGGAACAGCCCCGCAAACCCGGTAGCGAGAGAAAGCACCAGTGCCATGAAGCGGATGTTCTGCACAATACCGAGATAGGTTCGCAGCACATAGGCGGGGTGGAAGGATTTGCGGGATTCCACCGGTAGCGTCTCCGGTACGGAAAACAGAATCAGCACGATGGCGACCATGCCATAGCTGGCAAGGAAATAGAAAATGCTGCGCCAACCGGCAATATCATGTAGCCATCCACCGAGTATCGGGGCAATGGCCGGTGCCAGGGAAAAGAGCATCATGATATAGGACATGGCCCTTTGTGCCTGGTGATTGCCAAAGGCGTCGCGGATGGTTGCACGGCTGGCAACAAAGCCGCCGCTGGCTGCTATCCCCTGCAGGATACGTGACAGCAGGAGCACGTTGAAATCCTGGGCAATGGCGCAGAATACCGAGCTGGTACTGTAGAGAAAGATGGAACCCAGCATCACATTGCGTCGGCCAATACGATCGGAAAGCGGCCCCCAGAAGAGAGTCGTCACCGCAAACCCCAGCAGGTAGGCCCCCAGGGTCTGTGACAATACCGCCCGATTGACTTGCAGATCCGTCTCGATGGATGGGAATGCCGGCAGGTAGGTGTCGATACTGAAGGGGCCGATCATCGAGATCAGCGCCACCGTCAGTATCAGATTGATTGGTTTGCCGGTCATGATTCCCCAAGCGACTTGGCTATCCTGTTTGTGGTGCAAGGCCACATGGTAGCACCTTGTGGTCCCCTATCCGGACTGTCTTGATGGGCTGCCGGTCGTGTCTCATCTGCCATTGATCATGAATAGGCTGGAGCAGCCGGAATAGCGGCCGATCTATCTCAGACAACAGTCCGATTCTGTGAGCAATCCACACGGGAAGATAGAATAACAGGGGTTTATTGTGTACAAGCGGTTTACAGTTCAGCAACGTATTTCGGCGGCACTGGTTGTCTCATTGATGATCATGGCATTCACGCTGGTGTCGGTCTTCATCAGTCGCCTGAATGATGTCACGCATACTGCGGAAAAGGAGATGCTCAAGTTCGTCGCGGCATCCGTCCGATCCGAAATCGAAAGCCGCATACAGTTGGCCTCTGCCCTGGCGATCACCATTTCCGATGTCGATGAACTGCAGCGAGCCTTCGCAGATCGTGACAGGGAGAAGATCGATCAGCTGACTCGGGGAATATTTCACGACTTGCAGAAGCGCTATGGCGTGCGGCAGTTCCAGTTTCATCTGCCGGACGGACGCTCCTTTTTCCGTGCGCACAAGCCAGAAAAATTTGGTGATGACCTCTCGGGATTTCGGCATACCGTGGTAGCTGCCAATTCGTTGAAGGAGACAGTAAGGGGTATCGAATCAGGAGTTGCGGGACTGGGGCTGCGCGGAGTAGTTCCGGTTTCCCACAACGGGACTCATGTGGGAACGTTCGAGATAGGCCTGGCACTGAATCAGGCGTTCTTTGAGCAGATACGGGCGCTGTACCATGTGGATCTGGCGATATATCTGCAGAAGGGACAGGGGTTCATACCCTCCCTGTCCACGATCGAGCGCGATATTATTGATAACAAGGTTCTCGATCGTGTCATGAAGGGTGAGACCGTCATCTACATGAATGAGAATGAAGAAACCGATTTCGGGATCTATGCATCGCCGGTCAGGGATTACTCCGGCAAGGTAATTGGTGGTCTGGAAATCATCAAGGATCATGAGCAGCAGGAGGCGGTCGAGGCATCGGTCATTCAGGATGTATTGCTGGTGACGCTGCTGATGATGCTGGCGGGTGCTGTTATCGCCTTTTTCATAGCCCGGAGTATCAGCCGGCCACTGGGGGGGGAGCCATTGGAGCTGGCAGGGATAGCGCGGGATGTGGCCAAGGGAAATCTCGAAGTTGTGCTGGACCGCCAAAACCCGAGAGGAGTCTATGTCGCTCTCAAGGATATGGTGGTGCAGTTGAAGGGGTTAGTGACTCGGGTGAAGTCTACCGCGAGTGATGTGGATTCCGAGTCGGCGAAACTGTCGGTCATGAGTGCCGAGCTGGACAGGAGCACCGAAGAGCAGTCGCAATTACTGGCCGGTACGGTTAACAATATCGATGCGTTGTCTGGTGCGGTGCATGCCAATGCGGACAATGCCAGGGCGGCAACAACGCTCGCCAATAATGTCAACCAGAAGGCCCATCATGGTGAGGAGGTTGTTGGTGAAGTGATCCAGGCCATGGATGCGATCACCGAATCCAGCAAGAAGGCCAATGAAATCATCAGCGTCATCGAAGAGATCGCCTTTCAGACCAATCTGTTGGCATTGAATGCGTCGGTGGAAGCGGCACGGGCCGGAGAGTCGGGCAGGGGGTTTGCCGTGGTGGCCAATGAGGTGCGGAATCTGGCGCAGCGAAGCGCTACCGCTGCCAGTGAAATCCAGGCATTGCTGGAAGACAGCGAGCAAAAGGTAACCAGTGGTGCGGGTCTGGTCAATCGTGCTGGCAGCGTGCTCGAAGACATCTTCTCCTCGATGGGGGAGCTGGTCGATGTGGTCGACGAGATTGCCGATGAAACGCGAGAGCAATCCAACAGTATCGGACAGATTGAAAGTTCGATATCGGAACTGCAGAGTTGTACGCTGCAGAATACCGGGCTTGCCAGGGACTCCTCGGAAGCAGCGCGGGTGCTGAGTGAACATGCGACCCGACTCTCCAGCCTGATGGCGCAGTTCAAGGTGTCGATGACGGCAGAATCGACACGGCAGGTTGCAGTACAGGCGAAGCAGGATCACCAGGCTGTTGCCGGCAGCGAAGCCCCTCAGGGTAAAGGGCGTGTGGTGCCGGAAGATGCAGACAATGGGGACGGGTATGTTTCCCGTTCTCGGCGCAAGGTTGCTGGTGGGGAGGCAAGCTGGGAATCCTTCTGAGCGTTGGAGGGGCTATCGACCGTTAGCTGGCTACTGCTCTGTCGCCTGGGCATCGAGGTAGGCCTTGTCCGAAATCAGCGTCCATGCCCGCGCCTTCTGCTGGTAGGCTTTCTGTGATTCGATGATTTCCCTGGCCAGTGGGTCGGCAGCGGCTTTCTGCTGCAGTAGCTCGTCATTGGCCTTTTTCAGTAGCGCCAGTACCTCGCGCGGAAAGGTTCTGATCTGGATAGTTGGGTACTCGCTTTGCATCTTTGCCAGATTGATACCGCTGAGATGTGTGGTTCTGATGTAGGTATTGTAAGCGGTATTCCGCATTGCCACGCGCAGAATCTCCTGCAGATCCTCCGGCAAGCTGTCCCACTTCTTGCGGTTGATCAGGTATTGCATTTCCCCGGCGGGCTCGTGCCAGCCGGTGTAGTAATAGGGGGCAATCTTGTGGAATCCCATGCGCAGATCCAGTGAGGGGCCCACCCATTCCAGGGCGTCGATGGTATTGCGTTCCAGCGCGGTATAGAGCTCTGCCGGAGCGATATTGACCGGTTTGGCCCCCAGTTTGGCCAGTATCTCGCCGGCAAATCCGGGAATGCGCATCTTCAGCCCCCTGATGTCCGCAACGGAGTTGATCTCCTTCTTGAACCATCCCCCCATCTGGTTGCCGGTATTGCCTGCCGGAAAGGAGAGCAAGCCAAACGGTTCATAGACCTTCTGCATCAGCTTCATGCCGTCACCGTAATAGAACCAGCCATACTGCTCGGGGGCAATCATGCCGAAAGGCATGGTGGTGAAATAGAGGGTGTTGGGTACCTTCCCCTTCCAGAAATAGGAGGCTGAATTACCCATGTCATATTGCCCCGAGCGCACCATGTCGAAAATACCGAAAGGCGCCTTGTGCTTGTTGGCCGAGTCGATGCGTATCTGCAATCGACCATTGGACATGGTTGCTACCAGGTTGGCGAGTGCCTTGTTGGCTTCACCGAAAATCGGATAGTTCTTCGGCCAGCTCTCGGCCATGGTCAGACGGTAGACCCTGTCGGCGGCCAGGATTGGCAGCGTTGTCAGGCAGAGCAGCAGGGTGAGTGTTTTTAGCAGAGTGGGATGTGGCATGGTGATACGGGTTCATAATGGTTTGCCTGCAGATTCTACAAGGAGCCTGCGGGACTTAACACCGTCTGGATGCACCCGAGGAAGTCCCCCCTGGGCTTCAAAGCCTGGATTCAGGTCACCGGTCGAGTAGCCGTTCCATTTATCCGCCGTATAATCAGAAGCTTGTACCAGGCGCCGCGGTCAAGCCCCGGATTCAGGTTATAATCATCGGCTGCTCATAGCCTGGATGCGCCGCTTGTTCCCACCACCATCTCTTTTCGACCATCTGCCCGGATACATTCACAGGATAATGATTGCCTGTCTGCTGGCCTGGCTGGTTGTCGCCTCTCCTGCTGGGTTGCTGGCCGCGGAGCGTTCAGCAGCATCGGCGCCTGATGGTATACCGGTCAAGGTGACGCTTCTCGGCGTGGAGGACGCGCTGTTGAAGAACGTTCAGGGGTATCTCGAAATCTGGCAGTTCAATGGTGCGAAAGTGCCTTCTGTTGCGCGGTTGCGCTATCTGCATCGCATTGCCGATAGGCAGATAGAGAAAGCGCTGCAACCATTTGGTTACTATCGCGCGAGTGTGGAATCCAGCCTTGAGCAGCAGGATGATGGTTGGCATGCAACCTATCGGGTATCGCCGGGCGAGGCAATCGTTGTTACTCGGCTCGATCTGAAGGTTGTCGGGCCAGGTGAGGATGATCCGCAGTTCCGGCAGGCGCTGGCGAAAACCCGGTTGCGGCAGGGTGAACCGCTGGATCAGCAAGCCTATGAGGCATTGAAGAAGCGCCTTCAGGTCATCGCATCGGAGCGGGGGTATTTTGATGCGAAGCTGGAGAAGAACGAAATTCGTGTCGATCTCAAGCGCTATGTGGCCGAAATCACGCTGCATTTTGCCACCGGTGCGCGCTACAGGCTGGGTGATGTCGTCTTTCGGCAGGAGAAGAAGGACTGGCTGTCAGAGGAGATGCTGCGGCGTTATGTCGAGATTGAGCCGGGCCAGTTTTACGAGGCGGGGGATCTGCAGCAGCTGCAGGGTGATCTGAGCAACTCCGAGTACTACAAGCAGGTTGAAATCAATGCTTCCCCGGAAGCGGCTACGGATCGGGTCATTCCGGTCGAGGTGCTGCTGAAGCCGCAAAAGCCCCGCAAATACGTCTATGGCATTGGTTATGGCACGGATACCGGGGTGCGTGCCAAGGCGGGCGTAACCGGTAGAAGAGTGAACTCCCGGGGGCCCCCCTCCAAGGCCGAAGCCCTGGCCCCGGGGACAAGGAATGGCATTGCCGGTGAATACATTATCCCCGGCGAGGATCCCCGCGCTGATGCCTGGGGGCTGCGTTCGTCCTGGGTGGATGAGCATTCCGATACCCGCAATTACCAAGCCTATTCCGTGGGTGGTTACTATCGCTATCGGCAGGGTTTCTGGCTCAAGACCTATGCACTGGACTATCGCGTAGAGCGCTTCGAAGTGGGAGATGAAACTCCGACCAGCACGTTGCTGATTCCGAGCGCTGAATGGACGCGAACGCTGCCGACCGAGCTGGAAAAGCGAATCTACGTGGAAAACGGTGCCTGGCTGCGGTTGTTCGTGCGCGGTGGGGCAGATGCGTTACTGTCGGATACCAGCTTCATTCAGCCGCTGGTTGCGGCCAAATGGGTACGCAGCTTTGAAAACCGGCATCGTTTGATCGGTCGTGCGGCGCTGGGGACGACCTGGGTGTCGGATTTCGATGCGCTGCCCACTTCGCTGCGATTCTTTACCGGTGGTGACCGCACCGTGCGGGGCTACAAGTACTCGGTGATCGGGCCGGTCAATGCGGATAATGATGTGGTGGGTGGCAAGCATCTGATCGAGGCCAGCGTGGAGTATGAATTTCCAATCAGTGAAAAATGGAGTATTGCGGCGTTTGTGGACAGTGGAGATGCATTTGATGATTCACCCGACTACAAGACCGGTGTTGGCCTGGGCCTGCACTGGCGCTCACCGATTGGCCCGGTGCGAATCGATTTTGGCCGGGGTCTGACCCAGCCGGTCGGTAACAAGCTGTTGCTGCATCTCTCCATCGGGCCGGATCTGTAATGGTCGGATTGTTGCGCTGGTTGTTGGGGCTCCTGTTGTTGCTGCTGCTTGTTGTGGTGGGCACGGTAGGCTATTTCACTGCCACAGACAGTGGCCTGCAAAGGCTGTTGTTGCTGGGGCAGCAATACGCACCGGGGCAGCTGGCATGGGAAAGCGCCGAGGGGCGGATTCTTGGGCCGCTGGATCTGGTGGGCCTGAGCTATCGGCAGGAGAACGGTTTGTCCGTCGAAGTTGGTCAGGCTGCACTGCGCTGGGAACCCGGTGCATTGCTGTCGCGGCAGCTCAGGTTGCAGCGACTGGCACTCTCCAGAGTCGAGCTTCATCTGCCCCCACCAGCAGAAAACCCGCCGGAAAAGGATATAGACCCACTACAGCTGCCGGATATCAGCCTGCCCCTCGGTATCCATGTTGATGAACTCGATCTGGAAGACATTCGCATCTTTCCCTGGGGTGCGGAAAGACCCATTATTATTGAAAGCGTCAGGCTGGTGGCTACCGCCGAGGGTGATGCGCTGCAACTGGTGGAACTGAAGGTTCAGGCTCCGGAAGGCGCTGCCCGGCTGAGTGGCACCGTGCAACCACAGGGCAGCTACCCGCTGGATCTCAACCTGGCATGGAATTACCAACACCCGCAGTTTGGTACGTTCACCGGCAGTGGTACCGCCAGTGGTGATCTGGAGAAATTGCAGGTGGAACAGAAGGTTGAAGGGGCTATGCAGGTACAACTGTCGGCCAGCGTCACCGACCTGATCAGCAAACCTGGATGGGATGCGACGCTGAAGCTCGGCGCCACAGACCTTGGAGTTCTTTCTCCTGCGCTGAAGGCTTCACCGCTGCAAGCATTACTGGTCTCAAGGGGCCATCTGGAGCAGTTCACCCTTTCTGGAACACTCGATACCACACTGCAACAGACCGGCCCGGTCAGTCTGAATCTTCAGGCCAGCGGAAATCCCCGCAAACTGCATCTGGAAGAGGTGCTGCTGCAACTCGTCGATCAGCCGGCCCGGATCAAGCTGACCGGGGATGTTGACCTGCAACCGCTCAAGCTCGATCTGCAAGGTGACTGGAAATCGCTGGGATGGCCATTGCGCGGTGCCAACCCGGATTATCGCCTGCCGCAGGGAACGATCAGCTTCAGTGGTACGCCGAAGGATTTTGTCGCCAAACTGAATACCAATCTCGATGGGCGGGATATTGGTCCACTGCAAGCCAGTCTCGATCTGCAGGGCAGGGGCAAGAAGATCACACTGTCGGCGCTCGATGTGCAGGCGCCTGATGGCCAGCTGCGGTTGCATGCTGGTGGCAGTTTCGATCTGCAGGCGCAGACCATCGATGCGCGGGGTCAATGGTCTTCGCTGGCGTGGCCGCTGACTGCCGAGCCGATGGTCACCAGCCCGAAAGGGAGTTTCATGGTCAGCGGGTTGCTGACTGACTATCGCTTTCAACTGCAGGCCGATGCGGCCGGGCAAGATATTCCGGCGGGCAGCTGGCAACTGGAAGGGAGGGGTTCTGATACATCGTTGCAGACGTTCAGCTTGTTGGGAAAGTTGCTCGAAGGCGAGTTGCGGGTCGCAGGAGCGGCGGCATGGAAACCGGCGGTCAGCTGGTCGGTCACTGTGGATGGCAAGGGGTTGAATCCGGGTGTGCAGTGGCCACAGCTACCTGGAAATCTGAATCTGCAGATGAGTTCGAAAGGGGGGGTGATCGATGGCAAGCCCGATCTGGTGGCCAGTATCACGGCACTGAACGGGAGGTTCCGCGGCCAGCCGGTCAAAGGCGCTGGCAGGATGGCGCTGCAGAACGGTGTGCTCGATATCGATGCCTTCAGAGTTTCCAGTGGTCGAACCAGTATCCGGGCCAACGGGCGGTTGGGCGAGCAGTGGGATCTGAAATGGCGACTCGATGCACCCCAACTGGCTACCTTGCTGCCTGATCTCAAGGGGACGATCAAGGGGCGTGGTACGTTGCAGGGGACGGCTACAGCAC
Source organism: uncultured Thiotrichales bacterium (assembly GCA_964439815.1). Taxonomy (GTDB): domain Bacteria; phylum Pseudomonadota; class Gammaproteobacteria; order UWMA-0217; family UWMA-0217; genus JALSHZ01. The sequence goes on from CAYTPO010000252.1 coordinate 26,927, forward strand.
CGGTGGTGGCGCTGGATCTGGATATTCGCAACCTGGTGGCGGGTGCTACCCGGGTCGAGCGCCTTGCCGGGAAGGCGGTGGTCGATATCAGGGGGAGCAGCCGTTCCACGATCGACTTTACTGGCAGGCAGATGACGCTGGCCGGGCAGAAGTGGTCGAAACTGACGCTGAGTGGCAAGGGATTGCCGGAAAAACACGCATTGCAGTTGCGTCTCGATGGCGAGTTGGCAAACCTGAAACTGGCGCTTTCCGGTGGTCTCGAGGGTAAAGCCTGGTCAGGCAGGCTGATGGAACTTGCGGCGCTCAAGACCCGTCTGGGTGATTGGCAGCTGGAGCAGCCGGTACGGCTGCAGGCCAGTGCTGAAGCCGCCTCCGCTACCGGGCTCTGCCTCAGCAGCAAGCCTGCGAAAATCTGTATGGATGGGCAGTGGGATAAGACGGCTGGAGCAAAGGGGGATGTGACCATCGCCTCGCTCGATGCGGCCCGGTTCAAGGCATTTCTGCCCACCGGCATGCAGCTGCAGACCGCGTTGGATGGCAAACTGAACGGTACTTTCAGCGCTAGTGGCCAATTGACCGGGGGGGCTGATATCCAGCTGGCCAGGGGGAGGTTGACTGTCGCGGGTGATGCCGAGCCGGTACAGATTGATTTTGGTGAGACGCGTGTGCAGTCCCGGCTCGATGGCAAGAAGGTGGATTCCAGTGTGGATATCGATCTTGGCGAGTTGGGTGGTATCAATGGCGCAGTCAGGCTGACGGGAATGGATGCCAATGCTGCCCTGGCCGGCACCATCAAGGCACGGCTCGCGGATCTGGCGATGATCAGTGCCTTTGTGCCGCAACTGCAGTCGGTGCAAGGCAGGTTGTCTGCCGATCTCAAGCTGGGTGGCACCGTGACCATGCCAAAGGTCAATGGTGAATTGCTGCTGGATGCATTTGCCGCAGAAGTGCCACAGATGTCGATCCGGATCGAGGATGTCCGGCTCAAGGCCCGCAGCGATGGCAACGGCCCGCTGCAAATTACCGGCAAGGCGAGATCCGGCGAAGGTCAACTGGCACTGTCCGGAGAGGTCGATCCCGCTTCCCGTGCGTTGCAGTTGCAGCTGAAGGGCAAACGTTTTCAGGTCGCCAATACGCGCAATATCCGCGCTGTTATCAGCCCGGACATGAAGATTGGCATGGATGACAAGGGCATGCGGGTCGAAGGTGAACTGCGGATTCCCAGTGCGCATATCAAGGCGGGAGGGGGCGGTGGTGAGGGGGGGGTGGTCTCGGTTTCGAGTGATGTCGTGATCGTCGATGAAAATGGCGCAGCACCGAAAAAGGCCAAGACCGGAAATTTCTATCTGGATCTGCGGATTGTCCTGGGAGATGACATCAAGGTGGAAGCGGCGGATTTTCGTGGTGTGCTCAAAGGCAATCTGGTCGTCAAGCAGCAGCCGGGGCTGACACCGCGCGGAACCGGGGTCATCGAAGTGGTCAATGGCGACTATATCGTCTACGGCCAGCAGCTGAACATGCAGCGGGGCCGCATTCTGTTCGGTGGCGGCCCCATCGACAATCCGCGGCTGGATATGGATGTGGCGCGGCGGGTGGAGGCCTATGACGTGCTGGCCGGCGCAAGAATCCGCGGTACGGTACAGGCGCCCCTGCTACAGCTCTATTCGGAGCCCTCGATGCCGGATGCGAGCATTCTCTCCTACATGTTGCTGGGGCAACCACCGGGTACCAAGGGCGGCAGCTATACGCTAGGCAAGTATCTTACACCCGACCTTTATGTGGGGTACGGCATTGGTCTGTTCAATGCCATCAACACCTTCAACATGCGCTACAAACTGACCGAGAAGCTGGCGCTGCAGGCGGCCTCCGGGATTGCCAGCAGTGCGGATCTCGTTTACACCTTCGAGCGCTAGGAGCCCCCGCTCCACCTGTGGGGCGGGGACTCCTGGCCAATTGGTTTCAAGACGATCTATTGTCTGGCCTTGAACTCCTTGATGGATAACGCCTGAAGTTGTGCCTGGGTTTTCAGCAGGTCGCGCATTTCCGTCAGCAATACCTCTTCGGTAGAGGGTTCGGCAGGCGCCGCTTCCTGCTCCTTGCGCATCTTGTTGATGCCACGTATGACCATGAAAATGGCAAAGGCAATGATCAGAAAGCTGATGATCGTATTGATGAAATTGCCCCAGTTGATGGTAATGGCACCGGCTTTATGGGCAGCTTCCAATGTGGCGTAGGGGCCGGGTGCACTGCCTTCCCTGAGTACGGTAAAGATGTTGGCAAAGTCGATGCCGCCCATCAGCAGCCCGATGGGTGGCATGATGATGTCTGCGACCAGGCTGCTGACGATGGTGCCAAATGCGGCACCGATGACGATACCAACGGCCATGTCGACGACATTCCCGCCCATGGCAAATTCCTTGAAATCCTTGAACATTATTGGTGACCCTCTTGTTTTGATGGTTGGTAACTACTCTGCGAGTAGCCGAATGGTGGTGCAAGTACCCGACCCTGATTTCACTGAGCTTAGAGCAGGTTTGCCCTGGAAGGTTGCAAAGAAAGGTAAAATAATTGGATGTCTACTCGGCGAACCGTTGCGAAGTTGCTCGGTTTTGGATCGCCGACTTGCAGTCGGCAAGGCCGAGTGCAACTCGGCGATCCGGGGGGGATCGGAAATAGTCTTTTACCCCTGCCGAGTTGTATTCCTCACCATGAACTGAGTAGTTACAAAAGTTTGTCTGGGGTAAGTGCAGGGAGCCCCCTGTATCACTTGCCGGGTCGATACAATTGGTTACACAACGGGGACACAGCATGACGGTTGCTCGGGCCTGTGCCTGCTACGCTGTAGTTGTTGCAAAGAGGGGGCAGACATGACCGTAGTGGATGGCAAGCATATTCTGATTATCGAGGATGATGTCCGGCTGGCAGCATTGACGGCAGAGTATCTGCAGGACAATGGTTTGCGGGTGACGCTGCACCATAGCGGAGAAGGTGCGGTGGAGCAGGTTCTCACGCTGCAGCCGGACTTGCTGATTCTGGACATCATGCTGCCGGTAAAGGAAGGCACCGAGATCTGCACCGAGCTGCGAGACCGTTACCGTGGTGGCATTCTGATGCTGACGGCACGGGATGACGACATGGATGAGCTGTTGGGGCTGGAGTTGGGGGCTGATGACTATGTGGCCAAACCGGTAAGACCCCGCTTGTTGCTGGCGCGCATCCACTCCCTGTTGCGGCGGCTGGATGGTAATGGACATGCGGCATCACGAGCCATTGTGCTGGGGCATCTGCGGCTGGATCTTGCTGCGCGTGAGGCCTGTGTCAGTGGGGACCGGCTGGAGCTGACCGACAGTGAGTTCGATCTGCTCTATCTGCTGGCGCGCCATGCGGGCGAGGTGGTCAGCCGTGATGCGATGATGTTGGAAACTCGCGGGCTCGAATATGATGGGCTGGATCGCTCCATCGACAATCGCATCTCCCGCCTGCGCCGGAAGCTGCCGGCTGAGGCAGCCAGTATCAAGACGGTCCGCAGCAAGGGGTATTTGCTGGTTACCACGAGCGGAGACGCCTGACATGTGGCGCAGTTTTCTTACCCTCTATGGCGTGGTGCTGGCGGCATTGCTGCTTTCCTTTGTCGCGATCTCCGTACCGCTGAACTATTACCTCGATACCCTGGTACAGGAAGAGGTGGAGCGCACCACCAGCGGGATCTTCCATCTGCTGGAACAGGAGTTCGAGGGGGTAGATCGTGATGACTATCCTCGGGTCATTGCCGACCTCAACCGGCTGTTTCCCTATGGCGTGGCGCTGCTCTCCCCGCAGGAGGTGGCGAAGCTGGACCTGAACCGGGTGGGGCGAAAGGCGTTGGAATCCGGGCATATCGCCTTTGTCCAGTACCCCCGCGAAATGATGCTGAAGCGGCTGGGCTCCGGGGATGCAGTGCTGCAGCTCAATTGGGAGCACGACCTGACACGGGAAAACCAGGTGCTGGCGATCGGGCCGATCAAGCTGATTGGCCGGAGGCTGGCACCATTACCCGAGGCACAGTGGCCGGCGGTCATTGCGCAATTGCAACCATATTTTGGCTTTCCGGTGGAACTCTATCGATTTGATGAGCTGGAGCTGCCCGCGCCTCTCCGGGAGCAGGTCGCCGATGGCCTGATCGCGACGCAGCGGCTGGAAGGTAATCACGAAATCATCTATGGCCGCGTGCTCGACAGTGATTATGTCTTCAAGGCCGGGCCGATCATCAGTGAAATACGTTTCAGCAATTACCTCCTGCTACTGGTACCGGTAGTGATTGTTGCCCTGGCAATACTGCTGTGGCTGGCCTCGCTGGGGAAGGATGTGCGCAAACTGAATCACACGACGCGGCGCTTTGGTGAGGGGGATCTGCAAGCCCGGGTTTCGTTGCGCCGACACTCCACGCTGTTCGATACCGGTGAACGCTTCAATGGTATGGCGGGCGATATAGAGCGGCTGATCGAAAGCAGCCGCGAACTCACCAATGCCGTGTCACACGACCTGAAGACGCCACTGGCGAGAATGCGTTTTGCGCTGGAGATGTTGCAGCAGAAGTCATCCGATGTTGATTCGCAACGCTTTGTGCGGAGTCTGGAGGAGGATGTTGCCGAACTGGAGTCGCTGGTCGAAGAGTTGTTGGCCAATGCCCGCTACGAGCGTCAACTGGCGCTGCAGCGGGAGCCGGTCGGCAACCTGTTCGAATGGGTGAGCGGCATTGCCGAGCGAATTCGCCGTCAGTATCCGGATTTGGAAATCGAAATGGTGGATCGGGTGCCGCCTGCATCCGTGGTGAGCCTGGACCGGAAGGCATTGGCACGGGCATTGGGCAATGTGCTGGACAATGCGCTGCGGTTTGCCCGAACCCGAGTGCGTGTCGAGGTTGCTGTCAGTGAAGGGCGGGCTTCCATTGCCGTGGATGATGATGGGCCGGGTATCCCCGAAGCTGACCGTGACAAGGTGCTGAAACCCTTTGTGCGCCTGGAGAGCAGTCGCAAGCGCGGCGGTCATGGCCTGGGGTTAGCAATTGCCGGGAAGATCATGGTGCAGCATAACGGCAGCATTGAAATTCGCTGCGCCGAATCCGGTGGGGCGCTGGTCAGGCTGTCCTGGCCGGTTTGAACGAATCAGTGGTTGGTATCATGAAAAAGGACAAGCGAATGAACCATGCCACCGTTGCCTTGCTGGCCTGTCTGGCTGCAACGGTGGCTGCTGCAGAAGTGCAGCAACTCGATACGGTGGAGGTGACTGCTGATGAAGCGGCGCCGGAACCGGGAGATGTGCCCCTGGGGTTGAGCTTCAGTGGCGATGAGTTGATGGCGGTTCCTGGTGCGGGTGGTGATGTGTTGCGTGCCATTGAAGCCTTGCCCGGGGTGGCGGTCAATGAAGATGGGGAAGGCGGCGTTGCAATTCGTGGCTCCAGGCCGGAAAACAATCTCTATTTCGTTGACTTCATGCCCACCGGATACCTGTTTCATTTTACCGGTAACAGTGTGATCGATGGTGATCTGGTCAAGCGCTTCGATTTCTATCCCGCGGGTTTCGGGGCGGAATACCAGACCGGCATTGGTGGCGTGATCGATGTGACCACCCGGGATCCCGCCGAGCAGCGGCGAACCATGCTGGATATCAGTCTGATCGATACCGGTGTTCTGGTGGAAGGAAAGACGGCGGAGCATCAGAGCGGCCTGTTTTCGGCGCGGATGAGCTACTACGATCTGCTGTTGAAGGATATTATTGATGACGGTGACGATACGGTGAAGATCGTGCAGCTGCCCAAGTATTTCGACTATCGTGGCAAGTACCTGATCGACCTGTCCGGGCAGCGCAAGTTGCGCTTGTTCGTGGATGGTGCCGCGGATGAGGCCAAGATCATTATCGAGGATGACGATGATCTCTTTCTGCAGGATCCGGTGCTGGTGGGAGAGTACAAGGCCGATGTCAACTATCACCGCCAGGCCATGACGTTGCAGGGAGAGACCGCGGCAGGAGGCCGTTATCGCTGGGGGTTGTCCAACCGCGATACAACGGAGAAGGGCAGGGAAGGCAATGCCGGTTCGCTGAAGATCCGCCAGAATGCGCTGGCGCTCAAGGGCGAATACCTGTTTGTCGAGCGGGCAGGACATCAGCTGAAGACCGGTGCCACGCTGAAGCAGCACAAGCTGGATTATGATGCCAGGTTCCATGATCCGGGGTGTACCGAATTTGATGCAGACTGTCGCGTGACCGATGCCGAGGAGATTGCCTCCAGCGGGAAGCTGACGGTTCGGGGAGTGCAGGCCTACCTTGAGGATGGGATGGCATTGTCGCAGCGAACCACATTGACGCTCGGGCTGGGTGTCAATGGTGAGGATTACCTGGACAAGACCAAGCTGGAGCCTCGTATCAGGCTGGAATATGCCGCTGACAATGAGTTGATCTTCAGCGCGGCAGCTGGGCGCTATCATGAATTCCCCGACTTTGCCCAGGTAGAGAAGGTGTTTGGCAACCCCGAACTGGAGTATATGCGCTCCGACCATCTGGTGGCGGGTGTCGAGCAGCGCCGCGGCGATGGCTGGTACTGGAAGTCGGAAATCTATTACAAGACCTTTGATGATCTGGTCACCAGTGATGAAGTGCTCAAGTACACCAATCATGGTGAAGGGCGGGCGAAGGGTGTGGAGGTGCTGGTCAGGAAGACGTTGACGGATCTCTGGTCGGGTTGGCTGGCATTGTCCTGGTCCGATGCGAATCGCAAGGACAGTCGTACCGGCCAGGCGTTCGATTTTGAATTCGATCAGCCACTGATTGCCACGCTGGTGGCCAGGCGCAAGCTCAATGAGCGATTTGCCATCAGCGGCAAGGTGAAATTCCATAGTGGCGCACCCTATACGCCGGTGATTGGAGCCGAGCCGGATGTCGAGAATCCCGGCAGTTTTCGGGCCTTGTATGGTGATATCAATTCACGCCGGCTACCGGCCTATTTCCGCCTCGACCTGCGTGTCGATTACAAGGCAGGAATTGATGGTCTGAGTCTGTACGGTGAAATCGTCAATGCCACGGCCCACCGCAATGTCTCCGGTTACAGCTATAACGCCGACTATTCCGAGCGTGAGGAGGTGACCCAGCTACCAGGCTTCGTCTATTTTGGCGTCAAGAAGGAGTGGCGCTAAGGCGGTGGCCGGAATCCGGGGCTGGACCGACGTATCTGGCACGAGCGTTTGATCCGCTGAGTAACCGGCATTGTGCATCATTCATACTCGTTTGAACCGTGGATTCCGTTATGAGGTGCCCCGCTATGCCATGCGCTTGCTGCCTTCGGCTGTAAGTATGGTGCAATTTCCCCTATAATCGCCTGCCTTTGATTCTATTGGCCACCTGAAGTTTGAGAGTCAATGATATTTCTCAAAAGGGCAGGAGACTGAGGTAATTATAGTTAAGAGCGGATGCTGGAGAGTTTATTGTGAAAACTGAAAGTAAGGACCCGATGGCAATTGTTGTGCTGTTGGTTGGTTTGGCTGTCGTCGGCGTCGCCGTATGGTTTCTGGTCGGCAGCCTGGTCAATACGATCGGCAGAAATACGACGAAAGGTGCCGATACCGAAGAGAACATGAAGGTTCAGCATGCGCTGGTTACCGAGAGATTGCAGCGGATCGGCATGGTCAAGGCCGGCTTTGTACCCAAGGTACCCCCGGTCAGAACGGGTAAGGAGATCGTGGGTGATGTCTGTGGCGAGTGTCATACCGAAGGTTCGATGGGTGCACCGATGATTGGTTCCAGCGACTGGGCCGAACGGTATGAGCGTGGTTTTGCGTCGTTGTTGAAAACCGCACAGAAGGGCAAGGGCGACATGCCACCGCGTGGTGATGACCCCAGTCTGACAGACAAGGATTTGATGAAGGCGATAGCCTACATGCTGAAGGAGTCCGGTTTGACGCCTCCCGTACTGGAGCCCGACAAGAAGAAGGGAGAAGGTGACAAGGGTGAGGCGACTGATGCACCCAAGGCAGGGGCTGCTGCTCCTGCGGCAGACGCCGGCGCTGCACCGGCACCCGCTGCAGCAGTACCCGATCAGTCATCCTCTGCTGCCGGTGCCTCTGGCGCCGGCCAGCCGGTTGCCGGCATGGAGGCCATGCCTCCGTTCGGCTACAACCCGTTTGACGTCTCGGCGTTGCCACCTGAAAAACGTGGTGGCGTGGTTTTCGAGATGGCCTGCTCCGGCTGCCACGAGTTCATGCCTCCACGAACCGGCAATCGGGAAGATTGGCACAAGGTGGCGGTCAAGGGGATGGATGCGCTCTATCAGAGTACGTTGTATGGCACATTCGGAATGCCCCCCAAAGGTGGTCGTCTCGATCTTTCCGATGAAGACATCAAAGCTTCCGTAGACTACATGGCCTCCCTGGCCAGATAACCCCCCCCCAGTCTGCTACTTCACTTCCCGGTCATCCACCGGTCCATTGCCCTGTATCCCAATGCTTCGGTCAGGTGCAGCGTCGAAATCTCCTCACAATTTCCCAAATCAGCAATAGTTCTGGCTACCTTGAGTATGCGGTGATAAGCCCGTGCGGATAGATTGAAGCGGTCCATTGCGGTATCGAGCAGCGTCTGGCATGAATCGTCGAGCGTGCACCAGGTTTCGACTTCACGGTTGGTCATGGTGGCATTGGCTTTGCCACAGCGCGCTATCTGCTGTTGTCTGGCGTGGGTAACCCGCGCTCTAATGGTGGCGCTGTCTTCGGTTTCCGCGCTACGCTCCCGCAGGGCTTCCTTGGGTAGTTTGGGTACCTCGATCTGCAGGTCGATGCGGTCGAGAATCGGGGCCGAAATGCGGGAACGGTGGCGTCGCTGCTGTTCTGGCGTGCATTGGCAGTTGTTTCTCAGGTCACAGTCGTATCCCTGAGGGCAGGGGTTCATTGCGGCAATGAGCTGGAAGTTGGCGGGAAAGTCGGCCTGCCGGGCTGCTCGGGAAATGGTGATATGGCCGGTTTCCAGTGGTTCGCGCAGGACTTCCAGTACCCGTTTTTCGAATTCGGTGAACTCGTCGAGGAACAGAATTCCGTGGGTTGCCAATGAAATCTCGCCAGGTCGCGGGTTTGATCCTCCGCCGACCAGTGCGACGCCGGAGGAGGTGTGGTGTGGGGTTCGTACTGGCCGCTGTCGGTATTTGCTGCTATCGAAGCCGCCGCGCCCGATGGAGAGTATGGCAGCGCTTTCCAGCGCCTCGGCATCGGTCATGGGCGGCATGATCGTGGCAAGACGGGTTGCCAGCATGGTCTTGCCGGTTCCGGGTGGCCCAACCATCAGCATGTGATGGCGTCCGGCAGCAGCGATTTCCAGGGCGCGACGGGCCTGTGGCTGACCGCGGACATCGCTCATGTCCACGCCGTAATCCGGCATGGTTGCCATTGGTCTGCTCTTGTGGCGGGCCAGGTTGTTGCCACCATTGAGGTGCTGGGTGACATCGAGCAGATGGCGGGCGGCGCGAATATCGAGCGAGGTCACCAGTGCCGCTTCTTCGACATTCTCCAGCGGGAGAATCAGCCCGTGCCCCGCTTTTCCGGCGGCCAGGGCAGCGGGTAGTGCGCCGGTGATGGGCCGCAGCTCCCCGGCCAGCGACAGTTCACCGACAAATTCGTGGTCGGTGAGGTAGTCGCTCGCTATCTGTCCAGAGGCGGCCAGTATGCCGAGTGCAATGGGCAGATCGAAGCGTCCACCGTCCTTGGGCAGGTCGGCAGGGGCCAGGTTGATGGTAATCCGGCGATCGGGAAACTCGAACCCAGAGTTGGTGATGGCAGCACGAACCCTGTCCCTGCTCTCCTTGACGGCTGTTTCCGGCAGCCCGACGATCGAAATGCCGGGTAAGCCGTTGGCCAGATTGGTTTCCACTCTGACGGCCGGCGCGTTGAGGCCGTCGAGTGCGCGGCCCAGGACGATGGACAGTGTCATGCAGGGTTACTGATCGAGCCTCTGTTCCAGATCGGCAATTCTCTTTTCCAGTGCTTC